>NZ_CP129674.1:1685657-2022788 GCF_041080795.1 Bifidobacterium sp. WK041_4_12 | reverse complement strand
TGCATCTTCCTGGCGGTAAAAGCATTCCCATCGATGCCAAGGCTCCATATTCCAACTATCAGCGGGCGTGCGAGATTCCGGATACGGCTTCGGAGGATGAAATCAATCGTCGTTCGGAACTCTTGAAGGCGCATGCGAAGGATCTGCGCGAGCATGTCAGGGCATTGGGCGACAAGGCGTACTGGAATGCGTTCAAAACGGCTCCTGACTTTGTTATCGCCTTCATCCCCAATGAATCACTGCTGCAGGCGGCGTTGGAATCCGATCCAGCATTGATGGATGACGCGTTTAATCGCAAGGTTGCACTTACCTCGCCGGTAACGCTCTGGGCTGTCCTGAAATCCGTCGCATACGCATGGCAGCAGCAGAGCTTGAGCGATGATGCCAATACCTTGTTCGAGTTGACCCGCCGTTTGTATGACCGCCTCTACACCTTGGGATCGCACGCCAGCGCACTGGGCAAGTCAATCAGCAATTCAGTCAAGGCATATAACAAGTTCGCAGCGACGCTCGAATCTCGGGTGCTGGTCACCGCCCGCAAGCTCGAGAAACTCGACAGTTCAAAAGTCATCGCAGAGGTGAGCCCGATAGAACCCAATAATGCCGATATCAGAGAGCTCACGGCAGCTGAACTGGTCGATCCTGACGACGTTGACACTCATGACGACGTTGATACTCAAAACGACGGTGAAACCAGCGATGGCACCGTCTCGAACTCATGAGCTAGGCTGTAGCCATGAAGTCGAAACATGGTTCAGAAGCATTGAGTGACGATTCTCGCACGATTCTTGCCACAAAGCTTGCGCAATCCATAGAGGGCAAGGCATTCAGCGAACTGGCTGATGTCACCTTCGAACATCGTGGTGCGATGCTTGTCGGCAAGGTGTTGATCGAGTCATTGCAGCAACGCGGGTACGGTCTTTCAGATTTTGATGCGGTGGGGGCGCTCACCTCGGCCGCTGTGCCGATTGTCGACGCGATTATTCATGCAGCCAATGCACAGGGTGCCGCATTGAACGCATTCGTCATGGATTTCGTGTATCCCAGCATCAAGGGACCTTCCATAGCGGGGGAAAGGGTGCTGCTGGTCGATTCATGGCTGAGCGAGAAATCATATATTCAAACCTCTTCGCTGGTTACCTTGCGCGATGGCAATGAACTGGGACTTGACTTTGGCATCATCGCCAAGGAAGGTGCCACGGTTGTCGCCATTGCCAGCCTGATTGGATCACGACGGCAATTCGAACATTCGCCCAAGTCGGAGTCGAGTTCACAGACATTCACAATTGAAGCCGTGAATCCAACGACGCAGGAACGTGCACAAATTCCGTTTGTCATGGTATTTGACGAAGACGCATTGCGATTGATGTCTCCTGCCGATGCGGCAACGACCGCTGAATCTGAGCCTGCTGAATCCGAACACGGCACGAAGGATGTTCAAGCGTGAGGGAACCTAACGAAGTGACGAAGGCAGCCCTGGCCTCAGGAGAACCAGACTTTCGCCCCATAGGCGTAGGTCCATGGCAAGAAACACATCCAGATGAACCCCGACCGGACGATCCCGATTCCTCACAGTTCGACCCACGCTTCGATACAGAACTGCTCGATGAGGGCGATCATCGCAACGTTCTTGACCAATACCGCTACTGGACGGTCGAGGCGATCCGAGTCGATCTGGACCATAAGGGACGGCATGGTTTTGAAGTGGCGATTGAGAACTGGACCCACGATTTCAACATAGGTTCGATGGTCAGAACCGCAAACGCATTCGCTGCCCGAACCGTGCATATTGTCGGTCCTCACAAGTGGAATCGCAAGGGTGCGCTGATGACGGAACTCTACCAGCATGTCGAACATAGCCCCAGCATCGAAGCTTTGATAGAAGAAATCCGTGACAGAGACGAACACGACCATGTCCGCACCCGAATCATCGCCATCGACAACGTTCCAGGGTCGGTTCCCATCGAATCCTACAGCTTTGCGGAGCATTGCCTCATGATTTTCGGTGCCGAGGGTCCAGGCCTGTCACGCAAGGCTCTTGAACTGGCCGATGATGTCGTGTACATATCGCAGTACGGTTCCGTTCGCTCAATAAATGCGGGCGCAGCCGCCGCGGTCGCCATGCACGCATGGATAGCGCAGCGTGCAAAACCGGCGTATAACTCGTAAACCCTGGGTCAGCTCTGTGTCACACTGAACACATATGATGTGGACTATGCCAACATTCACACGTGAAGAAATCGAGCATCTTGGTGATCTCGCCCGTATCGCGTTGACTGATGAAGAAGTCACGCGAATGCAAGGCCAATTGAATGTGATCGCCGATGCCATTGCAAAAGTCCAGGAAGTCGCTTCAGACGATATCCCACCAACCGCAAATCCGGTACCTCTTGAGGCGTATCTGCGCCCAGACGTTGCCGCAACGCCGTTGACCCAGGAGCAGGCTTTGGCGGATGCGCCTGCTACCGAGGATGGCATGTTCGTTGCACCGCGCATCATGGGTGAGGAGTGAACTCGAGTATGTCATCACAGGATAATTCCAGACTGAACGATCTGGTCACACTGTCGGCAGCCGAAATGGCTGAAAAAATACAGCATAATGAAGTTTCAAGCCGTGAACTGGTTGAGTCGGAGCTGAAGGTCATCGAGTCAGCCGAGCCAAGTATCCAAGCCTTCCTGCATGTTTCCAAAGATGAGGCCTTGAAACAGGCCGATGCCTTCGACAAGAAGCATGCGGCCGGAGAGACCGAAGGTCTGCCGGAACTGGCCGGCGTGCCTATCGCAATCAAGGACATGATCGTCACCAAGGGCATTGAGACAACAGCTGCCTCGAAGATTCTTCAGGGTTGGGTTCCACCATACGATGCAACCGTCATCACGAAGATCAAGGCAGCAGGAATGCCGATCCTGGGCAAGACGAACCTTGATGAATTCGCACAGGGCTCATCAACCGAGCACAGTGCCTACACCACAACCCATAACCCTTGGGACACCGAACGGGTTCCCGGAGGTTCCGGCGGTGGTTCGGCTTCAGCTGTGGCATCCTTCGAAGCTCCGCTCGCTTTGGGTACCGATACTGGCGGCTCAATTCGACAGCCTGGCGCACTCACCGGCACGGTCGGCGTTAAACCCACCTATGGCGGGGTGTCACGCTTTGGTGCCATTGCCATGGCTTCCTCGCTTGACCAAATCGGTCCAGTGTCACGAACGGTTCTCGATTCCGCACTGCTTCACGAACTCATCGGCGGCTACGACGAACATGATTCCACATCCATCCCCAAGTCTCTGCCATCAATAGTGAAGGCGGCCCGCGAAGGTCAGAAGATGGACTTGAAGGGCATGAAGGTTGGCCTTATCAAGGAGATTTCGGGCGAGGGATTCCAGCCCGGCGTGCAGGCTCGCTTTGACGAGGCGTTGAAGGCTCTCGAGAACATGGGTGCCGAGGTCGTTGAAGTCTCATGCCCGCACCTGTCCTATGCTCTTGGCGCGTACTACATCATCATGCCTTCCGAGGTATCAAGCAATCTTGCCCGCTACGATGGCATGCGCTATGGTCTGCGCGTGATGCCTCCTGAGGGCACCGACCAGACTGCGGCCAATATGATGGCAGCCACGCGTGAGGCTGGCTTTGGCGACGAGGTCAAGCGCCGCATCATTCTTGGCACCTACGCACTGTCCGCCGGTTACTACGACGCATGGTACGGTTCGGCGCAGAAGGTCAGAACGCTGATCATTCGTGACTACGAGAACGCGTTCAAGCAGTGCGATGTGCTGGTCTCTCCGACCAGTCCCAGCACCGCATTCAAGTTCGGTGAAAAAATGAACGATCCTCTGACCATGTACCTGGAGGATGTTGCCACGATTCCTGCAAACCTTGCAGGCGTGCCAGCCATGTCCATCCCTGCGGGCTTGAGCGACGATGGGCTTCCCGTTGGATTCCAGTTCTTCGCACCGCAGATGCGCGACGATCTTATGTACAAGCCCGCCGCAGCACTCGAAGCGGCGCTCGATCAGTCACGCGGAGGCCCGATGCTGCAATCCATGAAGACCCCATGGCTTGAGAGCCTCGCCAAGTAAGCATCGTAAAGGAAAGAATCATGGCTGATACATTGATGAAATTTGCCGATGCCGTCAAGAAATACGATCCGGTATTCGGTCTCGAAGTCCACGTCGAGCTCAGTACGAACACGAAGCTGTTCTGCCCGGCGCACATTGAATTCGGTGGCGAACCAAACTCGCAGTTGACGCCGGTATCGCTCGGCCTGCCTGGTAGCTTGCCCGTCGTCAACAAAACCGCAATCGACTACGCAATCAAGCTTGGTCTCGCATTGCACTGCGACATTGCCGAATGGAGCCAGTTCGCACGCAAGAACTACTTCTACCCTGACATGCCGCGCGACTACCAGATATCCCAGTATGACAAGCCCTTGAACGGCAACGGATACCTTGACGTCGAACTGGATGACGGCGAGATGTTCCGCGTACCGATCGAGCGTGCACACGTTGAGGACGACGCTGGCAAGAACACGCATGTCGGCGGTGCCGATGGCCGCATCGAGGGTGCGGACCATTCCCTCTGCGACTACAACCGTGCAGGCGTGCCGCTGATTGAGATCGTGACCAAGCCTGTCGAGGGTGCGGGCGCACGGGCCGCAGAAATCGCAGGAGCCTATGTTCGCACGATTCGTGACATCGTTCGTGCACTGAACATTTCCCACGCTCGGATGGAGCAGGGCAACATGCGCGCCGATGTGAACATCTCGCTGCGCAAGACGCCACAGGATCCATTGGGCACGCGTTCCGAAACCAAGAATGTGAACTCATTCAAAGGCATCGAGAAGACACTCGTATACGAGATTCGCCGTCAGGCCGCCATTCTCGACAAGGGTGGGGAAATCCTTCAGGAGACCCGTCACTGGGATGAAGCCTCGCAGACCACAGCCGGTGGCCGTGTGAAGTCCGACGCCAACGATTATCGCTACTTCCCCGATCCTGATCTGGTCATGGTCCACGTCACCAAAAGCCATATCGATGAATTGGCGGCGCATATGCCAGAAATGCCGCGTGAACGCAGAGCACGCTTGAAAGCCGAATGGAAATTCTCTGATCTGGAGATGCGCGACGCGGTGAACGCAGGAGCGCTTGATCTGATCGAAGAGACCGTGAAGGCTGGAAGCGATGCGGCTGGCGCTCGCAAGTGGTGGATGGGCGAACTGTCCAGAATCGCCAACGAACAGGGTGTGTCGCTCGAAGAGCTTTCGATCACGCCACAAGACGTTGCCGATGTTCAGAATCTGGTGACCGCTGGCAAGCTCAACGATAAGCTCGCCAAGCAGACCGTAGCTGGCGTGCTCGCCGGTGAGGGAACGCCTGCCGAGGTCGTTGCCAAGCATAACTATCAGGTTGTTTCTGACGATGGCGCGTTGGAAAGTGCCGTCACGGAGGCTTTGGACAAGAATCCAGACATTGCTGACAAGCTGCGTTCGGGCAACATGAAGCCGATGGGAGCGATCATCGGTGCCGTGATGCGCGCAACGCATGGCCAGGCAGATGCCAAGGCCGTCAGCAAGATCGTGATGCAGAAGATTCATCAGGGTTGATTCGTGGCCTACGCTTTCCGCCGGTTATGATCGGAAACGGCTGGGCACGACCTGAACGTCAGGTTGTGCTCGGAAGTTTCTCGATGATCGGCGGAATGCAAAGGTACTTTTTCAACGATTCTACGTTGGTTATACCAACGGTGGAGATACCGCAGTACTATCGTATCGGATAAAAAACCGTCGAATTCGAGAGTGGCATTATGACACGCAGCACTGAGGACACGTCCTTATCCGGTCAGTCGAGAGAGCTTCCGGAGCGCATCATCATTCCTGAAATCAAGGGTGAGATGGTGCATTTACGCCCCGCCACGCTCGATGATCTCGCGCGCATGGAAGAGCTGGAAGCCTTCTACAACGCCTCGGGAATCACCGGCAAGGACAGGCAGGCCGAACGTGCCGTGGTGCGTACCTGGGTTCGTCGCTCAGTGGCATGGGCGTGGGGTCAGAAAACCGTGGATTCCGGTGTAGGAGATCCTGAATTCCGGCGTACCATCGCGTGGGCATTGGTTGCCGAACCCACGGATCGCGATGCTGACAACAAATCTGCTGACGAATCTGATGCCGACCGCATCATCGGCATGATCTTCCTCATTGACATTGACGGTTGGGCTCGTTCCGCTCGCATCCAGGTGGTATTGGGCAAGGATTATCGAGGTCGCGGGTATTCAAGGGATGCGATGCCGCGCGTCATGACCTATGGTTTTGCCCCCGAGCCGGTTGGCTTGGGCTTGCACCGCATTTGGGTGAGCGTTCCTGAGAAGAACACGCGCTCCATCTCGGTGTATCAGTCGCTTGGATTCCTGCCGCTAGGGGTATCGCGTGACGCATTGTGGGATGCCAGCGCGGGCAAGTATCAGGATCTGATCGTCATGGATTCGCTGGTGGATGAATATGATCCGATACGTTCGCTTGACGCCTTTGGCATGCATGTCTTTGAGGAAAACCCTGGTGTCAAAGAGGCGATGACGATGCAGCACATAACGCCTGAACTGCATCATCTTGAGAATAAGAGCGGTATCGTGGCCGACAGAATCGGCAAAGGGCATATCAGTGCCAGCGAGCAGAGTTCGTATGCAAACACCTCAGAGTCTGGGCAAGCCTCGAATGTGAACTCAGATGCTCATGCCTCGTCGCCAGTGGCATCGCAATCTGACGTCCAGAAAGATTTCGTTTCCGGCGACGATGCACTCCACAGCGGCGAGAGTGAGCACGCGTCTCTTGCCTCGCAATCGAGCGGCAGTGGCAATGGTCATTCGACGTCGCAGCGGCAGCACCAGGAGCACTATGATGCCAACCCGTCGTCGAACTGGCATTTCGGCAGTGGCAGAACGGATGGCGAGGAGGTTCCAGATCAGGTTGAATGGCCATATAACCAGACTGACAGAAAACCATCAAAGCGCGCATGGTGGCGTAGTCTAGGGAATAAACACAAGCAGACCCCGGAAGAACGGAAAGACTGACATATGAGTGCTGAGGATCTCGATAATTACGAAACCAAGGCAGAACTTGCCCTGTATCGTGAATACAGGGATGTCATCAAGCTCTTCACCTATGTTGTCGAGACTGAACGACGCTTCTATTTGGCCAACAAGGTTGACTTCAACGTGCGTTCAGCTGGCAATGACGTATATTTCGATGTGCAATTAACCGATGCCTGGGTATGGGATGTATATCGCTCAAGCAGATTCGTTAAAAATGTCCGCATTGTCACATTCAAGGATGTGAATGTGGAAGAAGTGCAGAAGTCTGACATTGACATTCCAGAAGAGATGCCATAATTTCTTCGAAAATGTAGTGTTGTTCAGGTTTCAGATATTGTGGTAATGGCATACACGTGCCACGACAAAGACTGTAAGGAGGTTGCTGTGGCTGAACAGCAATCCACGGATAAGGATTCGCAAGACAGACAATCAATCGTGATTGTCGGCGGTGGACCGGCAGGTCTGACTGCCGCTTGGGAGTTCGTCAAGGACGGAAACAGTGACTATGATGTCACCGTTCTGGAGGCAACCAAGCAATTTGGTGGCATTTCGAGGACTGTAAAGCATAATGGCAACCGCATGGATATCGGCGGACACCGTTTCTTCTCCAAGGATGACAGAATCATGGAGTGGTGGAAGACTATGCTTCCGCTGCAGGGTGCTCCTTCATTCGATGACAAGAAGCTGGGGCGTCACCACGATCTGGAACCAGGTGGTCCAGATCCTGAGAAGACCGACAAGGTGATGCTGAAGCGCCACCGAGTGTCAAGAATCTTCTGGAATCATCACTTCTTCGATTATCCAATCTCGCTGTCGCCAAATACCTTGAAGGCATTGGGATTCAAGCTGACGATGGAGGCTGGCTTCAGCTACCTGAAGTCGTGCGTTCATAAACTGCCCGAAGATAATCTTGAAAACTTCTACATCAACCGTTTCGGGCGCAAGCTCTATTCAATGTTCTTCGCAGGGTACACCGAGAAGCTGTGGGGACGTTCACCGAGTCAGATCAGTGCAGACTGGGGCGCGCAGCGCGTGAAGGGCCTGAGCATCATTGGCGTGCTCAAGAATGCCGTGATGAAGATCTTGCCGAAGAAGCGCGATGCCCACGAGGTTGAAACCAGCCTTATCGAGGAATTCTGGTATCCGAAGCTTGGACCTGGCCAGCTTTGGGAAACCGTTGAGGAGCGTTGCACCAAAGCAGGCGTCAAGGTGCTTACCGATGCACGCGTGGTCGAAATCGATCAGAACGAAGGCAAGATTTCGGGCGTGGTATACACCCATGCCGACGGTAAGCGCGTCGAATTGAAAGCGGATCAGGTCATTTCTTCGATGCCGGTGAAGGATCTCGTCCATGCCATCGCCGCTTCGCCGCAGTCCGCTCCCAAGGATATGCAGCATATCGCCAATGGTCTGCCCTATCGTGACTTCGTCACGGTCGGTCTGCTGGTGAAGAAACTGAGGATTCGCAATACCACGAGCATCCCGACGCTTGGACATCCGCCAATCGTTCCTGACTGCTGGATTTACGTGCAGGATCCGGGATACAAGGTTGGACGTCTGCAGATTTTCAACAACTGGAGCCCGTATCTCGTCAAGGACGTTGAGAATACCGTATGGATAGGTTTGGAATACTTCTGCGACGAGGGTGATGACTTCTGGAATCTGTCCGAGGACGAGGCCAAGAAGTTCGCCATCAACGAGTTAACGCGCATGGGCATCATCAGTGGCCCGCAGGACGTTCTCGACTCGCATCGCGAAGAGGTCCCGAAGGCATATCCTGCATACTTCGACACCTACCCACAGATGCCGGAACTGGTTGAATGGCTGGATTCCTTCGGCAACCTGTATTGTGTCGGGCGCAATGGCCAGCACCATTACAACAACCAGGATCATTCGATGGCGACGGCGATGGAAGCTGTCAAGAACATTGAGACTGGACGAACATCCAAGCGCAATGTGTGGAATGTCAACACCGAGAAAAGCTATCACGAAGAGAAATCGAACTGATCAGGTCATCGTTGCGCATCGTTCGTCAATGTTCATGATGCTTGACTGAAGCGAGCATGTCGAGAATCCGGCTGAGCGGGATAGTCCGCCCAGCCGGATTTCCATATTCGGGCTAGCTGGCGTTTTATTTTGCAAGAATCCATGGGGCGTTGTAGAGTGTGTGGAGTCCGATTGCTGGGACAGCCTCGGATATTCATATGCAGATGAATCTGCAATCATTTTCAAGCCACGCCTGACACTTTGTCAGCGAGCGGTAGGAAAGGCATTATACAGTGGCAACAAGCCAAAATCTTGATGATATGAAACTGCCTGAGCTCAAGGAGCTCGCCAAGCAGATGGGTCTGCGCGGCACATCCACCATGCGCAAGTCAAAACTTGTTGAGACCATACAGGCCGCACGCTCCGGTGGCGCTGCCCCCGCAGGTGTAACTGTTCGGGCTCCAAAGCAAGCACCATCGTTGAACACTTCAGTTGCATCGACCGATGCAAGTCAGCAGACACCGGTTACGCAAAACCTTCCAGAAGAACGTTCTTTGATTCGTAGACGTACTCGGAAGAGCTCAGCTACGAAGGAAACCGCATCACGCGAGGGTGCTCAATCCTCTGACGCTGCGGCTCAGCAGGGAGTTCAGCAGCAGAACCGTTCGAATGATCTGTTCGATGTGCTGGGCATAGACAATGCAGAGTCAGGCCACAGTGAAGAGCGCCATGATCAGCGTGACCAGCGTGACCATGACAAGCGTGGCGCAGACCGGCAGGATAGCCGTCGTGGAGGGCACCGTGACTCGGAGAGTTCCACAGGTGTCGCACTCCCACTGCGCAAGAGAAGCCGCAAGCACGACGCCGTCGACGATAACGCTGAGCAAGACCATGAAAACGTTCGCGATCTCGATGACATTCTGGCAGCGCTGCCCAATCGCAGCGAACGTTCCTCGCGTCGTCAGAACGATGAACACGGCGACAGCCAGGACGGCAATCGTCGCAGCCATGACCGTCGTGAGCGCAACAATCGCAATGACAATGCTGATCGTAACGAGCGTAACGACCGTAACGAGCGCAGCAATGATCGCAGGGGTCGCAACCGTCGTGAACGCAATCGTGACTTCGAATCCCGCGATGAAGACAAGCGCGATGATGCAAGGCAGGAGGAGCTCGTACCCGTTGCAGGCATCGTAGACGTGCTTGATTCCTACGCCTTCATTCGCACTTCCGGCTATCTGCCAGGTCCCAACGATGTGTATGTGTCGATGGGACAGGTCAAGAAGTACAGCCTGCGCAAAGGCGATGCCGTTCACGGCTCGATTCGTCCACCGCATGAGGGCGAGCGACGCAATCAGCGGCAGAAGTTCGTGCCGTTGCAGTCCATTGACACCATCAATGGCATGAGCGTGGAAGAGGCATCCTCGCGTCCTCATTTCAGTAAGCTCACGCCTCTGTATCCGCAGGAACGCCTGCGCATGGAGACTCAGCCGAACAAGATTACCGGCCGACTGATTGACATCGTATCGCCGATTGGCAAGGGGCAGCGTGGCCTGATCGTTTCTCCGCCAAAGGCCGGCAAGACAATCACCTTGCAGAACATTGCCAATTCCATCAGCACGAACAATCCTGAGGTGCATCTGATGGTGGTGCTCGTCGATGAACGACCTGAAGAGGTTACCGATATGGAGCGAACGGTGCAGGGTGAGGTCATTTCCTCAACCTTCGACCGTCCGGCATCCGATCATACGACCGTCGCAGAACTCGCCATCGAACGCGCCAAGCGTCTGGTCGAACTTGGACAGGATGTTGTCGTTTTGCTTGATTCGATGACTCGTCTGGCTCGTGCATACAACATTGCAGCACCTGCATCCGGCCGCATTCTTTCCGGCGGTGTCGACGCTCAGGCACTGTACCCGCCTAAGAAGTTCTTCGGAGCGGCGCGCAACATTGAAAATGGTGGTTCTCTGACCATCATTTCGTCTGCCTTGGTGGAAACCGGTTCGAAGATGGACGAGGTCATCTTCGAAGAGTTCAAGGGAACGGGCAACATGGAGTTGCGACTGTCCCGCGAACTGTCAGAAAAGCGCATGTTCCCAGCCATCGACATCAACGCTTCCGGCACGCGCCGTGAAGAGCTCATTACCCCACCACAGGAGCTGTCAATCGTCTATCGCCTTCGCCGCGCATTCGGTGGCATGGAACCTGAACAGGCATACCAGACGTTGGTGCCTCGTCTGAAGAAGACGGCAACCAACAAGGACTTCCTTGCCGCGCTGACGCAGAACATTCCGCAGGCATGAGCCTCTGATTCCGTAAGGATTGCCTCCACCATGTCCTCAATGCCGTAATCAAGGTGTTGGGGACATTGTGCGTAAGGGGCATTGAGAATGGTTGAAGCCGGAAGCTATTCTTGAGTTCATGAGCGAATCTGAACACGAAGACGAACACGAAGAAGAGCATTCCACCACGATTGACCGTCACATGGCTGCAGAGAATCCGGAGACGGCACGCTCGGTGGCGCAGATAAAAGAGTTGAGACAGTCAATCGACAACGTTGACACTGCAATCGTGTCCTTGCTTGCAGAACGGTTCAAATATACTTCCAGGGTTGGCGTGGTGAAAGCTCAGGCTGGATTCGCTCCAGCGGACTATAAACGCGAGGAGCGCCAGATCGCTCGCTTGCACAGCATCGCAGAGGCAGCAGGACTCGATCCGGAAATTGCCGAGATGTATCGCGAATTCGTGGTCACCGAAGCGAAAAAACGTCATAAGCGCATAGCCGATGCTGGAGGTGACCCCGGTGTCCTTGACGTCTTTGCGTGAGACCTGACATCGAGACCGGCTGAAGCGGCACGGTCTCAAGAAATTCGGCATGTCAGTGTGATTCAGACAGCATCGCGACTGAATCACACTGCTGTCTGAATCGCACTGGCATGCCGATTGCTGAGTTACTTGCGAGGCTTCTTCGCCGGTGGTTCGCCAAGGGTGCTGGAAATGACCTTGATCGAAGGCGTGTCCCCATCCTGAGCATCGGAATCAGCACTCGCATCTGAATCAGCACTGGCGCCCGTACCTGCATCAGCGGTTGAGGCGATTTCTATCGTGATTTCGCCTGTGACTCGACCGGCCTCTGCTATGTCAATCAGTGAGGAGCGCACGGCATCTTCCGCTTCGGCAGGAAGCTTCAACGTTACGGAGGTAATGGGTGTGCGCATGGAAACCTTGGCCTCTGACTTGATCTTGCGCAGCTCGGCGAGAGCATTGCCTGACCAGGTGAGCACTGCAGCATTCACGCCATCGCCTGCTTCGGCATAGACAGCGGCTTTGGGCCACTGAGCGACATGAACCGAACCAGCGCCATCATGCATCCAACTCCAGACCTGCTCGGTGGAGAAGGGAAGATACGGTGCCAGCAGACGTGTGAAGGCATCCAATCCAAGACCCAGCGTCGTGCGAGCGGACTGCACGGCAGCGGCATCGGGAATCTTGCCTGTGGCATCGGCAGTGCCGTAGGCTCGGTTCTTGGCCAGCTCGATGTAGTCATCGCAGAAGTCCCAGAAGAAGCTCTCGATTGTTTCCAAGGCCTTCGAATGCTCATAGGACTCAAGTGAGTCGCTGGCTGCGGCAATCACCTCGCCCAAGCGGGTGAGCACCGAACGGTCAATGGTTTCAGTGACATCCTGTGGATTCCATGTCACCTTCGCGGCAGATGCAACATGATGCTGCTCGTCTTCACGTCCGATGGCCAGAGCGAACTTGGTGGCGTTGAGCAGCTTGATGGCCAGTCTGCGACCAATCTTCATCTGCCCCTCGTCATAGGTGGCATCGAGTCCCAGACGTGCCGATGAAGCCCAGTATCGTACTGCGTCGGCACCGAATTTCTTGATAGGCTCATTGGGCACCACGACATTGCCCTTGGACTTGCTCATCTTCTTGTGATCGGGATCGAGAATCCAGCCGGACAGCGTGGCGTTGGACCACGGCAGACAGTGATTCTCAAGATGGGCGCGGTCAATTGAGCTGAACAGCCAGGTGCGAATGATGTCCTGACCTTGCGGACGCAAATCCATCGGGAACGTGGCTTTGAACAGCGCCTCATTCTCTTCGCCCGGCTCAGCCCAATGCGTCACGATCTGAGGTGTCAAAGAACTTGTTGCCCACGTGTCCATGATGTCGTTTTCGGCGATGAATCCACCAGGAAGGTTGCGCTGTGAGGCATCGAATCCGTCAGGGACGTCGCTCGTCGGATCGATTGGCAGTTCTGCCTCGTCAGGCGTGATGGGATGCGCATAATCGGTTTCGCCATCCGCCTTGACCGGATACCACAGTGGGAACGGGACACCGAAGAAGCGCTGACGTGAAATCAGCCAGTCGCCATTCAATCCGTGTACCCAGTTGTCATAGCGCACGCGCATGAAGTCGGGGTGGAAGTTCAACTCCTTGCCACGGTTGATGAGTTCGGCATTGAGCGCTTCGTCAGTACCGCCATTGCGCAGATACCACTGGCGTGAGGTGACGATTTCGAGTGGCTTGTCGCCCTTCTCATAGAAGTTCGTCATACGCTTGGTCGGGGTTGGCTCGCCTTCAAGATCGCCAGATTCGCGAAGTTCGTCGACGATGATCTTACGGGCAGTGAATACGGTTTTGCCGGAGGTTTCGGCAAAGATTTCACGGCCGTGGCTGTCGGTGATCCAATCAGGAGTGTCGCCGACGATGCGGCCATTGCGCTGAAGAATCGAACGTGTCGGCAGCTTCAGGTCACGCCACCACTCGACATCCGTGACGTCGCCGAAGGTGCAGCACATGGCGATGCCGGCGCCCTTATCCATCTCGGCGGCAGGATGCGCGAGAATGGGCACAGGTACCTTGAACAAGGGTGAATACACCTTCTGACCAAAGTATTGCTTGTACCGATCATCGTCTGGGTGCGCAATCAGGGCTCCGCAGGCGGCAAGCAATTCGGGACGTGTCGTTTCAATGTAGATCGGCGTGCCATCTGCAAAGCGGAAGGCTATCTTGTGATAGAAACCGGGGTATTCGCGAGATTCCAACTCTGCCTGAGCCACAGCCGTCTGGAAGGTGACATCCCACAGACCCGGCGCATCCTGCTGATAGGCCTCTCCGCGAGCGAGGTTCCGCAGGAAGGCCTTCTGAGCGACTCTGCGTGGGTGCTCGCCGATGGTGTGATAGGTCTGGGTCCAGTCGATGGAAAGTCCGAGCGAGCGCCACAGATCTTCGAACTGCCGTTCATCCTGCGCCGTCAGCTTCTCGCACAGTTCAATGAAGTTCTGGCGTGAGACGCGAACCTGATCGCGCGCTTCGAGCTTCTTGCCTTCGGTGCCTTCGAACGGTGGCTTGAAGTCGGGATCGTAGGGCAGTGAGGTGTCGACGCGCACGCCGTAGTAATTCTGCACGCGCCTTTCGGTAGGCAGACCGTTGTCGTCCCATCCCATCGGATAGAACACGTCATAGCCTTGCATGCGCTTGTATCGTGCTATGACATCGGTGTGCGTGTACGAGAATACGTGGCCGACGTGGAGATGACCTGAAACCGTGGGCGGCGGCGTATCAATCGAATACACCTTCGAGCGCTCGCGATTATGCTTGAATTGATAGATGCCAGATGTTTCCCATTGCTTCTGCCACTTGGCTTCCAGCCCATCGACCGCAACGCGGTCGGGGAGTGGTGTCAGTTGAGCGGATATTGATCCTTGCTTCTCAGTCATACACGCAAGTGTATGAATTTAGCGTGACAAAGAGATCATCGCCATCAGGAGTGAGGTGGCAGGCGTATATTCGCGCAATCCCAATCGAATGCGGCATCGTGAACCTGCATCCATGAAGCTTCAGGGGGAGCCTGGTTATTGAACAGTGTTATTGAACAGTGTTATTGAACAGTGTTATTGAACAGTGTTATTGAGCAGAGCCTATGCCTCGCACTGGAAAGTATTCGGCAGTTGAATTCGACGGCACGTTCGTAACCGTGTGGTTGTATGCCGTAACTGGCGTCGAGACGTAGAGCCAGTCGACGGGCGATTGCGTTGCCACGGTTGTGGCATATGAGGCCATGTTCTTCAAGCAATCTGCATCATTCTTCGATGCCTTGACGCTTTTCCATGCCTGCTGTGCGTCGGGACTGTCATATCCGCTCAGCGAGGCGGGATCAGCGAAGGTGGCTGCATCCTCGGCCCCTGCCATGGGTGCGAGGGTCATGTCAAAAGCGTGCTGCGTTTCAACCGTGTTCTGCCAATCTGCATCGCTGACCATCGTCACCGTGACCGGAACTCCTCCCGCAGCCAGTTGCGCCTTCACCAATGCACCGATGGCAGGGCCATAGGATTGCGGGTAAATGAATCGTAGACTGCCGTGATAATAGCTCGGTGAGAAATACGAGGCCATCTGAGCGCCCTTGGCCGTGTCATGTGGGAAGAGCCCGGTTTCATCCTGATATCCCTCGTCAAGCGGCGAGAGAGGCCCCCCAATGGCTGCTACCGTGCCATGCTGCGCTGCCACGATGCTTGCATGGTCGAGCATATAGCGAATTGCCTCGCGGAAGCGCTGGTCCGAGAGCACGGAATCCGTTCGGGCGTTGAACACCAGCGCCAGTGTGTCGTTGCTCTTTCCGGTGACCAGCGAGAATCTCGAGTCTTTCGCCTCGTTGCTCGCCTGCGCCATCGCATCCGGTTCTAGGGGTGTGGCAATGTCTACCTTGCTGCTCTGCAGGGCATGCACCATGGCAGTAGCATCCGAGAAGTATGTGAAGGTCGCTTGAGTGACAGCCGCAGGCTGAGTGCCCCAATACTTCGTGTCAAGCGTGAGCTGAAGCTTCGTGCCGGGTTTCCAGCCGCTCACCGTGTAGGGTCCTGAGCCGAGAGCCTGCGTCGCATAGTCGATCTTGCCGGTTCTGTCATAGACGATGCCGGCACGCCCACTGAGCTGCCGCAGCAGCAGAGGGTCTGGGCTTTTCAGCCGTATCGTGACCGTTGACGCGTCCGAATGTGACACTTCGGTCACATCGGCAAGAGCGTCTGCACCGACGAACTTGCTGGTGATGATCTGCTGCAGGGACCAGACAACGTCAGAGGCATCGAGAGCATCGCCATTGGAGAAGTGCATGCTCGCATGGAGATGGAAGGTGTAGCTGCGACCATCCGACGATATCGTCCAGGATCGTGCGATGCCAGGTGCCGGAGCACCTGACGCATCTTGCGAAACCAGTGTCTCATAGACATTGTTCAGGAGCGCCTGCTCAACCCCGGTTCCTGAATCTTTGCGCACATCCAAGGATTGAGGAACCGAAGTGCTGGCGATGGTGACGGACTTGGAAGGCATGGAAATTGCGTGTTCGAAACTTACACCCTTACGTTTGTACAGCAGCCAGCCGCCCCAGCAGACACTGCCGAGCCCTGCCACGATAACAAGAAAAATGATGAATGAGACGAAGCCGTTCCTGCGATGGGAATCGCCTTGCGGGGCATCGTAGGCGCGAATGCCGCCATGATCTGGTTCGTTGTCTTCCCGGTGGCTGGTCATACTGCCGAGTGTATACCAGAGGCGGCGTCAAGGGCTGCCTGCATCAGGCATTCGCGGCAATCCTTGCTGCGCGCGGTGCAATATTCACGTCCGAAATAGATCAGTCGATGGGAGAGCACGGTCCATTCTTCAGGAGGGAAATACGACGTGATCTCTCGTTCCACATGCACGGGATCGGGATGCTTCGAGCGCCAGTCGGTTCTCCAGCGCAGGCGTCCGGTGACGCGCATGACGTGAGTGTCGACAGGAAATCCAGGAATGCCAAAGGCATTGCCCAGAACGACGTTGGCGGTTTTTCTTCCGACACCGGGCAGTGTGATCAGCTGATCCATCACCGGTGGAACGATGCCGTCGAATTCTGTGGTCAGAGCACTGCCAAGCCCTATCAGATGCTTCGCCTTGGAACGGAAAAAACCCAGCGAATGAATGATGTCTTCCAATTCCTCTGGATTCGCTGCCGCAAGCGCTTCAGGTGTCGGATAGCGCTTAAACAGCGTTGGCGTCACCTTGTTCACGCCGATATCAGTGGTCTGGGCGCTTAACACCGTTGCCACGACGAGTTGGAACGGGGAATCGAAGTTGAGGCTGCAATGCGCGTCAGGATACAGCTTCGTGAGAATGTCATAATCCGCATGGATGCGGTCACTGCGCTGCTGCCGAGTCTCCCTTGCCAAACTCTGTGCCGTCCTTGCCTAAAAAAATGTTGAACAATCAGGTTACTGCTCCGAATGACTTGATTGCTTTGCCTGTTCCTGAGCCTGTGCCTCGCGCTCGCTGCCTTCTGGAGGATCAAAGCGATATCCTACGTTGCGGACGGTCCCGATAAGGTGTTCGTATTCGCCACCGAGCTTGGCGCGCAGCCTTCTGATATGCACATCAACGGTGCGAGTGCCGCCATAGTAGTCGTATCCCCACACTTCCTGAAGAAGCTGAGCGCGGGTGAACACCCTTCCCGGATGCTGTACCAAGTATTTCAGCAGTTCGAATTCCTTGTATGCCAGGTCGATTGGACGGCCAAAGAGGCTTGCTGTATAGCCGTTGGTATCCACGATGAGCTCGCCGGAACGAATCTGCCCATCGTCGTTGTGGGAGCTGACCTGCTGCGATTTGGTTCTGACGGTATCGTTGCCTGTGCTGTGCTCCGATATGATGCGCAGCCTTGCCTCGACTTCAGCCGGAGATGCGGAATTCACGATCACATCGGCAATGCCCCACGAGGAGTTGACCACCGTGAAACCACCTTCGGTGAGAATGAGCAACACCGGTGTGGACAGGCCTGAGGCCCTGATGAGATTGCATAAGGTCTTTGCGGTTGCCAGATCATCTCGAGCGTCGAGAAACAGAATGGTATTTTCTGGCATCTTCACCAACGATGCGGCATCCATCGGCAGCACACGGACGCGGTGAGAAAGCAAGGCAAGCGAAGGGAGTACGGACGCAGGATCTGCTGCAAACGTCATCAGCGTCAAGTCGGTCACGTTGGTTCCCCTTAGTATGTAAGAACTGCCATTCTTGATGAAGCAGTTCAATTGTACAGTCTTGAGAAACCTGTGGAAGATGCCCCGTTCACGATGCGTTCATTTTCTCGTGGCCTGGAGTTCTCATAGGGTTTCTTGCATTTGTACAAGCCCTTGTGGACAGTTCACGCTACATTGTTACACAGGAAAGGGTCTGAGCTCCAGGAGTATGAGCCTAGAGCTGTAGCCTGTGATTGCAAGGAATGTTGAGGCTGACACCATGGTTGAAGGCAAAGTGCGGGTAAACAGGCGTGACAAGACTTCCTCCACCTCTCTCTGGTACAGGGTGATGAAGACGATGCAGAAGGCATTGACGGGCAAGGTTGCAGGCGTTCAGTTCGCTTTCTATCTTGTTATGCTGCTGGGAAGCTTTGCCTGCACCTTGCTGCTGCCTGGGCTGGGAGCGGTTGTCTGGAGCCTGGCTGCCGGAGTGGTGCTGCTCGCGCTGTTCATCGCATGGTGGCCATTCAAGACTTCAAACGCTGCAGGTGGCGATCTTGTGGTCGAGTGGATTGGTCGAATAGTCGCTGGCATTGCAGGGCTGATTTCGCTGGTGTTTGCTGCCATGCAGCTGCATTCCCTGCTCACTCCATCCGCCTTTGGTGAACGAGAGAGGCGTCTGCTTTCATGGGCGGCGGTTGTTGTCGTTCTGGTGACCGTACTGGTCATCATTGGCTTTGTTCTTCAGATGACAAGACGTGAGAGAACTCATCTCATCCGTTCACTGTCAGAAAGCATTTTTGGTTCAGTCGCATGCGTTGCTGCAGGCGGCTGGCCATTTTTCGCCTTCCTGATGCGAATGCTTGCTGACGGTTATCAGAGTCGGCGTGCGACGGCGTTGGTCATGGTGATAGTGCTTGCATTGGTCATCCTGGTTGCAATCGGCGTTGCCGCGACTCTATGGTGGCGCGATATCAGGGCTGACGAGCCGGGGTCGTGGTTTGGCGTTGCGATGCTGCCCGTCATGTTCGCTGGGATAGCGTTCTATCTCCTCAGCGTGTCCGTGTTCTATCTGCTGTTCTGAGCCGTGCACGGGGCATGGGGACTCTGGACAAGTACGTGAAGGCTTCTAAGAGTGCTTCTAAGAGTGCTTCTAGAAGAGGATTGATCGCAACGCTTCAAAGAAGCCTAGATGATCCAGTAGTATTTCAAGACCGAGGAGAATCAGCACGCTTCCACCGCAAATCTGTGCAGGTTTGCGCCAGCGTGCACCAAAGACATTGCCGATCTGCAGACCTGCAACGGACATGGCGGCCGTCATGATGCCGATGCTGATGATAATGGGCCATATGCCCTCGGAAACCACTGAGATGCCAATGCCCACAGCGAAGGCATCGATACTGGTGGCTATCGCGAGTGGCAGCATCGAGCGCCAGCCGAATGAGGATGCAACCCTGTGCTTCTCGTCGCTCTGGACAGCAAGCGCCTCGCGGATCATGTTCACACCCAAGGCTGAAAGCAAGCCAAAGATGATCCAGTGATCTATGGAAGTGATATAGGAGCGGAAGCCCGCTGCGGCAAAGTATCCGAAGAGGGGGAAAAGCGCCTGGAATCCGCCCAGCCACAGAGCGACGGTGAGGCATTGGCGCGCGGTGGTGCGTCGGATGCTCAGACCCTTGCTTATTGATACAGCGAAGGCATCCATTGAGACACCTAATGAAATAGCAAGCATTTCAAATAGCACGATAACTCCATTCACATAGTGAAATTGGTATTAAAACGTCGCTAGCTGCATTGGTTTGTAAGCTGTGTGGATTTAATACGGTGACGGGCTTTAGTGGTCCACCACATATGACCGGAACAGTAATAGCCTCTGAGCCCTACTGCAAGGCCAAAAACGACTACCCCTCGACGCTTGGATGTTCTACCCGTCAAGCTTCATATTGCGACACGTCATCGTGTTTTGTTGCCTTTTTGCAGTATAACTTCGAATATTTGGCTTGAGATGGGTTGAAAAAGTCCAGTTTTCACGGCTTCAATTCAAAAAAGGCAACAAAAAAGCCTGTGGCTGTCGAAATCATCGATTTCGACAGCCACAGGTGAGACTGTTACGAGAACAGAGTGGGATTACTTCTCTGAATCGGCGAGACGCTTTACGGAAGCCGCAATCTGCTGCTCTGCCTCTTCTGCATTGGTCCAGTAATCTCCAGGCTGGACCTCTTTGCCTGGCTCAAGAGCCTTGTACTGCTCGAAGAAATGCTTGATCTCCGCCTTGTGGAATTCGGAGACGTCGTCAACGTCCTTGATGTCGTCGAAGCGGACATCGGCAGGAACGCACAGCACCTTGTCGTCGCCACCGGCCTCGTCAACCATGTGATACAGACCCACTGCGCGGCATTCCACCACACATCCCGGGAAGACTGAATCAGGAATCATGACCAAGGCATCCAAGGGATCGCCGTCTTCACCCAAGGTGCCGTCAATGTATCCGTAATCGTCCGGATATCCCATAGAAGTGAAGAGGGTGCGATCCAGCTTGATGCGGCCAGTCTCATGATCTACTTCGTACTTGTTGCGTGATCCACGTGGGATTTCGACAACCACTTCAAATGTTGATGCCATGTCGTCTCCTTGTCTGACGTGCTTTGTGACGTTTCAACCCGTGAGCATAATGCTCTGACGCCACCACATTACCCGCAGCCCAAGAAAGCTGAACCGCGGGCATGGTGTCCCAGCCAATCTCAGTGAGCATGGCGGACGGTGAGGATATGGGCAACGTCAGCCCAGGGGGCGAGCGAGACATAGTCAGAGCCATTCCAAGTGAACTGATGTCCGGTCAGTTCATCGTGAACCTCGAAGGTGTGACCCGCTTCGATGCCGAATGCTGTCGGATCGCTATTGATCCGCGAGGAATGTGCATTGTGACCATCAAGATTGACCACGACGATAACCGTGTCCGGCGTGCCATCCTCGGTCAGCGCCCCATCGATATGACGCATGAATGCCAGAACGTTGGGATCCGATGATTCGAGAATGTGCAGGTCGTGATAGCTCATGAGCGCAGGGTGCGAGCGGCGTATCTGATTCAATCGGGTGAGCAGTTCGGCGATGCCGTATTTCTCAGCCCGGCTCCAGTCACGGATCTTGATCTCGTACTTTTCGTTGTCAAGCTGTTCTTCGAAGCCTGGCCGCTGCCGGTTTTCAATCAGCTCATAGCCGTTGTATATGCCCCAGCTTGGGCTTCCGGTTGCTGCGAGCACGGCTCGCACGGCATGCCCGGCTATCCCGTTATCGCGAATGTAGGCGGTGAGAATGTCCGGTGTGGTTGGCCAGAAGGTGTTGTGCTGATAGAAGGCGGCATCGCCGTTGGTCTCCTGCAGATAATCCTGCAACTCCTCCTTGCCATTGCGCCAAGGGAAGTAGCAGTGCGATTGAGTAAAGCCTGCGTAGCTCAGTGCCCGCATCATTGCCGGACGGGTGAACGCTTCGGCAAGGAAAAGAATCTCGGGATGATGTCTGGTGACCTTCGCAATGATCTCCTGCCAGAAACTGACCGGCTTCGTATGGGGATTGTCCACGCGGAATATGGTGACGCCCGCATCAATCCACAGTTCCATGATGCGTTCGACTTCGCGTGCTATGCCGGGCATATCCTCGTCGAAGTCAATCGGATAGATGTCCTGATACTGCTTCGGCGGGTTCTCGGCGAATGCAATGGAACCATCAGGCTTGTGCCTGAACCATTCTGGGTGACTGTGCACCCAAGGATGATCGGGCGAACATTGCAGTGCAAAGTCGAGAGCGATTTCGAGTCCAAGATCATGCGCCTTGTCTACGAAGGCTCTGAAATCGTCCATGGTGCCCAACTGCGGGTTGACCGTGTCATGCCCTCCTTGCTTCGAACCAATGCCAAAGGGGGATCCAGGATCATCCGGTCTTGCAATGAGCGCATTGTTCCGACCTTTCCTGTTGGTTGTTCCGATGGGGAAGATGGGGGGAAGATACACGATGTCGAAGCCCTCGGCCTTGGCTCGTTCCAATCCCGAAACGGACGTGGCAAAGGTGCCCGGGATGATGTGCTGCGTGCGCGGATCGACGCGCGCGCCTTCTGAGCGGGTAAAGAACTGATACCATGCAGCAAAGCTGGATGCAGGGCGCTGTACCAGAATCTCTTGCCCTCGTGAGGTGGAGAGATGCTCGCGCAAAGGATGCTCTGCATGCAACCGGGTGATTGCTTCGCTGCGCGCCGCGTCGAAGCGCTGGGAGATATCGGCGTTCACGTCAAGTATGGACTGCGCGGCATGCGCCAATATGCGTCTGTCTTTTGATAGAAGATCTTGATCGTCTTGCACGGACCATCGTTCAAGCAGCGCCCCACCCTCTTGCAGAGTGTTTTCAATATCGTCATTGACGCTGATCTTGATGGTGGCATCGTGCAGCCAGGAAGCGTAGGAGTCTTCCCAACCTTCTATCACCAGAGTCCACAAGCCCAGATGTCTGCGAATGTCAGCAAATGATGGATCCCAAGGTTTCGCATCACTGTGCTGGTCGGCCTTGAGACCGGCTTCCCACTCGTCGAGGCCAGCATTGGTGCAGACCATGGGTGTCCGCAGCATCACTTTGCCACGCGGATTGCGAAGCACGGCAGTCGCTCCGACCTTGGCACGCCCCTCGATGAACACCTGCGCCGAAACATGAAACATTTCGCCAAGTTCGACGCGCGCAGGAAAGACGTCATCCTCAACGGTGGGCGTGGTATTCATGATGACGACTCGCCCGAACAATGGGCCGGAAGCAGAATGGCGCGCCTTCGACCGAGCCGCTTCGGATCGCACGGCTTCCTTGCTGTGTGCGGCATGTGTCGTTTCATGTGAGGATTGCAAGCTGAGCTTGGGAAGTTTGGTCTGTTTGGATCGCTTGGCTGATTTGTGCGCTGCCACGGCTGATCCAGCGGTGACCGTTGAAGTCAGTCGTGTAGAGGCCGGTGGTGTGGAATTCTTGTGCGCGGTGGAGGAATGAGCGTTGGACTTGGCACGTTTCTTTGTGCCTGCGCTCGCATGTGATGCAGTATGTGAAGCCATAGAACCATTGTAGATATCGATTGTTCAAAACATGGCATCATATTCGACCACATTGAAAAATATTCCTTGTGTATAACTATGGACTGATGCAACACTATTGCATTATTCAACCGCTCCTTCTCGGTAATTGGCCACAGACACAGACTCACAGGGCATGTCGAATCTTCTCCAGAAAAAGCCGTGGCATTCACCAATCGTGGATAGTTCCGGGAGTTTCGTGAGCGCTATCAAGGAGGATTCGATATGCATCGTCAACACAAACGCAGGCTTGGACGTCTCTATACGCTCGTATTCGCATGCGCGTCGTTGCTCGCCTTGGCCTTGACCGTTCCTGCACTGGCTCAGGATGGACTCAGATCTGTGGGAGAGGAATGGTACGTTCCGTATACCTTTGACGGCTATGAGGTTTCCATAGGAGCCATGGCGGAAAGCGGTGATGGAAGAAAGGTCTATTGCATGGAAACCGGTCAGCTCGTTTCCTATGATGTCTCGCATACGCAGAGCATTCCTGACTCTCAGCTGGCGCGTTCCATAGCGTGGCTGACCCAGCATTACCGCAATACCGCTCAAGCGCTGACTCACGCCGGCATCGGCATCATCATTCACGATGCCTACGACCTGAATCCCGAAACCTGGAAACTGCGCAAACAGACGCTGCAGGACACGCATCCAGAGACCATAGTCAAAGCGCAGCAGCTCTTGGCAGAGGCAACCAACAATACCGCAACCGGGGCGAGTCTGAACATGTCCTACGAAGTTGGCAAGCGTCGTGGATACATCGATGTCATGGTGAAGGGACCTGAGGGCGTGAAGGTGCCCGATGTGCCGTTCACGCTGAAGCTCGATGGACCGGCGGTCTTCGTCGCTGGAGGCACATCGACCTTCTCGGGCAAGAGCTCATCCACTGCGCAGCGCATCTATTGGACTGCGACCGGCACGGGGAACGTCAAAGCCACGGTTTCGTATGAATATGGCACGATAGAACAGCTCGTCAGCAATCAGGACTATGTCAGATTCGCCACGGTCAAATCGGCTGCCGGCGCGAGCCTGAACTTTGCTGCACGCAAGGAATTCGCTCCGACGGTAAGCACCACAGTGCCACACGGAATAATCGACGAAGGCGATCAGATTCTCGACACCGTCACGTCGGGAATCTCAGCCGGAGACGTGTGGGAGCAGGGTGTGCGAGTCAAGGCGCTTGGATACTACTTTGACACTCTGAAGCATGACGATCTGGGCAACGTCATACATCCACAGGGCAATGAGAGTGTCAAGGCGTACCTGGAACGTTTGAGCGCCTTGGGGCACAGACCTTCAGCGTATGGCAATGCGCAGTTCGATGCTCCGAATCGCAGCGTCCAGGTTCGAGCCACGACACAACCCGATGGCAACGAGCCCTATCTGGCATCGGCCGATTCGGGCATCGGAACATGGGTGTGGGTGATTGACCATAGCCAGCAGGAGACGATCACCAAGGAATTTGTCGTCAAGGATGTACTGAGCGACTTTCTCGAAATCCCCGAAACCATGTCCATTCGCCGGAAGCTTTCCGTTGATTCGAGCGTGACCGAACATGCCGCCACGGTGGGCTCGGAACTGAGCGATGTGATCTCCATCAGTGGATTCCATGCAGACAATGGTGCATTCAAAGGTAATACGGACTATGGCTTGCAGGCGGATCTGCCTCACGCCGAAGTGCAGGTCTTCTGGTCGGGCAGCGGGGATGGCGGCGATGATGAGCCGTATAAGCCGACTGCAAGTGACCTGCCTCAGCTCGACGATCATCATGAGCTGGTGGGCTCCTGGAAGTATCCAGCCACGAACAGAACGATAAAGGTGGGTGCAGGCGCGCCTGACATGCTTGGCGAACCCGTGCACATCATCGCGAATAAGCCCGGCTACTATGTCTTTGTCTATGCCTTCTCAGGGGATGCAAGAACAGCCCCGATCCACAGTTCATACAGCGACGCATGGGAACGGGTCAGAGTGCAGGCCTTCGCAGAGCCTTTGCCAGCTCAGGCGACAATAGAGACCCATGCAGAACCGTCGAAAGTCAAGCTTGGTGAAAGCTCATATGATATGGCAACCATCACGGGAACGGTACCCGAAGGGTCGTATATGACATTCAGCGCCTTTGCTAGCGACCGGCAGACCGAGACGATTGATGTGGATAAGCCGGTTCTTGACGAGCTGCGCGTGGATCTTGCCGCCAACGTTGCTTCGCAGACGGTCACAAGCAGCCGAGTCACTGCAAGCCATGCAGGAAGCCTGCAATGGAAGGCTACGTTGTGGACAGCCGATGGCACGATTCTCGACTCCCATGAACTCGGACTGAAAGAGGAGACCACCACGGTCGTCTCTCATGCGCCCAAGGATGCAGAAGCTGAACCCGGCAAGTCTGAACGCAGACCCGCAGCGGCGAAGGAACTTGCCCATACCGGCGTGTCCATCTTGGTCGTATTCGGCGTTCCTGCAAGCATCGCTCTTATCAGTGGGATGGTGATGGTGTCAATCGCACGTGTTCGAAGAGAAAAGTGACGGGTTACACATTTAAATCCAAGGAATCTGAACGATTTCGCGTATCCTTGAATTCGGTAAACCGCTTGTGCAGACCCAATGTCTGCACATGTTCGGCACTCAGACGGCTCACCGCATTGTCGTGGTCCTCGCCGGGATTGTTCACCGTGAATGACTGCTGTGGATTTCGCGGTGGCAGTCCACGGGCGGGCTGCGAAGGCAGGCCCGAGAGTGCCGTTCACCACGGCGGTGACCATACAGGAAAGGGGAAAATCATGGGATTTCTTGGTTGGATTGTTCTGGGTTTGATTGCTGGAGCGATTGCAAAGGCAATTCTCGGTGATAGGGCCGCAGGTGGTTGGGTCGGATCCTTGATTGTAGGCATCATCGGTGCTGCAGTCGGTGGCTGGATTGGAAGCGCAGTGTTCCACATTGGACTTCAGAACTTCTGGAGTCTGCAGACGTGGATCATCGCAATTCTTGGTTCCGTCCTTGTGCTCTTCATCTATGGTGCGTTGAGCGGAAGAAGATGATTCATGCGCCCGCAGGCATCGATATCGATAGCTGCGGGTTGCTTCCGTTACCTGATGCCTCGATACCCGCTGAAGTGTGATTCACTGAAGTGGTTGTCGGGGCATTTGCTGTGCTGAGCGAGATGCTTCGTCAGATAATGTGATGCCTCATTGGGCGTCTGGTTCGGGAGCGGCAACATTGTTCTGCACCCAGTCTGGGAAACTGCCGTCCATGGCGATGAGTTCATTCATCGTGACGAATTGGTAGCCTTGCGATTTCAGACTGTCGATAATATCGGGCAGCACATGGACATCCTGCGTTCGATTGCCACCGCCGTCATGCATCAACACGATGGCGCCTGAATATGCCTTGCTCAGGACTTCGTGCTTGATTGCATTCTCTCCTGGCTGCTTCCAATCCTGCGTGTCTATGGTCCACAGGATGTTCGAACTGATGATATCCGAGCAGTTCATCCATGTTTCCTTGGTGAAGGAGCCATAGGGTGCGCGCAGCATACGCGTCGTGCTATTCGAAGCCGTCTTGATGGCATCGAATCCCGAGTTGAGCTCCTTACGCAGGGCATCTCGGCTGAGCTTGGTCAGATCGGGGTGGGAGTAGCTATGGCTGACGACCTGGTTGCCGTTGGCGAGCATCTGCTGCTCTATCTGAGGCATCCGAGCCGATTGATTCCCGATATCCATGAAGGTCGCCTTCACGCCTTTGCTACTGAGAATCTGCAGAATGGGCGTGCTGTATTGGCTGGGACCATCATCGAAGGTCAGTGCGATGACTTTCTTGCCTGCCGGTGGCCGTGGATTGATCGAGTCGATTTCGAGCGTCTTGGGTTGAGCGATGATCTTTTTCGGCACCCTTTCACCGGAGACCTTGCCAACCCAATACTCCTGCTTGCCATCCTCTCCCTGCTGGGCGATGAACTGCACCGCGCCGCCAGACTTCATCGTTGCGGCATAGGGGATGGCCTTGTCCTCAACGGTATGCCCTTCGGTTTCGTCATGACCGTTGCTGACCGTGATGATGTCGTCGGCATGGAGATAGGTTGCGTTGAATAGGGATGAAGCGATGCGAGTGGAATTGTGCTTCACGACAATGGCTTCACCGCCATGGGCCTCGAGTGTCTTGCCGGTCAGTGATTTCAATGCTCCAGCCTGGGCGCCAAAAAAATCGTGGCTTTCCAGCAGTGAAGCCAGGCTTTGTTTGCCGGTGACCATCACGCTTTCGTTGTTGATGTAGACGGAGAATCTCCTGTAGCTGTTCCACCAATACCACGCACCACACGATATGAACACTGCCAGAACACATAGCAATGACACGACTGCGATAAGGCGGGTGTGGCGGTTTCTGGGGGCGCCTGAATCGTGCATCCGTTCGGATACGTCGTCTGATGCACGCCCACGCACAGGTTCGGAATCGTCAATGTTCTTCTGGCTGCCCACGTTATTCCCCCTCTTTGCTGACCGTGTCCCATTCTAAGGGCTTATGTGACGGCATGCGTGGGCTGATTGTGTGTGAGAAATCAGACATTCTCCATGCATATGACTGTTCTGTGCTGCAAGGGGCCTTGCCGTGGCGTCTCCATCAGCTTTCGTTGTATTTGTGTTCAAATCATCGAAGTTTCACGAAAGTCATGCATGTGCGCTGCCAAATGGCTAGAGTTTTTTTGACACGTTTGGAAACGACATGGATTGGGAACACAAGTGGACAAAGTTGTGGTTGTCGCCGCCGTGCGCACCCCCTTCGGAAAATATCGGGGCGCGCTGAAAGAATACTCTGCTACCGATTTGGCACGCCATGCCTTGGTCGCTGCCATGGAACGGTCTGCAGTGCCCAAAGCCAGCGTCGAAGGATTGTATCTTGGCGTTGCCGTTGGGGCTGGACTGGGGCCAAACGTCGCTCGAACCGTTGCCGTTTCAGCAGGTATGCCTATCGAGTCTCACGCAGTGACCGTCAATGAAGTCTGCGGATCGAGTCTGAAGGCTTTGCGCATGGCACAGCTCAGCATCATGGCCGGCGATGCGCAGATGCTTGCCGTGGGAGGCGTCGAAAGCATGACGCGAGCTCCGATGATTATTCCCGACGACATAGATCAGGATGCAGAAGATGCTGAACAGAGCAGTGCTGAGGACACTGAACAGGGCAGTGCTGGCGAGCCTGAGCAACCGGTGAAGGCAATTTTCAAGGATGGGCTGATCGATAGTTTTTCAGCATTGCCGATGGGCATTACCGCTGAACATATTGCCGATGCCTACTCGGTTTCGCGCCACATGCAGGATGCCTTCGCCTATGATTCGCATCGCAAGGCGCTGAGAGCGGTGTCACAGCATCACTTTGATGATGAAATCGTTCCTTTGGCAGGCTTGAGCCACGATGAAACGATTCGCCCGGATACATCCTTGCTGAAACTTGCCTCGTTGAAGCCGGTGTATCGAGAGCACGGTAGCGTTACCGCAGGCAATGCAGCGCCATTGAGCGACGGTGCCGCCATGCTTATCATCGCCACTGAGCGCAAGGCCAAGTCTTTAGGGTTGAAGCCTTTGGGATATCTCGGCAGCTATGCGGAGGTTGGCTATGATCCGGCATACATGGGATATGCGCCCTCGATAGCCATTGAGAATCTGTTGAAGCGGTCAGGAACGAAGGTATCGGATTACGATCTCTATGAAATCACCGAAGCCTTCGCAGCACAGGTGATAGCGGTTCGCGATTCACTGCATATACCCGATGATCGGCTCAACATCAACGGTGGATCGCTTGCCTTGGGGCATCCCTTGGGGGCAAGCGGGGCACGCCTTGTCATGGCATTGCTCAACAATCTCGCATCTCGCAAGCTGCATAGCGGCATTGCGGCTCTGTGCATCGGTGGAGGACAGGGCATTGCGATGGAGATCTTTCAAGAGGATCAGACGGCATGACATCTCAGACAGCTACACATAAGCCAAAAAAGCTCTATCAGATGAGCATCGACGAACGCTTGCGATATTTGGTCTCGCATGACGTGCTTTCACAGGCCGCTGCAGACGCATATCGTGCCAGCATCGTTGACGAGTCCACGAGCAGAATGTCTGAGAATGTGATAGGAGAGCTGGTCTCACCCATTGGCATTGTCGAAAGCATCGTGGTCAATGGTGAGCGATGCACAGTTCCTATGACGACTGAGGAGCCCTCTGTCGTTGCCGCCGCTAATCACGGAGCGAAGATGGCCGTTGCCGGTTTCACGGCGACGAGTCATCGCGACGGCATATATGGACAGATTCTTCTGGACGTTCAGCACGAGGGAACGCAAGCTTCGGATTTCGACTGGAAGCAACTCAACGCCCTCATTCCCGACCTCATTCGCCTGATTGCCCGACGCTTCGACAGTCTTTCCCAACGTGGCGGCGGATTGGTGAGCATCGAGACGCATGAGGACGGGCCGAGCTGCGATATGCTCGTCAAGGTCAACACCGCGCAGGCCATGGGAGCCAACATTGTCAATTCGATTCTCGAATGCCTGGTGCAGAAGATTGAGCAGGCACTGCCCGAACTCAATGCCGTCATGGCTATCGTCAGCAATTATCCGAGTCAGCTGGTTGACGTGGAAGTTCGAGTGCCTTTCGCTCAGTTGGCAAAGCAGGAGTCGGCGGCTAGATCCATCGCTGGAAATATCGACCGAATGGCACATTTTGCCGAGCGCAATGCGTACAGGGCAGTCACGAACAACAAGGGCATCATGAATGGCGTTGACGCCGTCACTGCAGCCTGTGGCAACGACACTCGGGCAGTCGAGGCCGCTTGCCATCAGCTCGCATCGCTGTCTGGACGATATCTGCCACTTTCACATTGGCATGCCAACGAAGACGCGCAGGAACTCGTCGGCACGATGCAGCTCGCTCTGCCAATAGGTGCCGTCGGCGGGGCGATTGCCTCCAGACCTGCAATACGGCGAAACATGGAGCTGATGGGTCAGCCCGATGCGAGGCGTCTCAGTGAACTCATCGCATCCGTGGGCCTTGCCAACAATCTGGCAGCCTTGCACGCCTTGGCAGGTGAGGGAATACAGCATGGCCATATGCGACTGCAGGCGATGCAGACGGCCGTTGCCGTTGGCGCGAAGGATGAAGAGATCGCGCTGTTGGCTGCACGCATGGTAGCCCAATCTGACTATTCGCAAAGCTGGGCGGCAGACGAGTTGAAAAGACTCAGGAATGAGCGAGCCGCGCATGTGAGTCCTGCCGAAGCTTGATGGGGATGGTGAAAGCGACAGGCAAACACCATACGGCAGGGCAACATACAAGGGTGCAGCATACGACATTGAAACTACGAAAGTGCACCATATGGCAGGGCATCATTGAGGTAAGAGAGGCATGTGAATGAGCAGCAACACAGGGGTACGTATCGGCATTGATCGCATGGGCATGTTTGTGCCTGGGCAGTATCTCGATGTAGAGGATCTTGCTCGTGCACGCGGCGTTGAACCGGCGAAATTTACCAAAGGCATCGGTCAGTCGCGCATGAGCGTGCCACAACACTACGATGACATTGTCAGCATGGGGGCGAATGCCATCGCTGACATCCTGCCTGACATCGATGTAAATCGCCTGGGTCTGCTGATAGTGGGGACGGAAAGTGGCATTGACCAATCCAAATCAAGCTCCCTGTTCATCAAGCATCTGGTCGGATTGCCCAATCGCATAGAGAGCTTTGAAATCAAGGAAGCCTGCTTCGGTGGCACTGCAGGGCTGTTTGCCGCATACCATTATGTTGCGGCTCACCCGGATAAAACGGTTCTGGTCGTTGCCAGCGATGTCGCACGGTATGGGCTGGGCACGGCCGGTGAGATCACGCAGGGTGCGGGAGCCGTCGCCATGTTGATAAGCGTCAACCCGTCCATTCTGGTCATCAATGATGACGCTGAGGATTACAGCGACGACATCAACGATTTCTGGCGACCGAATGGCATGACGGAAGCCGTGGTTGACGGCAAGTATTCCACGCAGGTGTATCTTGATTTCTTCCGACATGTCTTTGACGCCTACTGTGGGAAGCATGCGCTGGCCCCTCGCGACTTTGCGGCGCTGCTCTTCCATTTGCCCTTCACCAAAATGGGAATGAAGGCGCTGAATGTCGCTCTTGAAAACGCGGATGTCGAAACAGGCAAGCGTCTGCGCGAAAACTTTGAACTCAGCGCCAGCTATGCACGCAACGTTGGGAATCTCTACACGGCCTCGCTCTATCTGAGTCTGATGAGCTGGCTGGAACACGCCGACGATGCCGCCGGACAACGAATCGGCCTGTTCAGCTACGGTTCGGGCGCGATGGGAAAGTTCTTCACCGGATGCGTGCAGCCCAATTATCGGCAACATCTGCATGCGCTCGCTCACGAGCATATGCTCATGGACCGCGAGCGGATTGACATGGACGAATACGAGAGAATGTTTACCCACTACCATGCAGCAGAGGATGCTGAGACGAAGTATCCAGAGAGCGGATTCTACTTTTCAGGGGTTCAGGGCGCCATCCGGCAATATTCACGGGCATAAACTCGCGTGACTCGCCGTGTCCAGTCATGTGGCGGAACGGTTTCCAGTCTGCAATACAAAATCTCTGGACATGTCGTATCTGTGGATATAGTATATCTGTGGATATAAAGTATCTGTGGATTCATAACATCTGTGGATTTATAACATCCGTGGATAAATAACAGACGCGGATATAAGCAGGCGTGGATAAACACTGTGATGACAAGCAATACCCGTCATATGCACGCCGCGGAGTGAGTCGAGGTCGGTATGAAAATGAAGAAAAGCCTTGAGCAGAGCGTTTGCGTCCTGCTCATGCTGGCGATGGAACTTAAGCATCAGCCGGTTAAAAATCAGGTGCTGAGTTCGATTCTCGGGGTGTCGGACACCTATCTGCGCAAGGTGATGCGACGGCTGGTCAAGGCTGGCCTTGTTCGCTCCGACGCAAGTAAAGATGGTGGATACACGCTGGTGAGACCAATCGACCACATCACCATGCTTGACGTATTCAACGCGGTCGAGGGGAGACAGCCATTCTGCCGGCTTTCACATCTGGCACGGCGAATCTTCGTCAAAGATCAGATGGTGCTTCGCAGCGAGAATGAGGTTTTGCAGGTCATCTCGGATGCGGAAGACGATTTTCGTGCGCATCTCGGGCAGTATCCGTTATCGAAGGCCTTGGAAGGCATCCAGTACAAGGATGGCGTCGTGCTATGGGAAACCAAAGCGCAACATGAAATCAAGAGGAAATGACATGCTGAAAGCCGAATGGAAATCGTTACTATCAAACCGTTTCATGATCATTGTTCTGGTGGCGCTCGCCCTGGTACCGGGACTCTACCAGCTGATATTCCTCAATTCCATGTGGGATGTGTACGGGCGGGTGAGCGACCTGCCGGTAGCGGTTGTCAATAATGACAAAGCTGTCGATTTCTCAGGGAAATCCATGAACTTGGGCGCCCAGATAAGCGACAGTCTCATATCAGAGCACAGCATGGACGTTCATCGCGTTGACGCACGGCAGGCCTCGCAGGGCATGAAGGATGGCAGCTATTATCTGGCTATCACCTTCCCCGCTGACTTCTCGGCAAATGCCACATCGCTGCTTACCGACCATCCCAAGACACTTCAGGTGGACTATCAGACATCGCAAGGCCATAGCTTTACTGCCTCAAAACTATCCGCCAGTGCGGTGGAAGCCTTGAAGAACAAGGTTTCACGGCAGATAACCCAACTGTATGTGACACAGGTGCTGAAGGAATTCGGAGCAACGGGCAAGGCTTTGGACAATGCAGCGGAAGGTGCGGGCACACTGCAGACCGGCGAAAAGAAAATCTCCTCCGGCAGCTCACTTATCGCACAGAACTTGCTGAAGCTTTCCCAAGGCGCATTGCAATTCTCTGATGGCACGCAACAATTTTCCGTGGGCGCGCAGCAGTATGTTGACGCAGTGGGCACTGCCGATGCCGGAGCCCAACAGCTGAATGCTGGTGCAGGCAAACTCAACGCCGCCGGCGGATCGCTCGCACAAGGAGCGGCCAAGCTCTCCTCAGGGGCAAACAGTCTCAGCGCGGGCACATCGTCATATACCTCCGGGGTCACCTCACTCGCACAAGGTGCGCAAACCTTGTCAGAGAACGGAACACAGTTGAATGCCGGCGCACAGCGTTTGAGCAGTTCGCTCGCGCAGGGTGGACAGACCTTGAATGCCGGTGCCGAGAATCTGACTGGAGGAGTGCGCAAGCTTGATGCTGCACTCACGCAAACGCCAGAGCAGCAGAAGAACATTGAAACGCTAGTGAACGGATTGCCTAATACATACGCTGCAATCACAGAGTTGAATGAACGAATACAGCAGCTTCCTGATACTTCGAAGTTGACGGCCTTGCAGCAGGAGAGAACTCAGGACTTGCAGGAGTTGCGGGACGTGTCGATGCAGCTGGCTCAAGTGCAGAGCGCAAGCCAATCCAACGCATCGAGCGGGAATGCTCAACCGAACACCTCCCAACCGAATGTCTCCCAATCAAGCACCTTGCAATCGCTGACTCAACGGCTGCAAACCATCTCGAAGAAGCTGTCAGAAAACCAGAATGAGATTTCTCGACTGGAGCAGGGCACTGCCGCTGCTAATGACAATACCGATGCCGATGCCAATGCCAATGCTGTCGCACAACTGAAGAAGCAAGCTCAGTCACTCAGCGACGGTTCGCGTCCAGTACTGTTTGGAGCAGCTTCGGCCTTGCAGGGAACCGAAAGTGGATTGCAGTCAGCGAAACAAGCCGTGGATACGCAGCTTGCTCCGGGTGCCACAGCCTTGCAAAGCGGTGTGAAAAGCTATACGAGTGGCGCGAATGAGGGAGTCGCACAGCTTTCCACCGGATTGAATAGCTACACCGCTGGCGTGAACCAACTGAATGCGGGCGCGCAGAAGCTGTCCGCGAATTCGGGGACGCTTGTTCTCGGGGCACAGGGTCTTGCGGGCGGATTGCAGACGGTGAACTCAAATCTTCCCCAACTGACCGGTGGCCTGGCATCGCTGCAGCAGGGAACGTCCACTCTGGCGAATGGGTTGCAGACGCTTCATGCCAAAGGCTCGACGCTGACAGAGGCGGCGGGCAAACTCAATTCAGCGTCCGGCACCATCGCCACGGGTTCAAAGGAACTGTCGCAGGCGCAAGCTCAGGTGAGCAGTGGGGCAGACGCGGTGAGCAACGGTCTGGGAACGCTGTCCGGCAAGCTGTCGGACGGCTCCACATCCATTGCGAAGGTCAATACCACATCCCATGCGGCGCAGGCAGTCTCGGCTCCGGTCACATCCAAGCACACCGACCATGACAAGGTTGCGAATAACGGGACAGGCATGGCTCCGTATATGATTTCGGTCGCGCTGTTTGTGGGAACCTTGGCAATCAACATGATGTACGACGCGACCATTGCCAGGAAGAAGCCAAGCAGCGGAGTTGCCTGGTGGGCAAGCAAAATGTCGGTTCTGGGAATCGTGGCCATCGTCCAGGCCGTGCTGGTCGATCTGGTGGTGGTGAAGATGCTCGGATTGCAGCCCCTGAATCAGATTCAGTTCCTGGGAATCGTAACGCTCATCTCGCTGATGAACATGTCGTTGGTGACCTTCTTCAACGTGCTGCTGGGCAAGGTCGGAGCGTTCCTGATGATGATATTCCTGATGGTTCAGCTTGGTGCATCGGCTGGAACCTATCCGATTCAACTGTCCGGAGGGTTCTATCAGGCGATACATCCATGGATTCCGATGACCTATGCGATCGATGCTCTCCGGGAATCCATTTCCATCGGGGGTTCCATTGCGGCTCCAACACTCATGCTGCTGGCGATCCTCGCGGTTGCCAACGTTCTGATGATCCTGGTCTTTGCACGCCGTAAGGGTATGAGCAGCGTCGGATTCGAGCGTCAGGAGGAGTTGAAGTCCACGACGATGCGAACGGCGGCAGTTTGACAAAGCGAAAGCCCCATGTAAAAATAACTACTGATAACGGTTATCAATAGTAGAAAGTTCGCTATGCCCAAGGTGTTGCTTTGCACTGGTATGGAATATTCAACTCAGCTCATGGGGATGTGCGCGCTCGAATGCCCACAGCCACACGACAATGGCACCCATGCAACCGAAGTTTCGTCAACAGACGAGATGCTGATCGTCTCCTATACGGCACGCTTCGACGACCAGCACGAGCTGACTGTGCGCAGACGGATCGGCACGCCTTCGGACATGCTCTTCGGCACCTACCTGCATAACGACACCGTTGCCTTGGATAACTGCTGCCTGAGCTGCACGATCAAGCACGACCTCTACTCCTGGCTTTCCCATGAATGCGAAGAAGACATTGCGCCCCGCATCATCGTGCTGCTGCCCAAAGGCTTGCAGGCCGCTCCCACGGAAGAATATCTGAAGGAAATGGAACTCGTGCAGGAAGCTTTCCGGCCTGAGGGACAGCGTTTCCAGGTTGAGTCCATCGTTGCAGTGCTTGATGCGACGACACTGAAGGAACGCCTGTTCGATGATGCGCCATTCCAGCAGCACGATGATAGCGATGGAAGCGGTCAGAACCAGACGGGCATCAGCAATGACGACGGCAATGACGACGACATGGACGAGCGTTGCGTCGGGGGAGCTCTTGCGGAAGTGATCGCCGATGCCAACGATGTGCTGCTGCTTCCCAGCTTGGGTGACGAGCAAAGAGACAACGAGCTGTGCAGACTTGTGGAAGCGCTGGCTCCGGAAGGCTGTCACATTCGCTGTGGTCTGCCCAACGCCACGTCCGAAAGCGCTGACATGGCCTCCGGGCTCCTCGGTGATGGAAGCGTCGAAAGCGTTGATGGTGAGGAGCTGCTGGCGCATGAATCTCTGGTTGGCGATATCGCGTGGGCATCGATCGGTCAGGATGTGATCGGCCTGAGCATTCGTTCCCACGCGCCGCTGCATCCGAGCCGTTTGTCGGACTTGCTGGCAGACAAGAGCGTGCCGATGCATATTCATGGCCACTTTGCCGTACCCAACAAGCCATTTTCCGCATTCATATGGGAGGGCGACCCCGATGGGTCAATCATCGAAACGGTTGATCGTGGAATGATTGACGAAGCGCAGTTCGAAACGGAGATCCTTGTCGTCGCTCGCATCGCGCAAGGCAATCAGAGCAGCGAGGCACGTTCATGGATCAACTCTTTCCAGAGTCTGCTGGTCACGCGCGAAGAGATGCAACGTCCTTTGATGAGTTGGATGGAACAGACCGATACCTTTACACGCTGGGCTTCGATGGACTGATCGGCGTGAAAGTTACAGGGTGATTCCGAAGATCTTGCCAATAACCCAGGCAAAAAGCATGGTAGACAGCCCCATGATGACATTGCGAATAATGGCTTTATGCTTGTCTGTTCCCACTATCTGTGCCGAGATGAAGCCGGTCAGCAACAGGGCGAATGCCACGGCAAGCACGATGAAGATCACGCGAGCCAGGAATGATGCCGGGATTTGAGAAATCAGCAAAGGTATCAGCCCGCCACTCAGGAATGCAAGGAACGAAGCGATCGCCGCATGCCAAGGATTGGTAAGTGCGTCAGGGTCGATGTTGAGTTCCTCAAGCGCATGGGAGCGAAGCGCATCATGATGCATCGCCTCGTATGCTGCCTTGTACGCCGTGGCATGCGTCATGCCTTTGGTCTCATAGATCTGTGTCAGCTCGTCGAGTTCCTCGGCCGGAAGATTGATGAGTTCCCAGCGTTCCTTGTCAAGGATGCTCTGTTCCGTATCGCGCTGTGCGCTGACGGAGACATATTCGCCTCCAGCCATGGAAAATGCACCCGCAGAGATGGCGGCAATACCTGCGATTAGCAAGGCGTGAGGATTGTTGTCGGCTCCGGCAACACCCAGAATGGTGCCCGCGACCGACACGATGCCGTCATTGGCTCCCAGAACAGCGGCGCGAAGACTGTTGAGTGCTTTCGAGGATTCGTTGTCCTTATTATGGATGCCGCCCGCATGGGGTGTTACTTCATGGCGAGATGCAGGAGTTGGCTCGATGCCAAGCCACCCGCCCTGCGCCTTCGATGGAATGCGCGTGCGAGAATTCTGATCTGCAGCCGGGCTGCTGTGTGACCGCGAGTCGGCATTATCTTCCATTGAATTCTCCCATTCCGCGCGACAGACCGTTGATCCGTCGGTACCCATCATAGAAGAGTAGCCCTGTCGATTATGCGAACCGCCGAATGAAGTACTTGCGAGAATGATTATCATTAGTTATAGTGTCAGGCATGGCTAAAACATGTCAAGTATTAGGAACACACGTCAGTTTCGGCAACTCCGTGTCTCACTCGCACCGGAAGACGCGTCGCCGCTTCCAACCGAACCTGCAGCGCAAGCGCTATTGGGTACCTTCGCTGAACAGATTCATCGCATTGCAGGTGAGCGCCAAGGGAATCAAAACCATCGACAAGCGAGGCATTGAAAGCATCGTTGCCCAGTTGCGCGCTCGCGGCGAACTCAGCATATGAGTGAGCAGCAGCAGAAGGAAAGGAAAGGACACCCATGGCATCGAAAACGAATGTGAATCGCCCCATCATCACGTTGAAGTCCACGGAGGGCACCGGTTCGACATATACAACACGAAAAAGTCGTCGGAACACTCCTGACAGGCTTGAACTCCTGAAGTTCGACCCAGTGCTCCGCCGCAGAGTTATCTTCCGCGAAACTCGCTGATCTGGAAAGAAAGCAAGCATGGCAAAAACCAGCAAAATAATGAAGCAACGCCAGCGCGAAAGCATGGTTGAACGCTTTGCGCAGCGTCGGTTGCAATACAAGAAGGACAGCGTCAATCCTCATCTGAGTCAAGAGGAGAGGGACGTGGCAATGAGCAAGCTGCATGCGCTTCCGCGTGACGCTAGCCCGACCCGGCTGCGCAACCGCGATTCGACCGATGGTCGTCCGCGCGGCTATCTGCGCAAATTCGGCCTCTCCCGCGTCACCATGCGAGAGCTTGCACATCGCGGAGAGTTGCCGGGAGTTACGAAATCAAGCTGGTGATAGACACCGAAACCATAACAGATGGCTCGTGCCGTGAAGGCTGAGTCTCGACTGTGTGATTACAGATGTGTGATTACGACTGTGTGATTACAAATGTGCAATAGCAATAGTGTGATTACGATTGTGTGATTGCACAGCATCACCATAATACTGTGAAAAGAGGAAGCATGAAGCAAGGCATTCATCCAACATATGGTTATGTGATCTTCCATGACCGTTCTTCCAACACGATGATGTTGACACGTTCGACTCTGGCTGCGAAAGCCGATTCGTTGCCAAGCATGAAGTGGGAAGATGGCAAGGAATATCCGGTTGTCAACGTAGATGTCTCGTCAAGCAGCCATCCCTTCTACACGGGCAAGAATGTGGTGCTGGACACCGCTGGCCAGGTGCAGAAGTTCAACAGGCGCTATCAGCGCACTTCGAAGTAATTCGAGGTAAGGGTCGGCACAACTGCTGACGACATGCTCTGCAGCCTTTATGCTGTGCTGACATTGCAGAGAGCAAGCAAGGGCATGAATTAACTGGAAAGGCGGAAGATCATCATGAAGGTGAAATCTTCCATCCGTTCGCTTGCGCGCAGACCCGGTTCAACGGTTGTGCGTCGACGCGGACATGTGTACGTGATCAACAAGAAGAATCCAAAGTTCAAGGCAAGGCAAGGCTGATGGCATTACCAAAATACAAGACCTCGCGAGCGAACACGCACGCTCGTCGCGCTCAATGGAAGGCGCAGAACGCGCAGCTGGTGACAGTGCGCACGCCCGATGGTCGCGATGTTCAGGTGCCTCAGCATCTTGCAGCGGCGGTGCGCAAAGGATATTACACTCTGTAAATCGCAGACGAATCCTCCTGATGGCGTACCAATACACAGAGTACTTAGATAATTCAGATTATTCAGAGCAGCAATGGCCCAAACAATAGGCGATTGCTGCTTTTTTGTGCTGTCACGAACTCGCATGCAACGGTTCGGACCACAGCTGATTGGCAAGCGGGTCAGGCTCAGATCAATGCAATAATGCCAATACCCTACAGCTTCAACTGCTGCAATCGATGTGTTCTTAAGCTGAATTGCTTCATGAAGATGGTACGTTGGAATCCGGTTTGCTTGACGGGCTGCATGGGGAAGCTGGGGGACTTGCAGCGGCATGTGCAGGGCGATATGGGCAATGATGATTGCGTTTGTGCTGAATGGAGAATGGTTTGGGGATTGCGTGGAAATCGGTTTCAAAGACATACGGCGATGGAAGCATCGCAGTCAACGCCGTCTCTGTCACTGCTGACGAACATAAGACGCTTGCATTGGTGGGATCGTCAGGTTCTGGCAAGACCACATTGTTGCAGATGGTCAATCGCATGGTCACCCCCAATTCCGGTGCGGTTCTGATTCACGGACGAGACAATCAGGAGATGAATCCTGTCAAGCTTCGCCGTTCGATAGGGTATGTTCTGCAGAATGGTGGGCTGCTGCCGAATAGAACGGTTCTCGACAATATTGCCACCGTGCCGGTGCTTCAAGGAATGCGACGCAAGGATGCCAGAACCCACGCCCTGGAAGTACTTGACGAGGTTGGACTTGAGTCAAGTCTGCAGAACCGCTACCCATCCGAACTTTCTGGTGGCCAGCAGCAGCGCGTAGGGGTTGCAAGAGCGCTTGCCGCAAATCCGGAAATCCTTTTGATGGACGAACCCTTTGCGGCTGTGGATCCCATCGTCAGAAGAAATCTTCAGGATGAATTGCTCAGACTTCAATCGGAAATAGGCAAGACCATCGTGTTCGTCACCCATGACATCGACGAGGCTTTCTACCTGGGAGACAAGGTTGCACTGCTGCGTCCGGGCGGAACGTTGGCTCAGGTGGGCACGGCTAGGGAATTGATTGACCATCCCGCAGACTCATTCGTTGCCTCGTTCGTCAACGCAGGATGTCTGAGAAGCGAGCTGCGATGAATTGGCTGATGCAGAATTGGACGCAGATACTGGATTATGCACTGCAGCACATGCTGCTGAGCGTGTTTCCGATCATCCTTGGAACGCTGATTGCCGTGCCTCTGGCAAGAGTGGCGAATCAGCGCAGACTGACCCGCAGCAGCATGTATGTGGTATCCAGCGTGCTCTACGCCATTCCTTCGTTGCCGTTGCTGATATTTCTCCCTGCACTGCTGGGAACGAAGATTTTGAATCCGGTGAACATCGAAGTCGCGCTGACCATCTATGCGATTGCAATCATGCTGACCTCGGCTTCGCACGCACTGCTTTCCATCGACCCGAGCGTGATGCATGCCGCCGATGCGATGGGATTCGGAGCGTGGGGGAAATTCTTCCAGGTTGAGCTGCCTTTGTCAGGCTCTCAACTTCTTGCAGGCATACGAGTGGTTTCGGTGAGCACGATCAGCCTGATCACCGTGGGCTCCCTTATCGGCGTGAACTCCCTCGGCTTCTTCTTCATCGAGGGATATCAACGAGATTTTCCCTTGGAAATCTGGGTCGGCATTGCGGCGACAGCGTTGATTGCCTTGCTTTTCGATCAGATTCTGGCCTTCTGCGGCCGAGCGCTCATGCCATGGAATCATCATCGTGAAACTGCACGGGATGGGGTGGCTGCATGAACGTTTTTTCACAGACGATGCTCTGGCTTGTCGATGCGTCACATTGGGAGGGAGCGGAAGGCATCGCGGTGCGTCTCGCTCAACACCTGCAGTATTCCTTGGCAACACTTGCCATAAGCTGTGTGATTGCCATTCCTTTGGCCTGCTACATCGGGCATTATGGCAAAGCGCTCTTGGTGATTCCGGTGGCTAACGCGCTGCGGGCGCTGCCAACGTTGGGAATGCTCAGCGCGCTCGCCCTGATATTCGGGCTGGGAATATCGGCTCCGATGATCGTGATGGTGATGTTTGCAATTCCACCGGTGCTGGCTGCCGCATATTCGGGCATAGCCGATGTAAACAGGACCACAACCCACGCAATGAGAGCGATAGGCTTCAGCGAATGGCAGATTCTGTGGCATGTCGAACTGCCAGCAGCATTCCCAGCAATGCTGGGGGGCATTCGCTCGGCATTCACGCAGATCATTGCCACATGGACGGTTGCGGCATTCTTGCCGATTGGCGGACTTGGACGGTTCCTTATCGATGGGCTGGCCGTTCGCGACTACCCACAGATGCTCGGAGCGTCATGCCTTGTCATTGCTCTTTCCATCACGGTCGATGTGCTCATGTTGAGCATGCAGCACACGATTGCAAGGCATTCGCGATATTCACAGCTGACGACTCAATAGTAAAGGGGATCCGAGGAACAGAGGCACAAGAAATAGTAGGCACAGAGGCACGAAAACTGTGCCATACGTCCATGCCGTAAGCATGTACACGCATCGATGCAACAAGAAGGGGAGCAACATGAATTCGTTTGGAAGAAAACTCATTGGGGGAGTGCTGACAGGAGTGGTGATGATGGGAACGGTTGGCTGCGGGTCATCCAATCCGCTCGATTCGTCATCGTCGCAGCAGCATGACGCCTCAACGATCACCATCGGCTCGGCGAACTTCGCAGAAAGCGAGATACTGGCCAACATATATGCGCAAGCCCTTAGCGCGCATGGCATCCATACCGCATTGAAACCCGATATAGGAGCGCGTGACGTATACATTGCCGCACTCAAGGATGGTTCAATCGATCTGGTGCCCGAATACACCGGCAACCTGCTGCAGTATGTTGACAAGGATTCCACCGCGCACAGTGCCGAAGACGTATATTCGGGGCTGAAAAAGGCACTTCCCAGCACATTCGCCGTGCTGAATCAGTCACAGGCCGAGGATTCCGACTCGATCAACGTGACGAAATCCTACAGCGAGCAGCATCATGTCACCAGCATCGGCGATCTCTCCAGCATAAGTGGACTCAAGGTTGCAGCCGCCCCAGAATTCGCCACGCGACCATACGGGATCAAGGGTCTCAAGCAGCAGTATGGCGTCGATGCGACCCTGGTTCCCATCAACGATGGTGGTGGCGCGACAACCATCAAGGCACTCCTCGATGGAACGGTGCAGATGGCGAATATCAACACGACATCGCCAAGCATCAAGGCGAACGATCTCGTGACGCTCAAGGACCCACAGCAGATGATTCTCCCGCAGCGCGTGATTCCCCTGATCTCAAAAACCGCTGAATCTGACAAGGTTGCCAGCGTGCTCAACGACGTGCAAAGCAAGCTGACGACGCAGGATCTGATGACCATGAACGGCGAAAGCATCAACGACAAGGAATCAGCCTCAGCCATAGCGAAACGTTGGCTGCAGCAGAACAAGCTTGTATGACGGCGAGAATACGCAGATCGCCAGTGTGTGGGGGAGCGTTTCATAGCACGCGTGGTTGTAAGATTGCATGTTGAGGGAAAACAGCCACGGGCATGAATCCGGGAGATACATAACCATGGCAGAGCGTCGAAGCTCAAGGAATGTACGATGTTGCAGGGCGGGGGAGGATTCTTGTGCGCGATTGCACGAGGTCACAAGCGAAAAAGCCAAGTCCTGGGCAGCTTAAGCTTCGACGACATGAAACCTTGATTCGTACAGATACAAGGAATGAAGGGGTTGAAGTGGGACGAAAAATCATTCTTGATTGTGATCCAGGGCATGATGACGCGGTCGCCATCCTGTTGGCGCTTGGCAACGACAACATTGATGTGCTGGGGATAACAACCATTGGTGGCAATCAGACATTGCACAAGGTAACCTATAATGCGCTCGCGGTTCTGGAGCAGGCTCACGCCTACGACGTGCCTGTTGCTGCAGGCTGCGCATCGCCGCTCATACGTGAACTGGAAACCGCTCCAGGCGTGCATGGCGATACGGGGCTTGACGGTGTGGATTTGCCGAAGCCCTCGCATGACGTCATCGACAAGCATGCGGTTGATTTCATCATCGACACCATCATGAGCAATGAACCCAACACGATCACGTTGGTTCCTACGGGACCATTGACCAACATCGCCATGGCAGTGCGCAAGGAGCCTCGCATCGTTGAGCGCGTCAAAGAGGTGGTGCTCATGGGTGGCGGCATTCATGTTGGCAACTGGAGCGCTGTCGCTGAGTTCAACATCAAGGTCGACCCCGAGGCCGCACATGTGGTATTCAACGCGGCATGGCCTGTTACGATGATCGGGTTGAATCTGACCCACCAGGCGTTGTGCACGCCGGAGCGTCAGAAAGACATTGAATCCATCGGCACGCCGACCGCTCAATTCGTGAGTCATCTGATGGACTTCTTCCGCAAGGCATACGCGGCAAATCAGGGATTCGTTGATCCTCCGGTACATGACCCCTGCGCTGTGGCATATCTGCTCGACCCCAAGGTCATCACCACGCATAAGGCACCTATCGATATCGAAACCAAGGGTGATCTGACTCTTGGAATGACCGTGGCCGATCTGCGCGCCCCGGCTCCTGATGACTGCCATACGCAGTTTGGTGAACATTTGGACGTTGACCGCTTCTGGCAGCTCATTCACGAGGCGATTGCAAACATTGGTGAAGGACTGGATAAATGACCGCAAATACCACGACCCCTACGGGCAAGCCTGAATCACAATCGTCGATCATCGGACTGATGATTGCACTCTTGGTAGCTGTGTTCGCATTTCAGCTCAACGCTTCCATGCTGTCACCGGCTCTGGTGACGATGCAGCGCGAACTGAATACAACCGCCTCTGAAGTCGGCCTGACGCAGACCGTCTTCTTCACCGCGGCAGCACTGTTCTCGCTTTTCCTTCCTCGTCTTGCAGATTCCGCAGGCAGAAAGAAGGTGCTTATCGGCATGCTGGTGGCAACGATAGCCGGTTGCGCCGTTTCCGCTCTGGCCGTCAACATTCCGATGCTGATGGTCGGCCGCATTCTTCAGGGTGTTTCTGGCCCTATGGTGCCGCTGTGCCTTATCATGCTGCATGTTCGCGTGCCGGAAGACAAGCGTTATGCACGTCTTATGGCCATCATCACCTCCGTCAATGGCGGTATTGCAGGCGTTGATGCCTTGCTCGGTGGCTGGCTTGCAGCGCATTATGGGTTCCGCTCGATTTTCTGGACCATGGCAGGCATTGCATTGGTTGCGGCGATTCTCACAGCCGTCTACACCCATGAAAGCTGGGCTGATACCAAGGCCAAGATGGATTGGATCGGTGCCGTGCTGCTCGTCATCGCCATCGGCGCTCTGTTGCTTGCCGTCGATGAAATCGAGAAGCTTGCCGCTGCCAACTGGGTCTATGTGATCATCATGCTGGTGGTCGCAGTGATAGCGTTCATCGTCTTCTGGAATGTCGAACAGCGCAAGAAGGAGCCCATGGTCACGACGCACTATCTCAAGCAGCGTAGAACCTGGGGTCTGCTGCTTACCACGCTGCTCACCATGACGGGTGTGTTCGCAATCATGAACGGCATCGTGCCAGCAATCGCTCAGGATGCAAAATTCGGTGCAGGATTAAGCGCCGACCTCGCATCCCTTGCTACCCTTACTCCATATGCGTTGGCAGGTCTGGTGTTCGGACCGGTCGCAGGATGGCTCACCAGCCGCTATGGATATCACAAGGTCTTGCGCTATGGCTTGGTTGCAACCGCAATCGGTGTCATCGCCATCATGCTCACCGCAGCATCCGTCAGCGTCTGGGCGTTGGTCTGCGTCTCGGTATTCGTCGGCATCACCTATGCCGGAACCGTAAACATCATGCTGAACGGCTTGGGCATAGTGCTCTCTCCTGCCGATAACACCGGGTATCTGCCGGGACTCAACGCGGGTGCCTTCAACCTCGGTGCCGGCTTGAGCTTTGCCATTCTCTATGCAGTCATGACACAAGTTGGTGGTGGTTCAGGCAGCATGTCGTACGTGTTCAGCGTGGGAACTGGCCTGATTCTGGTCGTTCTCGCCTTCGCTTGCTCCTTCCTCATTCCTTCGGTGGAGAAGACGGCACAGGAATCCGGTCAGCTCACACACTGATGCAGGCATAGGATTGCAGAGAAGCGCAGCAGCTGAGAAGGGATGGATGCGTGAAGGAACTGAAATTGAATAAGGACGAGATCACCGACGAGTTGGATCGAATTGCATCATCGTCCTCCGAGTCTCGCGTATCCATCGTGGGTTCGATGAATGCCGACCATGTGGTTGAGGTTGAGACCATGCCGAAGCCTGGGGAAACCATCATCGGTGGTCCGATGAGCATTCATGCCGGTGGAAAGTCCGCGAATCAGGCAGCCAGCTGTGCCAGATTGCAGTTACGTGCCGATCTGATCGGAGCTGTTGGCTCGGACGCCAATGCGGACTTCCTGCTGCATGAACTCAACGATGCTGGGGTTGGCACTGACAATATTGAACATGTCGACCTTCCCTCAGGTTCGACGATTATCGTGGTTGACCCCCACGGTGAAAACTTCATCGTCGTATCGTCCGGAGCCAACGGCAAGGTCAATGCCGACTTCGTGCGCAGACACAGTGACGTCATCGAACGCTCTGACATCCTAGGACTGTGTCTGGAGGCACCGCTGCAGGCTGTCGTTGAATCCTCGCGCATCGCCCATGCCGCGCATACTACGGTCGCATTGAACATTTCACCGATGCCCGAAGGTCTGAACCCTGCCTTGAAGCACTGTCTGGCAGACGTTGCCGACATCGCCATCATGAATGAGCACGAGACTGCGCAATGGCTGGGTTTGGCTCATGAGCCAAACCTTCAATCCGATTGGGATGCGCTTCATGACCAGTTACGCGCAACTGGACTGGATCGTGTTGTCGTCACCTTGGGCGCTGCTGGTTCGGTCGTGCTCGATGGTGTGCAGACATCGCATATTCCTGCGTTCACAGTGAAACCGGTGGATACCACGGGCGCAGGCGATTCCTTCATGGGTGCCATGCTGGCAAGCCTGGCGAGCGGCAATTCGCTGGACTCTGCATGTGAAGTCGCTTCAGCGGTTTCGGCCTTCTCAACCCTGGGCAAGGGTGCACAGTCTTCGTATGGCAACACCCAGCAGATAACCGATTTCGTATTGAACCATTGACGTCAAGATATTGACGTCATGATGGTTTACGTCAGGCCTTGATGGGAAACATGATAAGGGCAGTCACTGGTTACGGTGGCTGTCCTTTTCAATGCATGCCACGATGCTGAATGTCACGATTCGTCTGTGCCTATATTGTTTGTAACACTGTTGTTTGTGACTCTGCTGTCTGCAACTTCGGCTGTGGCGGTTTGAGCGTCCTCCGCGATATCCGCGACCAGCGCACCCCGCTCCGGCCGCTCGATATGGTGCAGCGCAGGAATGAAGACGGGCAGCAGCGTCATGACAAGATATGTGGAACCAAGAATTGCGAGCGTCAGATTCAGACCAAGAAGATGAGAAGAGAAGCCACCGATAAGCGACCCTAGCGGCATCAGACCCCAGATCATCGCACTGGTGAGAGAAATAACCTTGCCTCGCGCCTTGACTGGGATTCTTTCATACATGACTGCTCCGAAGATCGGGTTGAGAAACCCTGAACCAAAGCCGCCTATGGCAATGACGGTCAGAATCACCGGCATCGGTGCGTTCAGGGCCATCACCAGATATCGAGGGAAGCCGACGAGCAGATATCCGATGACCATAACGGGGAAGCGAGGCAGACGCTCTGCGATGATGGTCGCAATGGTGCTGCCGACGAGCGCCGGAAGCGAAAGAGACGCGAAGAGCAAACCCAGTGAAGCTGAGCCATGATGCTGGTTGAGCACCCAGGCCGGAGCGAGCACATCGGTCCAGGCGACATCAAGCATATTGGTGACCGCTGGAATGAGGGCATAGCCAAGAAGCACGGGAACGGCGATCAATACCTTCCACCCATCGCCAATATTGCGTATATACGCACGAATATGCAGACCAAGCTGATGAGGCAGAGTCATGGAATGCGTCTGTTCTGCCCGACTGTTGGCTGGCTGGTCTGGAGACTTCATGTGTCGGCTTTGCATGGCAGAAGATGCGTCATCGGTTTCGTCTGCTTGCGCTGTCTTTTTCAAGGATGCGACGATTGAACTGTCAGCAAGCAACGCAGGACGAACAATGAAGCCAATCATGCCTGCTCCGCATAACAGCGCCAGAGAGGTGAAGGCCAAAGCGTATGGCCCGCCGATGAGACCAACGATCACACCGCCGAGCGCCGAACCAATCGTGCCAGCCAGATGGCTTGTGGTGCTTGCAAGACCGGTGATTCTTTCCATGGCCTGCTTGCTGAAGGCAGCGATGCTTGGCGAGAGAATGTCTTTTGCATTATTGGAAGGGCCTCGCATGGTGCCGACTACGGCAACCACGCCAATCAGCAGTGGAATCGAGAACAAGTGCGCAAACCACATCACCGGCACCAGTGCGATGAATGCGGCGCTGATGCAATCGCATGTCACTGATATGCGCGTTGGACCGAGCTTGTCGATCAATGGACCGCACAGCAGATTGGCAACGACGAGCATCCCAAGCTGAACTGCGCTGACAATGCCAGTTGCAACGGTATTATGTGTCAGATTCAACACCATCCATGGCACGGCAAGGCTGCTGAGCGTACTGCCAAACAGTGAGACGATATCCGAGCACAGCCAGGCACCCAGCACCATGTAGCGGTGATCGATGTGCGGATGCTGCCACGACCACGAGATGCCATTGGTCAGTCGATGGGTCTTGTTGCTGATTGATTCTTTCATTTCAGCAAGTCCTGAGCTATGGGGAAGAGGTGGAATTGCATCGCTACTGCTTTCCTCTGTGGATCGGATGCTTGCTGTGCAGTCTGCTTCATGCCCGGCTGAATCAGCGGGTGCTTCTGCATGGCGGCAAGGAGAATGCCCTGCACCTGTTTGGCGATGTCATTCGCCTCGTGCGCCGTGAGCATCATTGCGTAGTCGCTCATGGTCGTGGCTTCCTGCCATGTCGAATCCATCGTGCGCCAATCACTTGCTGCTTGCAATATCTGGCGGGTTGTTTCAGCTGCCGCAACCTGCATGAAGGCACCTGCAGCATCGAGCTTGTTCTCGACATCAGCCGAATCTGGCGAGGGATCCTCGATGGTGGTGTAAAGCTGCTTGGCTTTCCAAAATAACTTGCGGCCAGAAGAAAGCTCCGTGTCTCTTTCAATGAAGCCATATTTGGCAAGGATGCGTAAATGATAGCTTGTCGAACCGGTGTTGAGCTTGGTCATGCGGGCAAGATCGGTTGCGGTGGCTGACCCGTTGATTCTCAATAAGCCCAAGAGACGCAAACGAATCGGATGGGTGAGCGCCCTCAACTGCTCTGGAGTGGGAGTCGAAGTCTTCGTTGCGGTGTTTCCCAAATCTTCTGATGATTTCATATATGCAAAGATACCTCTGCAAAGAAAAATATGCAAATATATGTTTGTATAAATGCTTTGGCAGTAATGATCGATGCTGTGAACGGCATGCGAGCAATGAAAATGCCTCTTCCCGGGCACGGGAAGAGGCAGGAGTGAGCAGAACTGGCTTGCTTAGATGATTCCGTCTGCATGGAGCGCGTTGAACATGCGGTTGAAGCACTCTTCGAGCAGTGGATAGGGCATCGCAAAGTTCATGCGAACGCAGCCTGCACCAACCGTGCCACATTCACGGCCGTCGGTAAGAGCTACATTGGCCTTCTTGAGGAAGTAGCTGGCTGGGTCATCCAGATGCAAGGGTGAGAAGTCAAGCCAAGCGATGTAGGTGCCTTCGGGCTTGATGTATCCCACATGCGAGAATCTGGTGCTCATTTCCGTGTTGACCAGAGCGATGTTGCGCTGAATGTAGTGCAGAACGCCTTCGAACCATGCGGCACCACCTTCGTAGGCGGCGGTTGTCGCTATGGCGCCGATGGTTGCGGTCTGGTGTTCTGACCATTGCGCGCGCTGCATCCACATCTCATAATCGTTCGGATTGGTGAGAATGACCTGTGCACACTTGGTGCCCGGAATGTTGAAGGACTTCGAGGCGGATGTCGAGGTGAAAGCCTGCATCGCTGTCTGCCCGTTGATGGAGGCGAAGGGCACGTGCCTGTTCTGGCCGTATGCGAAGGGTGCGTGAATTTCATCGGAGAAGATGCGGACGTCATATTTTGCTGCCAAATCCGAGAGCTTCAGCATTTCGTCGCGCGTGAGCACCTTGCCGATCGGGTTATGCGGATTGCATAGAACGAAAGCGTGGCAGCCATCTGCAAAGGCTTGTTCGATGGCGTCGAAATCGAATGACCATGCGCCTTCGGTCACGGTTTCAGTCGCCTCGCGAATCATCGGAATCTCAAGCAGCTTCACACCATAGAGCTGAGGGACGCTGAGAAACGGCATGTAAGCAGGCGTGGGGACGACTACGGAATTGCCGGATCCGACTATCTCACGGAGGAAGATTTCGAAAGCTTCCAGCACGTCGGGCACCGGTCGGATGCAGGCGGGGTTCACATCCCAGCCGTAACGCTGCTGCCATGCGGCACACGAGCTTGCAACCCTTTTCTTCCACGGATCGGGAATGTAGCCCAGACGGTTATGGTCTGATGCCTCCTTGATTGCATTGGTAACGCATGGAGCCAGGCCATAGTCCATCTCGGCGATGAATGCACCAATGCAGCCTGCATATCTGGTCCACTTATCGGAACCTACGTTTTGCAGTTCTTCCATGGTTGTGGCGTCGATCTTCGCAGAGTCGAAATCTGTCAAGGACTGTTGGGTGAGTTGGGAATGATCGATGGTTTCTGTTCTCATGAGTCCCATTGTCGTCAAGCGTTGCGCATCGCTCAACGCTCTGGCTCATCGATATGGTAATCGTGTTCATAAGCTTGCTTATCGAATGGCTCACAATGATGCTATCTGCCTGGCTAGGTGAAACTGCCTAGTTTGGTGAATCTGCCTATTTCGGTGAAACGGTCGGACTGAGATATTTCGATGCCGTGCGCTTCAGTTCCTTGATCATCGGCTCTAGAGCAGGGCGGTGATCGTCCTTTCGCGTCACGATGCCGATTTCGCGGTATGCGAATTCATCCTGAAGCGGGCATGCTTGCAAATCCGGTTGAAGATTGATATGTATGTCAAGTTCGGGGACCAGTGATACCCCCATGCCCACCTCAACGAGGTTCTGCGTTGCCCAATAATCGTCTGTTTCATGGCGAATGTCTGGTTTGAAGCCTGAGCGAGATGCCAGTTTCACGAGATTGGCCCGGCAGGTTTCGCATCCTGCTATCCAACGCTCGTCTTGCGCGACGGATAGGTTGATCGCCTGCCGATTGTTGCGATAGTTCTTCGCTATCGGGTTTTCGCTGCGAACGAGCAGTCGCATCGGATCGAATCCCAATGAATCGAAGCTAAGATCATCGTTGATGTCAAGAAAATTGGGGATTGCACGATAACGGAATACCACTGCTGCATCGACTTTTCCGTGCGATATCTGGTCGAGAGCTTCCGGGGGTTCGAGCTGAATCAGACTGAGCTCGATATTCGTGAACAGGCTCAGATTGGCTATCGAACGTGCAGCAATGGTCGAGCAGATCGAAGGGGGAGCAACAAGATGGAGATGCGTGAAATGCTGCTGCCGATAATCCTTGACTTCACGCGATGCCGATTCCAGACGCTCGGATATCGCCTCGCCGTATCGAGCCAGCATCGTTCCCGTTGCCGTGAGTTCAACGCCATGCGATGTTCGCATGACAAGCTTTGCATTGGTCTGCGCCTCAAGCTTCTTGATCTGCTGGCTGATGGCAGGCTGTGACCATCCAAGCGCCTTTGCCGTTGCAGAGAATGAGTTGTATTGCTCGATATGCCATAGCGTGACCAATGACTGAGGATTCAACGATGCGTTCATGTTCTGTCTCCTTCATGTGCCCAGCTAGGTCGTCGATGTTGAAACAATCCTATTGCTGTATTGTCACTTGCCGATGAAACGGGGAATGAAGCGTTGCATCATGAAGGCGCCGATCAGACCGATACAGCCCATCAGGACTGCTGCGGACCAGAGACCGGATAGCGCTGTCATGCCCGAGATGGCGAGTGGACCGGCAGCCGAGCCTGAATCCGTAGACATCCTCCAGCCGCTGAGAAAACTTGGCATGTTGTTAGGCGCATAGCGCGCCGCCAAATCTGCTCCCAGCGTCATGACGATGCCACTGCCGAGTCCATTGGCAACCGATATCAGAATCGCAACGCAGACATAGGCCCATTCCACCCTGGCCAACGGCATGAGAAGGTGCCCCAGACTTATTCCTACCAGCACTGGAACTGCAGCCCAGCGACGGCCGAAGCGGTCCATGATCTGGCCGGATGTATAGAAGAGCGAGAGATCCACGGCACCGGCGACGCCCATGATGAGGGCTATATGTGGTGCAGAGATGTTGAGTTGGACACCCCAGAGTGGCAGAATGACCTGGCGAGATGCGCGCATCATCTGCAATATGCCAGCCGCAGTGCCCATGCGGCATAGGATGGAGCCATATCTGATCACGGGGAAGCGCATCAGCCTGCGCATCATGGCAGATACCCTTGTGGTGTCCGTATCGGGCTCGGAGTTTCCGCTTTCGATGATGCCTTGTGGTGTGACGTGTGAAAGAGCGATGTGGCCTGCGTCATGAGCATTCGTCTTCTCGACACGTGCACCGCTCCTGTTCCGTTCAGCACGAGCCTTGTTGGCGGACAGCAGCTTTTCGGGGTCGGGAGTGACCTGAAGGATGACCAGAACGGTCAGGCAAGCCACGACGTGAATCCAATACACGCTACGTGATCCCGCCAAGGCGATGACCGGTGAAGCAAGGAACGGCCCTACGAAATAGCCGATTCGCGTCGTACCGCCCAACATCGACATGGCCCGCGCCCGGTACCAAGGCGGAGTCCAGGCCGTGAGAAATGCATGTCGTGCAAGATTGAATGTGGCGGATGCAATGCCGATAACCAGCACGCCTGCCGCCAGAACGACCAGATTCGGGGCATGCCAGCAGAAAATTGCAGAGACGATGGCAAGTATTGCAGCGATGCGCATGGCAACGGTCTCACCCCATTTGTTGACGATGAAGCCGCTGGACACATCGCCAAGCACCACTCCAATCATCAGGAGTCCAGATATGATGCCTGCGGTTGCAAGATTGGCTCCCAACGCCTTGGCAGTAAGGGGAACGATGGGGATAAGAGATCCCTCTCCGGTTGCAAATACGATGGCAGGCATGTAAACCGGTACGAAAAGATGGTGAAGAAAATCCGTCTGTTCTGCATGTGTCTTCTCGCTGGTTGCCTGTGCCATGCTTCTCATTAACCTCCAATGTGATCGTTAATGTGATCGGTAATCTGGACGCTGCAGAAAATGCTTGGCACGCGCCGTGCAGTGTCTCCCAGCTGACGCATTGCGCACAATCGACATTTCCCGCTGCATCGCAGTATAGCCGTTGCGTTGCCGCTTTCAACGGGAACGCAACGGAAACTGGATGTTGTTCACCATCAACGTGATTGAGTGCCCGAGGCGTGGCGTCCTCAACAGTGTTGAGACAGTGCATGAGGTGGTGTGTTAAAAAATGGGCTCTCCTCCGGTCACTGCCAACACGGTTCCGCTCACAAACGATGCTTCGACATTGTTCGCAAGAAAGACCATGGCACCTGCCAGCTCGGACGGTTGTCCTGCTCTGCCAAGAGGCGTATTCTTTCCGAAATCCTCGACCTTGTCCGCAGGCATTGTCGACGTGATAAGCGGTGTCCAGATTGGACCAGGTGCCACGGCATTCACGCGGATTCCTCGAGGGCCGAGCTGCTGGGCGAGATTGGCCGTAAAGTTGGTGAGCGCCGCCTTGGTTGCAGCATAGTCAACCAGGTTTGCGGAAGGATCGTACGCCTGGATCGAAGTGACGTTGATGATGCTCGAGCCTGCGTTGAGGTGGTTGAGTGCCTGCTGGGTCACATAGAAAGTTCCCAGGAGATTGGTGGCGAAGATGTTTCGCATTTCCTCGCCCTTGAGATCTGCAAAGCCTTGAGGTCGTCGCCCTTGCTGCGTGCCGGCATCGTTGACAAGGATGTCCAAGCCGCCCAATGCCTCGGCTGCATCGTCCACAAGCTTGCGGGCCTTGGCTTCGTCGCGTATGTCGGTCTCGAAGATCTTGCATTCGCCCTTGCCGCCGATGTCGATGATTTCTCGGGTTCTCTGTGCATCCTCGATTTCTGATGGAAGGTAGGAAATCGCGACATGCGCGCCTTCGCGTGCAAACGCTACGGCCGTCGCCCTGCCAATGCCCGAATCGCCGCCGGTAATCAACGCGCGCTTGCCTTCCAGACGGTTCAAACCCTTCCAGCTGGACTCTCCATGATCGGGTTCCGGTGTCATTGCAGCTGTCGTGCCGGGCGCATTCTGTGCCTGTTGAGGAAACCTCTGCTTGCTGAGTTCTTCGCCTGTCATATTCGTCGACTGAGTATTGTCGTTTGTGTTCGTTCCTGTCATTGCTTTCCCCTCTTGATATGTCGATGTCTGCGCCGGTGCTGTCCGTTGCATCAATGATGTCCGTTGCTTCAGTGCTGTCCGCTGTATCAGTGATTGTTGCGCCGATGCCTGTGTGCATTAATCATGCGCATTAATGATTGTTGTTTCGGTGCCCATCATGCAGATGTTCATTGTGCAGATGTCTCATTGGCCCCGTGTTCGTTACAGCGGCGTTGATTACAGCGGTGTCGGCAACGTTGATCATTGTTCGATAGCAACAGCCGACCAGTGTTCAGGATGAACGTCTGCATAACATCGTGCGTTCAAGCTTAGAAAATGAATGGCAGCAGTTCAAACACATACGCTGATAACAAAGGTGTGTCTTGTTGTCCTGCGCCTGAATACCAGTATTATGAGCAATCTGACATCGACAAAATCATCGAAACCTATCGTAATCGCGTTGACGTTGACAAATACGCTCACGTTGCCACGCTCAAAGAAATCGAAGACAACGATTTCAATCTCAACATTCCCCGCTACGTCGATACCTTTGAAGCAGAGCCACCCATCGATATCGATGGAGTGAACAGACAACTCAAACAAGACAATGCCGAAATTGCTGATTTGGAAGCCAAAATCAACGAGCAATTGAGAATCCTTGGCGTTGAGGTGTAAAACGCTGTTAAGTGATGCAGAAATTGTGAAAGCAGACGCAAATGTGCGCAATCGTAAGAGACGTACACTGACGGCATGTGAGAAGGGGAAAGACAACGCCTAGAGAAGTTGCTCCAACAAACAAGGTATCAGACATCAGAATGAATTCAGAAGCAAGAGGAGTCCGACCATCTGGTTTACTGTTTTCCATGGTTGCGATGGCCGTCATTTCGGCATTGGTCGGGGCAGGAACATCGTTTTCTCCGTTATATGTTTCCATTTGGGGCGGGCAGATGCTGCACCCGAATTGTCCTGCGATTGGGAGTCGACCTTTGCAAACAGGGGAGAACGGTCTCTGTGTCACAGCACCGTCATGGTTTCTTGCGGTGAGCGTGGCCTGCATATGCTGTGTGGTTCTGATCGCCATCGCATTCACGCATACGGCTGAAAGCTTGCGACGGTTGAATCAGATTGGGAATTCTGCCAAGGAGCATGACGGCCGGTTCGCTTATGTCGATAAGGTCAACACTTTCTGCGTCGTTCTCTCATGCATCGCAGTAGCCGCACTAGTGGTAGTCTCTGGCGAGTTTGTCTTGATGGTCGTTGTTGTGGTCTGGTGGTTGTTGGCCTTCGTGACGGTACGAGTCATAAGGCTGATGGGGGCTTTCACTCAAGCCTGGGCATATGGCCTGCTGATCGGTTTCGCATCCGTATCGTTTACACAACTCAGTCTGATCGGCTCGATTTCCATCTCTGGGGGATTCGTTGGGGCAATCATATGTTCGGTTGCGACCTTTGCGCTGCAGCGCATGCACACAGGATTTACCGAAACGAGGATTGCCGATGACTCCTCGGCTGCGTTGCCTGTGAGCCGTTGGAAAGAGCGCATTCCGAAAGGCATGATTGCACAGTTCTTCGTCGTTCTGATGGGGTACCTGTCTTGCTCACAATATTCGACGTTTCGAATGAGAGGTATGAAGTTGTGCCCGGCTTTTTCTTCAAATTCTAATGGAGGCCTGATTGACAGTTGCATCGATCAGAGGCTGATGAGCGTGATTATATGGATGGCGCTGGCTGGACTGTTGTTAAGTGCCTTCGCTGCGGTTGTCTCGGCAATTACTGCGGCACTGAGGTTGCCAAGAGTGACAAGGTTGTTGATGGTCATGAGCTCAGCATGCGTTGGCTTGGCATTGGTAATATCGTTTTCCACAGCCGACAGGATATGACAGGTTATAAGGGCATCAACGGAGAGAGCTGCAGCGGTGGCCTGTCCCTCATAGTGCTCTGCACGGGCTCATGACGATCCGAGCTGTCGGTAGAATGGCGGGGTGCATATTTTACTTCCACCTTCTGAGGGCAAGTGCTTTCCTGAAGCTGGGCCTGTGCTGGAATTGCAGAACTTGTCGTTCCCGGAGCTTACCGAGGCTCGGCGTCGCGTGCTCGAGGTCTTGATTGACGTATCGAAGCGGGATGATGCTGCGAAGATTCTCAAGGTGGGCAAGCGTATCATATCCGAGGTCGAGGCACAGCGTGACATCCTTCGCATGCCCTGTGCTCCCGCCTGGAAGGTTTACAACGGTGTGCTCTATCAGGCTGCACAGTTGCGCAGCAATGATGACGTGATGATCTTCTCAGGCTTGTTCGGTCTGACCTCGGCTCATGACCTCATTCCTGGGTATCGACTGTCGATGAACATTGCCCTGCCTGGAATCGGCAGTCTCACGTCATTCTGGCGACGTGAATTGGCGAAGACGGACTTGAGCCGCTCGGCTTTCCACAGAGAGCGTCAACTATCTGCCATGAAGGGCACAAGCGAAAGCTTGGAAACCACAGAAGCCACGAAAACCACGAAAATCACAGAAACCACGGTTGACATGCGTTCCGGAGCGTATCAGGTCACGGCTCCACAGGGTCAGTCGTGGGATCTGCGTGTTGTGGATTCGCGAGGCAAGGTCATCACTCATGCGGCGAAGCATTACCGAGGGCTACTGACACGAGCACTGCTCGATGCGCAGCAATCCGAGCAGTCAGATGTAGCAAGCGATTCAGCAGAAATTGGAAATGCCAAAGCCAGCATCGACGTGGCACAGGTGGCTCGCAGCTTGGGTACGATCCGTGTCGCTCATGATGGCAGGCATCATCACATCACTCTCAGCATCTGAGAAGTATTCCACTCCACTCGGGCTGTTTCGCAACACAGCAGATCATTCAAGATCGGAGCTTTCACAATCAAGGTGTTCGTCTTAGGCTGATTCCCTGACAATGAGCTTGGGCATCAGCGCTATCTGGGAATACGTACGCGCCGAAGGATTGTGGGAGAGAGCAATCAGTCTCACGGCTTCCTCGGCAATTCTGGCAACCGGATGTGCAATGGTCGTGAGAGATGGTTCGCTGAGTCGGCCATAGAGGGTGTCATCAAAGCCCGTAACCATGATGTCATTGGGAACGGAGAGCCTCTTCGCACGAAGAAAGTCCAAGACACCAAGCGCGATGAGATCATTTGCGCAGACAATTGCATCAGGCATCGATTCGTTTCGCGCTCGCGAAGATTCGAAGATCTGCTTTGTCGCCTCACGCCCCCAGTCGACGCTGTAGTCATTGAGCAGCTGCCATTCGGGTCTGACAGAAAGACCGTGACTGAGCGCCTGCTCGTTGAAGTTGTTCAATCGGTTGTGAGCCGAGGAATTGTTGATTGACGAGCCTATGAAGGCAAGCGTGTTCACACCTTGCTCAGCCAGATGATTGACTATCAGCTTCATGGCTTTGGTATCATCGATGCCAATCCAGTCAGAATCTTCCATGTCGACACGCTGATCGACCTGTACCAGTGGGATCTGTGACACCATCTGGCAGGCTTCCAGACTCTGTTTCTCGTCACACGGGACGATGATGATGCCGCTTACGTTTCTTGCAAGCAGACTGACGATGCGTTCACGCTCAAGCTTGGGATCCATATGAGAGGCACAGAGCAGCATTTCTTGGTTCGAAGCGTTGATTGCATGCTCTAGCTCTTCGGCGAGAGAGGCAAAAAACGGATTGCTGATCTGTGGCACTATCACACCGATGGTGTCCGATCTGTCCCGTCGAAGTGCGCGAGCGGCGAAATTGCCTCGGTAATGCAGTTCGTTCACTGCCTTACGCACGGCCTGCTGCGTGGCATCGTTCTTAGTGCGCTTTCCTGACAGTATTCTCGACACCGTTGCCGTGGACACATGTGAGCGTTTGGCCACATCAATCAGTGATGGAGCATTCTCGCCTGAACAATCAGTCATCATTCCTCGTCGTCATGTTTGAACTGCACTGCGCCCATTATATAAACCATGGCGGTTTATAAACAATGACGCTTGAGCATGGTAATCGATTACAAAACATCTTACACTTATTTTCACCAATTACACGACTATCAAATAATATCTCAGAAATTTAGCCGAAACTCGTAAGAAATATTCTACTGATTTTATGTAATCGATTACAGGATATTGGTACAGCCTTCACTCAGTTGTTTGCCCATTACCTGTTTTCAAGAAGTCTTCGACCATCCACGAAGTTTTCATCCAGGGGGAAAGAATCATGATAAAGGGCAAAGCTGTATTTGCCATTGCAGTGTCTGCTGCAATGCTTCTGAGTTTTAGCGCATGCGGCGATGGCGGTTCGTCATCCGCAGATTCGGCAACCGGCAGCGGTTCCGCTTCATCAATGAAGCGTCCACAACCAACCAACGTTCCCAAGGCTTGCACAGTCAATGGGAAAACGCTGACCTTGGGCGTCGTCAGCATCGATGAACAAACGGCGTTCTTCAATCAGTTGAATACCGGGATCAAGGATGTCGCGACGATTGCTGGGGCAAAGATTAACTTTGTGTCGGGCAAGGACGATGCAGCGACACAGGTCACAGGAATCGAAAACCTGATGTCTTCGAAAGTCAGTGCACTAATCGTAGACCCGTATGACATGAATGCTTTGGTTCCTGCCTTCAAGAGCGCAAAGAGCGCTGGAATTCCAGTGGTATCCGTAGATGGACAGGTTGCGGATGCCAGTTCCTACGACGCGCAGGTAGGTACGGCCAATAAGGAAGGCGGTGCCGAACTGGCAAGTCACATGCTGAAGCTTTCAGGCGGCAAGGGTGCCGTAGGCATCGTCGGAGCGCTCAACAGCACGATTCAGATTCAACGGCAGCAAGGATTCGAAGATGCCGTGAAAGCCGGCGGCATGACGATCTCCACAGTTGTCGATGGACAGAATCAGGCTGACAAAGCGCAGACGGCCGCCGAGAATCTGCTTACTGCAAACCCCAATCCCAAATATATCTATGCGACGGGCGAGCCTGCCCTCAATGGTGCAATTGCCGCTGTGAAAAGCCAGGGACGACAGAATGACGTGCAGATTGTGGGATGGGATCTATCTCAGACCTCCGCATCAGGATTGACCGCAGGATTCGTCAAAGCGGTCGTGCAGCAGAATTCCTTCGGCTTCGGCCAGGAATCAGCGAAGGCAGCTATCAATCTGGCTTGTGGCAAGACGGTGAAGAAGGATATTTCAGTTCCCATCAACATTGTCACTGCCGAAAATCTGAAGAAATATTCCTACTTCCTTAAGGAATCATGAGGTTCGGTATGAGCGTGGAAGATACGTCTCAGCAAGAGACATTGGTTGAGCTTCACGAGATCAGAAAGACCTACGGAGTGTTGAAGGTCTTGCGTGGAGTGGAGCTCAGCCTGCTCAAGGGAGAGGTCCTTGGGCTTATAGGAGATAACGGTGCCGGAAAGTCGACGCTGATGAAAGTGCTGTCTGGAACGGTGACACCCGATTCAGGAACCATTCTTGTTAGGGGAAAGTCTCAGCATTTTTCCAATCCCAAGGAAGCGCGAAAAGAAGGAATCAGCATCGTGTACCAGGATCTTGCCCTGTGCGAGACTCTGGATGTTGCATCCAACCTATTTCTGGGCAGGGAACCCACTATCGGACCGCTGCTCAACACCACGAAAATGCATCACGATGCCCGTACGATTCTGAATGATTTTGGTGTTCGCGTAAAGTCCACGCATCAGAAGATCCAGGAACTCTCGGGAGGGCAGCGTCAGTCCGTAGCCATTGCAAGAGCGGCATCGATGAATCCACAGATACTTATTCTCGATGAACCGACAGCAGCGCTTGCAGTCGCTGAGGTTGAATCGGTTCTCAAGCTCATTCATGACGTTGCTGCGCAAGGGGTTGGAGTCATCCTGATTACCCACAGGCTTCAGGACATCTTCAGAGTCTGCAACCGGGTCGCTGTCATGTATGAAGGACAAGTGGTGGAGCAATCTTCGATTGAAGGGCTGACCATGGATCGATTGGTCTCCATGATTACTCAGGAGACTCCGACTGGAGGAGTGGCATGAATTCCGAAAAGGAAAGTGGAAAAAGAAATTCGCTGGCGACCCTGATGGGGAAAATGGACAAGTCCTTGTTGCTGCTCATCGTGCTCACCTTGATAGTGCTTGTAGCGTTTTCTGTGGCTTCCCCAGACTTTCTCACCTTGACGAACATGAGAAACATCGCCGTGCAGGTCGCTCCCGAAGCGATAGTTGCCGTCGCCATGACATTTGTTATCACTGCCGGGATGATTGATCTTTCGGTGGGTTCGATTCTCGCCCTGACCACTGTGGTAAGCGCTCTGATACTCAAGACTTCGGTCGATTCAAGCGTGGGCATCATCGCCGGAATCGCCGTCGGTGCGCTGTGCGGTGTGATTAATGGATGGTTTTCGAGCTATCAGAAAATGCCATCCTTCATCGTGACCCTGGCAACCATGTCGGCATTGCGTGGCGTTGCACTCCTCATCACATTGGGGTATTCCATTCCCATTGCTGCTGGACGATGGTTCACTCACATTGGACAGGGACGGTTCCTAGGAATGGGTATACCGGCTTGGTCGGCGCTCGTTGTTGCGGTGATTGGCATGGTTGGCTTGCACAACATGCGATTTGGCGAGTACATCACAGGCATCGGATCTAACGAGGAATCAGTGCGACGCGCAGGTGTCAACACCAATGGCATGAAGATGCTTGCCCTGACACTTTCGGGAGCCGCTGCTGGACTTGCAGGCGTTATCACCGCTGCCCGTCTAGGAACGGGAGACGCAAATTCAGCCACGGACTTCAGCATGACGGTCATCACGGCAGTTGTCATCGGAGGAACGGACTTGCTCGGAGGCAAAGGATCGGTTCTTGGTTCGCTGATTGGTGCGATTCTCTTGGGAATGATCACCGATGGATTGACCTTGCTCAATCTGAGCCCCTACATCATTCCTGTGGTTACCGGCGTACTCCTGCTGACCGTGATCTGGGCCAACCTGCATGGCGTAAGCGTTGCCCAGTTTGTGAAAAGAAGGATGCAGTCATGAGCGCTGAAACAATTCGCGTCCATACAGTCTGCGGAACCATAGCATCTGACAAACTAGGATTCGTGCTCCCACATGAGCACTTACTCAACGACATGGCCAGTGGAAACCTTCAGCCTGACCCACTTCACCCAGATCTTCTGGAAAAGAAGGTCACGCCCGAGCTCGCCTGGATTCTCAGAGAACACCCCTATGGTTGCAGAGACAACTGTGGACTCGACAGCGTTGAAGATGCCACAGAAGAATGTGAATACTTCCGTCATCTTGGTGGAGACACAGTGATCGAGGTCACGCCGCAGGGACAGGGTCGGGACCGAGTCAAGCTGCAGGGCATAGCCAAGGCATCGGGTGTCACGATTATTTCAGGCGGCGGCTGGTATCTTGAGCAGTTTCATCCTGAAGCAACGCGTGTTGATGACGTCGACGAACTCGTCGATATGCTCTACGAGGATTACACCAATCCGAGTGATGGCATCAATTCGGGAGTAATCGGCGAGATAGGAATCTCTCCAAGAATGACCGAACGCGAAATCAAATCCTTGCGAGCAGCCTGCAGACTCCAAAAACGGATTCATCTGCCAATGTACGTTCATCTTCCCGGGTGGACCAAGCTCGCACGGGATGTGATACGCATCGCCCTGGATGAAGAAGGGGTGCCTGCCGAAGCGTTGTGCCTCTGCCATATGGATCCATCAGGCAATGACCCCCAGTATCAGCTGGAACTGGCACAGTCTGGCGCACATCTGGAATTCGACATGCTGGGTATGCCCTACAACTACCGATATCCAGGTGAAGGGCAATCGCCTTCTGCAGCCCAAACGACGGTTGCCGTGTCACGGCTGGTGGATGAAGGATTTGCACAGAGCCTGCTCTTCAGCCATGACATGTTTCTTAAATCCATGCTGCGCAAAAATGGCGGCAACGGACTGGCATACGTATTTGAATTCTTGGAACGACTGAGCATTGCAGGAATCGATCCAGCGGTCATCCAGAGCGTGAATACAAGCAATGTTCGCCGATTGTTCGAACAATCGGCACAGGTGACAAAGGACTGATATGAAAAGAATACTGTTGGCCGGCGAAAGCTGGATGATTCGGACGACAGAGACCAAAGGCGTTGATGAGTTCACCGTCTGCTCATATGAAGAAGCTGGCATTGAACTGAAAGCTGCACTGCGCAAGGCGGGCTACGAAGTTGAACATATGCCTGCACACATGGTTCCCACCCAGTTTCCCGAGACCATCGAAGAACTTCAGGCCTACGATCTGGTCATCCTTTCGGATATTGGTGCAAATTCTCTGCAGCTAGCCCCCGACGTTTTCCAACATTCCATAGTGGGAAAGAACAGAATACAGACTCTCAGCTCCTGGGTCCAAGCCGGTGGGGCGCTGCTGATGATCGGTGGCTATCTCTCATTCACTGGCTTCGAGGCTAAGGCGAACTATGCGCACACGGCGCTCGCGGACGTATTGCCAGTTACGATGCTCACCGAGGACGATAGAATCGAACGCCCGGAAGGCGTGACACCACATGTGCTCCACCCGGAACACCCTGCCCTCGGAGGGGCTGGTGATTCATGGCCTAGAATTCTCGGTTATAACAAAGTCAAGATTCGTGAAGGCGCAGAACTCCTTGCCGTAGCTGGCGATGACCAGGATCCCCTTGTTGCCGTATCGCAGCAAGGAAAAGGCCGTTCGGCAGTCTTCACGAGTGATTGCGCACCTCATTGGGCACCTCCCGAGTTTTCGCAGCACTGGGATGGCTATGATCGATTGTTTGCGGGGCTGGCAGATTGGTTGACACGGCAATGATGCGGGAATCGTCCATGTCACGTAGTCAGCAGCTTTTGAAAGATTGTGCGGACGCGTTTGCAAGCAGTAAAGATTGCCGGTTCATCATCGAAGCAACAGATGGGCATCTTGACGACCAGGTGTGGCGTGCATATATGGAGAACGAACTCAGCTTCGTATGCACGGTGCATCATCTGATGAAGCAGCTTATTGCTGGCGCTCCGAAACAGAGACATGCAGCATGGGATGGCATCATCGCGAACCTCCACGACGATCAGGTGCCGTATCTGGCAGGATTGCTGGATGTTCCAGTGAGGCAAGCCATGCATGCTGAGACTCATGATGTTCTGAGCCAATATCTGACGAGAACGGTGCAGACAGGCGGTTATCCTGCCTTTGCCGCGTCGATGTTCGCTGCAGAAAATCTATACCAGCAATGGTGCTACCAGGCGTGGCAAGGAAGCAGAACCGTCATGCCGCCAGCTCTGCGTCAATGGGTGGGCATGCACGTTAACGATGAATTTCATCAGTCGGTTCTGTTCTGGAACGAATCGCTCGATGAGATCGATGAACGGATACAGAACAAGACACTGGTGAACTGGTCAAGCAGCATGCTTGAGACCGAACGCCAATTTCATGAGAGTTCCTACCGAACGCATGCGTCTGGATTCATTGATGATAAGAACATTGAAGAAAAGGACGTTGATGAAAAGAAAGTTGAGGCATAACGATGGTAATGCGCATCACGAAGGGGAATGACATGCTTGACTCAACGAAAGCTTTCACCGAAGAACTTGCGTATAGAGAACTCACGCATCTGGTTTCTTTCGGATGTCGATTTCATGGAACATCGGGAAACCATGATGCCGCTGACTGGCTCTGCTCAGAGCTGTTGACGCGCACCGGTCTAACGCCCAAAAGACAATCTGTCGACTTGGCTGCCTGGAATCCTGGTCTGCAGCATGGCCTTGATATCACGAATCCCGTCGAAGAGCATATTGAGGCATGGCCATTGCTTTGGAGCAGCGCAAGTGAAGGTCTTATCCACGCGCATATCACGTATCTAGGTCCATGTGGACTCTGGGGAGATTCCATGGTGTGGCAACGTTTCGTGGCACTGGATCGAGATAACAATCCTCTTGCCTACCTGTTGAGCCGTGACGTCGGTCCGGCTGCTCCACAGCCTTTGCCAGCTGGCTTTGATAGGTCTGTGCCGCATTTCTCCATCTCGCATGAGGATGGAGAACGCTTTCTTGATTGGATACGGCAAGGGATTGTGCCAGAGGTTTCGCTCACCTGCGATGCAGACAGGGGAGGGCGGGCAGTTTCAGACAACATCATTCTTGACATTCCTGGAAGTGATACCAGCGATGATTCGTGCGTGATTCTGTGCGCTCACTACGATACCTATTACAACACTTGCGGAGCCTATGACAACGGCAGTGGAACCATTGCATTGCTCAATCTTGCGCAGGTTCTTGCCGCAGCTCCACGCTCATACCGTGTGCGCATCATCTTCTTTACCGCTGAGGAGTGGCATCTGGCAGGTTCTCGATACTATGTCGATACTGCCGATGATCTTGACCGCATTCACTTCGTGTATAACATCGACGGTCTTGGCAGAGCGGATTTCGTCGAACTGTTTTCTGCCCCGGAAAGCCTTGCGTACAGATTCCACTCCTTGGTCGAGGCATATAATGAAGAGGCTCAGCGGGATATGACTGTTGTGTCGCGTTTTCCGCCGACCAAGGGAACGGATGATGCGAGCTTCCACATGGCAGGAGTGCCAACGGTATACATGACTATCAATGACAAGCAGAGACTGCATCAGCCGAACGATCTGCCCGAAATGCTCTCTGCACGCAACATAGTCTGGGCCGTCAGCATGGTTGCTGCAATTCTGGATAGGATTCCTCTCAACACTCATGTGGAACGACCGGTATTATAAGTAGATTGCGAATCGAGGCAGCATGAACAACGAAGACGCCAGGATGACACGGCGCTCGATTGAGCTTACCAAGACATTGATTTCGATGCGCTCGGTGTCGGGTTCCAGCGAGCAGGATTCGACGTTCCTCACCATTGTCAATCAGGTGTCGAAGATTCCAGGGGCTCGTGTCAGCGTTTCGGATAACGGCATGAGCGCAGTGTTCACGACCGGATTGGATGACAGAGAAAGTCCTGATAGGCCTAAGAAATCCGTCGTCTTCGTTGGGCACATCGATACGGTGCCGCCGATGGATCGTGATTCTTGGCAGTCTTCGCCATTCGAGGCCGATGAGCGTGACGGAAGATTGTATGGCAGGGGCTCGTCGGATATGAAAAGTGGCCTTGCTGCGGCGCTTGCCGTGTTCGAGCGCGCGTGCCGCGAGGGGTTGCCTTGTGTTGTTGCGATGACGAAGGACGAGGAGATTGGGTGTCTGGGAGCTCCCTCCGCCGTTGAAATCCTCGACAGGATACCCATGTCTGGCATGGTAATCATGGAGTCCACGAACAATATCATTCGTTTCGGCCATCGAGGAGCGCTGTGGCTTCGTCTGATCTCTCGAGGAAAGGCCGCCCACGGAAGCAATCCAAGTCTGGGAGTCAACGCGATTGTGCGAATGATGGGGGCATCAGCCGGCATTCAGCGCATTCCGCTTGAAAGTGATGACTGTCTGGGCAATGAAACATGCAATCTGGGAACCATGCATGGTGGTGCGGTTCCCAACATCGTGCCCGACTACTGCGCTGGGGAATTGGATATTCGAACCGTACGCGATCATGCCGATTCGCTTGTTGAATATCTGCAGTCAATCGATGGAATCGATGAGGTCGAGACTGAATTTTCCCTTTCCCCGGTCTGGACCGATCCCGATGATCCTTGGGTCGCCTCGCTTCCTGGCGAGCGTGACGTTGAGCCGGTGACCTATTTCACTGAAGCCTCGATATTCGCCGCTCAGCTCAGCCAGAAGATACCCATCATCGTTTGCGGGCCGGGCGATCCGACATGCGTGCATAGTGTTAATGAGAGCGTTCCCCTACAGGCGATTGCACAGGCTACGGAGCATTTCTGGAACTACATCCAGTAGCTTGGCAACGCGCGCAGGTGCAGTACATGCGCGAGATTGCGTAAGGCTACCCCAAGGCTATTCCACGCTTTTCAACGAGCTTACCGGATCGATGCGATTCAGGACCGTGTTCGTGAACAGCAGCACGAGCACGGCGAAGAGCATGGTGATGCCGCTTGCAATCAGGTAGCTTGTCCATCGGATTTCAACTTCAAAGAACATTCCCGACATGGTGAGAACGCCGGTGAGCATGCCGCCCAGCACACGTCCCAGAGGCAGACCCAGCAGCGTGCCGAAGGAGGCGAGGAGAAGCATCTCCTTGTTGATGTAGGTGTGCACTTCGCGGTCGGTAAAGCCCAACACCTTCAAGGTGGCCATTTCACGAATGCGTTCGGAAACATTGGTGCTTGAGAGGGTGAACAGTACGACCAATGCGAGTGAGCCCGCAAGGGCGACGATCAGCGTCACCACGGCGCTCATCAAATCGAAGGCGAAGCCGCGCCTCAACGATACGGTGCTCGAAGCGTACGCAACCTGGGAGGACTTACCGATGTTCTTTGCATAGGCGACTTGCTGATTGTCATTTCCTCGCAGGGTCGCCATGATCGCATTCGTCACGAAATCCTTCTGCTGCATGTCGAAGGTCGATTCATAGAGGCTTGCCGACATGTACACGTCGCTGCCTATGAGATTTCTATACACATCGCGAACGTGGACAGAACGTTGACCGTGAACGTCGCTGCGCAATGACACCGAATCGCCGGCAGATATGCCCAAAGCGTTCGCGGCGCTCTGCGAGACCAGAAGCCCGTGGTTTCCGAGCGTGAGTCGTTGTCTTGCACTTGGAGACGTGGAGAATCCGAAGATACGGCCAAATCCTTGGGCAGCAGGTCGAAAATCGACCATGTCGCTGATATTTTGTCCATCGGGAACGACTACGAGTCTCACGGATTCGCTCTGACCGTCGGCATTGAGCAGATCGGCCCCCTCGACGCGCAGCTGAATTGAATGGACCATCTGGCCGTCATCGATAAGCTGTTTACGCATTCCTGCCGCATCGGCGTCCGATACTGCGATGCTCATAAGGTCATACTTGTCCACGCCGCCATACTGCTTGGCACCGAGCGTCTGAATCGTATCGTTAATGGCAAAACCGCAGAGGATAAGCGCCGTGCATCCGGCAACGCCGCCAACCGTCATCACCAGTCTGCTTTTGAACCTGAACAGGTTGCGAACGGTTACCTTGTTAAGAAAGCTCATTCGCTTCCAAAGCCAGCTCCAGCGTTCCAGCAGAACCCGGGAGCCAGTTTTCGGAGATTTCGGACGCATCAGCAATGCTGGCATGTGTCTCATTTCGCCTCGGCATGCAATCATGGTCGAGCCAGTCACACCAAGCGCAAACAGCAGAAATCCGCCAATCCCATACAGCGCGTCGAAGGCAACGTAGGTGTTGGGTATGGTGTACAGCCCTTCCAGCACGGAAATGAGGAAAGCTGGGATGCCGACGAAACCAAGAACGTTGCCAAGCGCTCCGCCAAGCACGCATGCTACGAGTGCGAAGGACACATATTTTGCCGCAATGGTGAGTCTGCCGTAGCCAAGACCCAGATATGTTCCGATAAGTCCACGATCCTCCTCAACCATCCGTGTCATGGCAGTAAGGCTCATGAGTATTGCCACGACGAGGAAGAGTACGGGGAATGCGCGCCCAATCGATTCGATGGAGGTGATGTCACCTTTCAGATTGGAATAGGATTCGAGCGATGAACGGGTCAGAAGATGCCATTGCACTGTGGTAGAAATTTGCGCAGTGCTAGAAGTTTTCGCTGTGGCAGAAGTGGTCTGGGATGCTTGCGCAAGACTTGACTGTTGAGACGAATCCATGGTGCCGCTCTGTGCAAGCCCCTGGGCAAGCTCTTGTGCAAGCTCCTGCTCTCGAGCCTGCTCCCGGTCTTTGGCTACCGTGTCATTGATGCGGTCGATGACTTGCTGCACTCGTGAGGAGTATGCGTCGGAGAAGGTATCAAGGCTGTTTGCGCCCGATACGGTTATGGAAAGGGCAGAATACACGTCGTTCGTCGTGACATTCGACGGAATGAACATGTCATAGCTCTCGTTGTCTTGAGAGCGGAACGTTCCTGAACTGTATCCTTCGGGATTTGCTATGTTCATCGGGTCAAGCACGACGGCGACAATCTTGTACCTGGTTGTGGTCGGCTGATTCGTCATAGCATCGGTTGAACTGGCGACTATGCTGTTTCCCAGCGACAGACCACTGTCGATCAAGAAACGCTGCGTAACTGCAATCTCATGGGAATGCGTTGGCAACGTACCCTGCTGGACGGACACGGTGTTAAGACCCCGCCCGCCTAGCTGCCGTATCGTCGCCGCATGCGGCGTGCCATGCATGGGTACGGTCACAGTTGTGGAAATTTCTGGCTGAAGCGATTTCACTCCGGCCACCGATGACAATGCAGTGAGATCCTTGTCCGTCAGACCCGCAGACGAGACCACCTGGATGTCAAAGAGGTGAGAGGATTCATAGAATCTGTCTGCAGAAAGCAGCGTGTCTCTGCAACCCGCATAGATGCCGGTGAGTACTGCCACGCCAAGCATGGTGATAATGGCAATGGAGATGAACCGTTTCCAATTGCTCACTGAAGTGCGCCAGATGTCTTTGACCACTGGATTTGAACGCATGGCGCTGGTGGAGCCGTGGTGTGCGTCTGCTGCTGTCATACTGCACCTACCACTCAATGTCAGCTATGGACATGGGATGCTCGTTCGTGGAGCTGTCAAATACTTGCCCACTTCGGAAATGAATGACCTTGTCAGCCATAGGGGAAATTGCAGTGTTATGGGTGATGATGACGACCGTCATTCCTTGCGTCCGACATATATCTTGCAGGAGTTGCAGAATTTGCTTGCCCGTCTCGAAGTCCAAAGCTCCTGTTGGTTCGTCGCACAGCAGGAGTTTTGGCCGTTTGGCAATCGCACGAGCAATCGCCACCCTTTGCTGTTCGCCTCCGGAGAGCTGACTGGGGAAATTGTTGAGCCGATGTCCCAAACCAACCTGCTCCAAGGTGTGCTGGGGATCGAAATGTTCGCGGCGGATCTGCGATGCTAGCTCCACGTTTTCAAGCGCGGTAAGGCTGGAAACCAGATTATAGAACTGGAATACGAAACCTATGTCCGTTCTACGGTACAAGGTCTGCTCCTTGCGGGAGAGAGCCGAAATGTCACGACCGTCCACACTGACCGTACCCGATGTCAGGGTATCCATACCGCCCAGAATGTTGAGCGCGGTCGTTTTTCCTGCGCCAGAAGCGCCCAAGATGATGGTGAGACTGCCCTTGTCGATGGAGAAATTCACATCCTCAAGCGCATGAACGCTGCCACCGCCAGAGGTGTATTCCTTCGTGACATGGGTGAATTCGATGTAGGCCAAGCTGTCCTCCTTCATTGGGGATACGAAGCGGTGGTCAATAACAGCGTATCGTACAATCGACATTCGTGTTGAGCGAATTCGCGTCGTTGTTGAGCGTGAATTGAGTGCTGGTTGAATGAGAGCTTAGTACATGTTGAGTGTGAGTGAGGCTGTTTTCATTGTTGGCCGTGCGACATGGTATTCCTGTGGAGAGAAGGTTCTCGCATGAGGCAATCATGCGAAGGGGAAGTGCGAAAGGTGTCCTAGATGCAGGGCTCGTCAGTGCCTGCTTTGGTACTGGAAGCCTAGCCTTCGAAGATTATGGAATGCACGTCATATGAATGCACATCAATCGAAGGAATGTGAGTGCCGTGGTGGAAAGCAGCAACAGCAAGGATTGGTCGCCAATCCCGCTTAAGCATGTCATACAAGGTCATCTGATAACCGAGGCGTTGATGATTCCGGCGTATCTGCTTGCCTGCTGGCTTGTTGGACTGGTCATTGCAGCCGCTTCCATTCCTTTCGAGACCCTGTTCATCGTGGTGGTGATTTCTGCATTGGTCAGTGCCGTGCCCAATGCGTGGATACTGCATATCTTCTCGGTCCGCGAGCGCACCGATTATCCCAGTCTTCGCTACCTTGGACTTCAGGTGGTGTGCCTGATCTGCATCGCGTGCCTGACGACGATGCTGGCTGCTCGTGCCGGGTTAGCGGCCTTGATGATCGGTCTGGTCATGGGGATTGTCAATCTGCTCATCAATGTGCTGCTGAATTCGAAGGAACCATTGAGCAGAGAAGAGGTCCAGCAGAAGATGGAACAGACCAGACAGATGACTCAGGAGGTTTTTGCCGACGAAATCTCTCATGTGCATGAGAGCCAGCAGGCTAAGCTTGACGAAATAAACCGAAAGCATGGTATCGACAAGCTTCATTAATTCATGGTGGGCATGTGCAGCGGGGAAGAGGAGGTCAGCAGGTGAGCGAGTTTGTGTTGCAGACGAGTGAGAAATCCTATACGAACAGCGAGATATCGGGTGAGCTGCTTCGTGATGTGGTGGAGAGACTATCACGCAAGGAGCTTGACTTCATGGTGTTGGAACCGAGCGAGCCGGTAGACAAGAGCATCTATCTGCAGATGCTTGGTTCCGTTGTTGTGGAGACCATCGGTTCCTTTGTTGTTGAGACCCGGCTGGTTGCTGAGGATGGAAGCTTCACACAATACTCCTATACCAGTGCAGACCAAGATGAAGTCCTCTCGATGTTCCTCAAATACTGGGAGCATGGCGAGCTGCCCGATTTGGATGGTTGGAAAGACATCACCGCATCATTGAGCAAGCCAGCATCAGTGGGCTTGTGGGCCAGAATACGCAGCCTGTTGCGCAGCAAGAGCGCGCCTGCACAAATCCCGCTCGATGGTGATGTCGCAAGCCAAGGCATGCGACATTGAGTGCTCCCAGCAGAGGGCTGGATTACTTTGTTAAGACAACCTGTTCATTCTTGGAAACGATAAGGCTGTGGAATATGGAAATCACCAGCACATAGATCACGCCTACGGACATCACAGCGATGGCACCTGTCTGCATGCCGACCGCGTCAGATGCAAGACCCATCAGTGGTGGGAAGATTGCTCCTCCGATAAGGCCCATCATCATCAGGCCAGAGATTTCGTTCTGACGTGAAGGCTGATGCAGCAGTGCGCGCGTGAGGAAAAGCGAGAAGACATTCGAGTTGCCGAAGCCCACAAGAGCCAATCCCAGGTAGCACAGGAAAACGGGCGACTGTGAGACGATGATGAACACGGTGAAGCACACCACGGAAAGTGCCATCAGTACCGCGCATATACGAAGAGCAGCTTTGTTGCTGAGCCTTTGCAACGTCACGCTTCCGGTCAGGCAGCCAATGGTGCGGAATACGAAGTACACGCTGGTGGCGATACCTGCGGTCGCCAGTGACTGACCTGTCTGCTCCATAAGAATCTTCGGAGCGGTGGTGTTGATGCCGACGTCAATTCCAACATGGCTGACGATACCGAGGAAGCACAGCAGCACTACCGGGTCCTTCAGCAATGCGAAGCAGCGTGCGATACTCGTCTTGCCTGCATCGGGAGCAGCTTCCTCGATCTTGTCTGCGCCAAGCAGTGCATACCCTGCAATCGCGATGACCAGGAAAATCACATACAGCAGCCACCACATGCCGAAGGCCGCAGCCATCCATCCAGCCAGAATCGGTGCGATGAATGAGGCGATTGCTTTGACGAACTGACCGAGTGTCAACGTGCTGGCAAGCCTGTTATTGCTTACCAGATTGCTCAGCAGAGGATTCAGGGAGACCTGCATCACCGTATTGCCGATTCCCAGCAGGCAGAAGGAGATGATCATCAGCACAAAACGGGCATCCTTGGAAGGCTGGAGATAGCCGATAACTGGGAAGATGAGTGCTGCTGCGGTGATGATAATGCTGATGAGTACGGTGCGGCGTCTACCGAGACGATTCATCATCAGGCCGGTGGGCACTGAAAAAATCAGGAACCAGAAGAATACCATGCTGGTGAAGAGATTTGCCTGTGAGTCGGTCAGTGAGAAGTCGTTTTTCACATAGTTCGCCGCGATACCAACGAGGTCAACGAAACCCATGATGAAGAACGACACCATAACCGGTGCGAGCGCTCGAATATTTATTCCGGGCCGCGTTTGGCCGGAGCTTGTGGTTGACATAATTTTTTCCCCCTCTTGCCTGCCGTTCCTTTTTCCCCTTGAGGAGCGGCAGGGATTGTTGTAATGCTTAGTTTTCCGCTTCCGCCTGCGCAAGGTAGTCAGGAATGGTTTGCGGATAGTCTGGCCATGCGCCACTTTGCGTGCAGACATATGCTGCGGTATTGACCGCTGCGCGATGTGCCGCGCGAAGCGACACGCCTTGAAGAACGTTGCTGGTGAAAGTTCCTGAGAAGGAATCTCCAGCGCCGACGGTGTCGGCGACCTTGACGTGAGGAGTAGACAAGGTTGAGGATTCGCCTGTACGTCCGAAGATGCTGCTGTATTCGCTTCCTGCGGTGAGTATCGTATACTCCAGGTCGAAATGGTTAATGAACCACTGGCATGCGTCGGCATCGGAGGTTCCACGGATGTCGAACATATCCTGCAGCAGCAGCAGTTCGGCGTCGTTGAGTTTGAGCACGGTCGCCTGCCATAACAGCTCGGTGATGAGTTCCTTTGAATAATGGTCGCCACGCAGGTTGATGTCGAAGAATTTCATCGCACCTGGCTTCGTGTGCTTCAGCAGTTCGATGATGGTGTCGTGGGTCTCCGGGCTGCGCAGGGCGAGTGTGCCAAAGCAGACGGCATCGGCTTTGCCTACTTGTTCGATGAGTTCACGGGTGAGTACGATATGATCCCACGCCACATTGCGCACGATGGTGTATTCAGGAATGCCGTTTTTCAGTGCGACCTCGACTGTGCTGGTAGGCCATGCGTTGCGTTGCAGAATTGACTTTATTCCCGCATTGGTGACGGCATCGGAGAGTTCGTCGCCCAGGGCATCCTCGCCGACAGCGCTGATTGAATACCCATCCGCACCATTGTTCATGGCATGATAGATGAAGTTTGCTGGTGCGCCGCCGGCACGCTTTCCTCCTGGCAGCATATCCCAAAGTAACTCGCCGAGACTGAGTACGATTGGTTGTTTCATGACCTTTCCTTCCCTTGTGGTGATACTTGTTTGTTGATTTCACTGTTGTTCTGTGAAGAGTTGTGTTGCGCTGTACGCCGCATTCGTCTGGAGCTAGAAGCTATGTGGCTATGTGGCTATGTAGCTATGTATTTCTGGCGAATAGGGACGGATAACGCAGGAATTGATTTGCTGCAGTGGCGGCTGCTCCGGTGATGGCTGGGTCGCTTGTCAGCGTCGAAAGCAGGATTTCTGTGGAGTTCAGTATCTCGGGAACGATACGTTCGCGCAGCACTTTCTGCACCGTGGTGAGCAATATATCGCCTGCTTGGGCCATGATGTCGCCGATGATGATTTGCCGAGGATTGTAGGCATTGATGATATTGACGCATCCGTAGCCGACGTACCGTGAGATGTTTCGAAGAAGTTCGGTGGCTCGGGCATTCCCGGCATTCGAGGCTGCGAACAATGCATTGCAGGCATCCCTATGTGTCATCGAAGCGATGTCGGGGTGGTCTTGAGCCAGTATGTCTGAGTCTATGAGTTCTTGATGCACTGCCACGGCTGAGCAGTAGCATTCAAGGCAACCTACATTGCCGCATTTGCATGGTCTGCCGTTGATGTCGATGCTGATATGGCCGATTTCCGTAGCCGCACCGCGGTCTCCGTTGACGAGTTGTTCGTGATCCATGACCCCAAGGCCAACGCCCTCGCCCACAAGGTAGTAGGCGATAGTGTCCGAAGTGATGCGTGGATCGAAAAGGCTTTCTGCCAAAGCTCCTGATCGGGCATCATGTTCGATGAATGTTGGGACAGGGAAGGCGTTCTCGAACTCATCGGCATAGCTGATATCAGTCCAGCCCGGCATGGATGTGACCACGGCGATTCTGCCATCATGCCGAAGGTATGGTCCTGGGACGGACATCCCGACAGCTATGATGTTCGGGTCGTTGCGTAGTAAATCTCTGATGATGCGTTTGATTTCGCTGATGGTGTCAGATATGTGAGCATCTTTTACTGGCGGTAGGTCAAGCAATGAGTGTTGTAGTCCGCTGATGTCGAATACGCCGATCTGTACCAGGCTGCGAGCGAATTTGACGCCGATGACTCGGTATTTGCTGTTATTGAGAGTCAGCCCGAGGGCGCGTCGGTTTCGTTTTCCTTCTACGGTGCCTGTTTCGCTGATGATGCCAAGTTCGATGAGTTTCGCCGAGATTTTGGTGATTGCCGCAGGTGTGAGGCCGAGGGCTTGCGATATATCAGCTCTGGAGCTTACCCCATTGCGGTGAAGGTACTCAACTACTCTGGAACGATGAAGCTCGGACAGGGATTGATAGCTGCCCTCACTGGGCATCTGCGCTGTATCAGAGTGCACGATGACTCCTTCGTCGTCCGTGATGAATCGTTATACTCGCAGTTAATATATTAACTTTTTAATACAATAAAGTCCATTCGGCGTGTTGCCCGATACACACCGGTGATGCCTCCATGCTCACTCCATCAAGTTTGTCGCTTCGTATGTTGCTTGGATGTGGCTATCGGTACCTAATCAACGTCGGTGTTGATCAGGCGTATCGTTCCGGCCAACAGCATGATGAAACCGTAGCATCCCAGTACAAGCATCCCTTGCCACGGTGTGAGCAGCTGACTTGGGTCTGAGATGCTAAGAAAACTCGTGCCCAGCACTGCGTCTCCAGCGGCTTCGGGGAGGAATTTCGCAGCTATCTTTCCGAATTCCCATTGCTGGAATGCCAAACGCATGACGGGTTCTATCAGCTGGGTGAATGCGATGATGCCGACGATTGCGATGCCCTGATTGGTGATGAGCGTCCCTAAGCCTTTGCTTGACTCTCTCGCTCAGCAGACGCTCAACCAGCAACAGTTGCAAGTCGTCTCTCGTGTTTCCGCTCTCACCACCAGCCAACCGCGACCTGACAGCTCTGAAATTGGCGACAGTAACTAGTTCAGTGGCGGGCTGGGCCACGGAAGGAAGTTCGCATTCAGACTGAGTGACATTCAATCATTCGTACGGTTTTCCAGCGTCGTCTTCACGGCGTTCCATGCGGGTATGAAAGCGTGCTGGTATCGAACACTCAGCACGAGGCGGTGATATTCGTGGTATTCGTCGCTCATGATGCTGACTCCCATTGACTGAGTCGGCACAGCATCAAGCAGAGCATCGAACTTTGCTGGCTCCCAGCGTTGCATGAATCGTTCCAGGGCCTTCGAACACTCCTTATCCTGCCCGCTGGTCATGTACTTGAGCGGGCTGATGGGTTTGCCCCGGTCGTCCACGTAGCAGGAACGCACGTCCAAGGCATCCTGTCGCAACAGATCGGGATCCTTGAGACGGGCGGCGATGGCTTTCTCGGTGCGCTTGTTGAAGAACGAACTGCCATTGTCATACACGGGAGCCAGCTCTGGTTTCCCACCACCAGTGAGGATGCCCCAGTTCGTATTGTTCCGGTCCACGTTGCGAATGAACGCGTCGGTGACGAACATGTCCCAGAATCGTTTCGTCACGCCCGCAATCCGGTCCAGGAGAGGAATGCGATGCAGTGCTGAACGTACGTCTGCCAGCACCACGCTGCGTCCGCTCGACGGAGCCTCCGTGAAGCCGGGTTCGTCGTCAGACAGTGAATTCTTCAGGCTGCGGAACTCGACCAGATGCCTATCGTCCGTTTCGAAATCACGGCACGCACACACTAGCCCTCCGCGTATGCCAAGAAGGGTTTCATGCACGGGAATGCCCAGCAGCGCATAGACGTGTGAACCCAGAAATTCCGAAAGAGGGGCGCTCGTGTAGGAAGGCACGCTGCCCTCAAGATGACGGGTTGGTCCCGGATACTTCAGCATCCAATCAACTCCATGCCAGACCACGCCAACCTTGCGCCCGGCATCGCCCGCGTAGAAACGATCCGAGAGCTCAGCCCCTTCAAAATCAACGATGGTGACCATGCAGCCCTCACCTTCTGTCTCACATATCGTCTGAATCCGTCAGCGCTACAAGACGAGATTTGACAAATTCTATGCTCGCAGCACTATCATCACTATCGCCAATCATAACGGCTGCAATCGGCTTGGTATTGCGACCAGCCCACCAAGCTTGCCTTGTTATGCGTTGTTCTGTACTGAGGGCGGGGGAAGAGGCGCTCAGCGCGCTGATTGTGAATGCAGATTGGGCGTTCTCAGCTTTCGAGTCATGCATTGGCTCATGCATTGGCATGATGGTGAATGTTTAAGCGGTCTGCGCGTCAAACGGTTGCATGTCTGGTGTTCGCGTGGAACGATAGGTGAATTCGTTCCCTGCATCAAAGCTGTCCAAAACGTAGCTGCGGTATCGTTGCCGGCTGTGATGGATGAAAGTGCCCATTTGTTGCGGCGATTGGCGGCTCCATGTGGACAGCGCATTGATGTACTCGGGCTTCTCATCGTCAAAGATGACGGGAGGCAGCGCTCCCACTCTCAACGCTTCTTTAAACATCAGCAGACGGCCGATGCGTCCATTGCCGTCAGAGAAGGGATGGATGCGCTCGAAGATAGCGTGAAATTCGGCAAGCTGCGCATCAGTGCCAGTGAAGCCACTCATCAGATCGAATAGATGAGTCATTTCGAACTCGACATGATCGGGAGGCGTGGTGCGAACAGGGTCAAACAATCCAATCTGATTTGGATGCCGCTTGTACTCTCCCACGCCCCACAACGCTTGGTTGCGAGATTGACTGGTATGAGACTTGAGCATAGCATGAAGTCGTTTGACCGACTCATGGGTTAATGGCTCGTTGCGATGATCAATGATTGAGGCGAAGGCGCTGAAATGGTTTTGCGTTTCGATTACATCGTCCGCTCGAATCGGCGTGTTCATGTCATCGGGCGTGAGCGAACCGGTGTCGTACAACTGTTGCGTCTGGCGCTGGGAAAGGGTTGAACCCTCCATATGATTCGAGTTATAGGTCAGCACTATTGCGGACCAGTAGTATGCCCCATTGCTGATATTCGCCTGACGCTCATTGGACAACCAGTCGCCCAGCGACAACAGCCCTCTATCTGTCATGGATCCACCTCCAACGTCTCAGCGTTCATATCAGACTACACTGTGTTCGGAGACCATGGCCTCTCTTACAGGGTCGAGCTGCCCCAATGCTGTGCACTGGGAATGCTCCTTAACCGCGGTGCGATAAGCACAATCATCAGAGCAGCAACGACGGCGATGACGAACACAAACATAGTCATGCCGAATCCACCGACAGGCAAGAGCAGACCAGCAAGAAGTTGGGTGAACATCGACAGCGCCTGCGCAGGAATCGATACAGCAGTGGAGACTCGTCCCTGTAATGCGACAGGGGTTTTGGCGAAAATGAAGCCCATGGCCGTCGCATTGAACAGTGGGAATGGCAGGAAAGCCGCCGATGAGCATAGTAGAACGATAGTGTAGTTGTCCGTGAACAGCATGGGAGCCATACATACCGTGTAGCATGCCAGCGTACATATCAGGGCGATCCCGACCGGCATCCGTGTAGCGATCCTTGTCGAAATCAGTGACCCGCAGAGTATGACAATTCCCGTGCCGGTATCTATCAGTCCAATTCGTGCAGGGTTCGTACCGTTAGAGACGAGATGCAGCTGAATGGCATATAGCATTCCATTGATACCAAAATTCATCAGACATGCCACAGCCACGAGTGATACGAGCAGACGTTGATGGACTGTCCATTTCCACCCCTCGATAAGATCATGGAGAAAAGCTGTATCAGAGCTATCAGATTCTTCCGCGCCTTGTTGCCTCCCTCTTAGTGCTTTGCCGCTTGGTATACAAAGGGCCGATGCACCCGCAATGGCGTACAGGGCGGTCATTGTGAGAAACGGCAGGAACGGAACCATCGCGTAAAGCAACCCACCCACAGGGCCTCCTGCCATACTGACAGTTGCGTCACGTCCTTCGTTGATACTGCGGGCTTGAGGGTAACGTTCAACAGATACGATGGAGCGCAGCATTGCTTCCGTAGCTTTTCCCAATAATCCGTTGATCATTGACAGCAAGCAGCACACGATAAGGAACGCAAGGTAAGAAAGCCGTCCACTTATTAGTAGAACACAGACCACAAGCCATCCACAGCCACTCACAGCAGCGTTCAACACGACAAGCGTACGGCGGTCATGACGGTCGATGAGCGTGCCACCAAATACTGCAGCAGCCTGTTGAACAACTTGTGAGAGGGTTCCCAGCAGACCAGCCAGTGCTGTGGATCCTGAAATCTGATAGGCGACCATGGACACCGCAATACCTCGAAGCGCAAGCCCAGCAGCCGAGGCTGTATCGGCCGCAAACCAACGACGATAAGCCACGTCAGCAAAGAACAGGCCGCGTGAAGCCCCCCGTCCGTTCATGGTAACCAAGGAAAAGACTGGATGATCAGTGCCACTTTGCGCATACCGCTTACCGTCGGAGCGCTTTCACCATGGGTTTCGGAGGCATCAGCGCCACGTGACACTTGCTCCCAATGCTGGGCAAGCGCATCAAACTCGGCGTTCATCTCTACCATCTGTTCTAAAGTCAATGTCACCGTACGGTCTTGGTTCATTGCAGCGTCAACCCATTCGGCAGGCAAATCAGATTTTTGATCCACGAATCTGTCATATATCTGCCGATACGTTAAGGAGACGGCATGCAGATAATCTGCAAGGGACGAGCCGTCTTTCTGCTTTGAAATCGAGGTGGGAGCCATTGCCCGATGGCATGCCCGCCACCATCGCTTACGTCCGTCGCCGTCCGGATCTTCCATTCTCTCGACAAGACCAGCTTTTTCCAGCTGGGCCAGATGATAACTTACCGAGCCGGTGGCGATGCCGACCTTCTCACAAATCTCACCGACTGTGGCCTTGCCCTGTACCCTGAGCAATCCCAAGATTCTCATGCGTACCGGGCTCGCCAGCGCTCGCAATGTCGAAGCGTCATCGATCTTCGCATCATTACTGTCAACTACACGGCTTGGCGGTAAACCATATTCGTGCTTAGCGTCCGTTTCTGTCATAGTGCTCGACAATAGCACGAATTATCTTGCGCAATAAAATTTGCGCAAGATAATTCGTGATGTTTCTGTCCATATTGGAGATACTAAGCAATAGGAGGTTTCTAATGGTGGCTGTAACGGTTGATGGTGTGTTGGTGGTTTTTATGATGCTGTGATACGGACTGGGTTTTATTCCTTATCAGGGGGAAATCGGGAACAAAACCCACCTCGTGTCACTATGTGGATTACACCCCTCGTGGGCTTCCAAGCAGAATGAACGAAGGTATCGTGAGAAAACACCACATCTCCGATTTCAGCATAAGTTTGTGGTCATATTCGTTTCAGTTCACTATTGATATTCTCCCCAAAGGAGGATGTCTGACCGATATCAGGATCAATATCAGCGACCGAAGTTGCATTCAACGAGATCAATGAGATCGCAAACATCCATCAAGTGAATTCACCATTTCCTGACATTGTGCAAATATTTTATGAGTAGCACAGCAAAGGCCAAATCAGTGGGATTTCTCAAGTCAAGATACGTCGCTTTTTCGAAGGCATTTATTCTCTTCATAACTGTATTTCTATGACAGAAACATGCTCTACTAGTCAATTGGACGCTACCAGTTTGTAGAAATGTGGCAATGGTTTTTTTCAACTCTTCCTGCTCTTTTGGGCTCATCTCATTCATATATTCGAGATAAGTTGTATATAAATCGAGAAGCTCAGGGAAAGTGGTAAATAGTACCGTTCCAGCATAAGGTGCCCAATTTGAGTTAACGTTTACTGGACTTGCAAGATTGCTCTGATTGATGGTGAGCATGTAATGTTTAAGGGTCCTTAATGCACGTGGAACTTGAATGAGATTCCTAACGTCAGGCATATAACCACACGGTATATTTGCGAGTGCTCTTAACGGGTGACCTTGTCCATCAGGAACGGTAGAGGGCCAAAATAAATTCCAAGTTTCAGCTTCATGCTGATAGAGCATTACGCGTTTCGAGTATGAACGTATCTCGCGTAGAGCCGTTGAAAAAGTTGGAACGCTATTCCCATAGCAAACGACATATGTCGAATAAATTGGGATGGAAAACGACTGAGAGACAATAAGCGCTTCATTTTCGGATACGTCAGTTGAATTAATGAAGTTTTCCAACTTCAGGGCACGCTCCGTGAATTGGGATCCCTCCATCCTAACCGACTCGTTATGATACTCGATCTGCGTTGCCTGCGAAAATCCATCGACAGCATTCCAAACAGATTCCACATGATTAGCTAGGAGGGCAGCATCGGAAGGTTTAACAAGTCGCATGAGCAGGCGCCATATAATCTTGAAATCCAAAGATATAGCCGTTGTTAAATCGGGAAGAGGAATACCTTGCTGAGCACGAAGAGACCCTAGCTTCTTGGCCAAAAAGATTCTTTGATCTATTCCGGATGGATTATCTATGATCTTTCGCAAGATTGCGTTGTATGCGTTAACTGCTGTTTCTCGCATATCACTCATGGAAACTTCCGAATTTGCATACCCTGGTATTTCTACCACATGGTTCATGAAGTCAGACACCAACTCATTTCGATGCTCATAGAGATTGAGCATCAATTCAAACCAACGATCATCATCACTGTTTGCCATTATTTCATATTATTCAACGCCAATCATTAAGTATTTTGCAAAAGTAAACTGCTTGTTTCAGCTGAACTTTTGTTGTGTGACTTTGTGCATCCGCATCTTAAAACGTGCGAATGTGGTTGCAGTAAACATCTTCTCAGCAGCTCATTCTTCTCTATCCTTTTCATCAAACAATCAAGTTAGATCGGAAAGGTACAGGTAATGAGGATAGATAAAATTTTCGAAAACTCCACTTTCATGACTCTTGATTCCGAACATCCTGTCGCCACGAAGGTAGGTGTGCTGAATGGAAAGATTGTTGGGTTAGATGATGAATTGGATGGTGTTGATGCACATGAACACGTCGATCTTAGAGGATCATATGTGTTCCCGGGCTTCAATGATGTGCATGTTCATGTTTCTTGGCTGGGAAGAACGTTATCAGAAATCGATTTGACGGACATTTCTGATGACATTGAAAATGTATATCAACGAATACGCGAGAAAAGCGCTTCGCAAGAAAAATCAGATGCAGAATGGATCCTCTGCTCCGGTTTCGATCATCACCGTTTTCACGGACAGTATCCATCCATTTCAGCGCTTGACAACGTCTCAGGGGGCAAACCTCTGTTTATGCGTCACACTTCCGGTCACTCGTCAATAGCAAATACTGAAGCTTTACGCCGAATTGGTGCTTTGGAACCAGATTTCGAAGACCCTGAGGGAGGGCATGTTGTGCGTGACGATGCGGGCAATCCGACAGGTCTTGTACAAGAAAATGCACAGAGTCTCTTACAGGATTTATTCAAACCGTACTCACTAACAACGATGAAAGCTGCTATAACCCGTGCTGGGAAACGACTCGCTGCCAATGGCATCACGAGCATTTGCGATGCAGGCATCGGTAGTGGGTGGATCGGTGATTCTCCTATCCAATTTCTTGCATATCAGGAACTGTATGATGCCAATGAACTGTTGGTTCGATCTCAGGTTATGCCGACTGTTTACAACTTGCATAAAGTTCAATCCCATGTTTCAGACGGATTTGGAATTGGCTTGGACTTGGGTATGAGAACAGGCCTAGGGAACTCATGGCTATCCCTAGGGCCAGTCAAACTTTTTGCCGATGGCTCCTTAAGCGGTGAAACCGCGGCTATGAGTGTTCCTTACAAAGGGCAGCCCAATAATCGGGGATCTCTCGAAAACGATGCCGATAGTTTACGTCAATGGATTCTGGGGGCTTTGAAATCAGGCTGGGGTGTCGCTACACACGCGATCGGAGATCGAGGAGTTGACATAGCGCTAAATGCCTATGAAGAGTCTGCCAATTTAGGGATACAACCCGCACTTCCTCTGCGAATAGAGCATGCCGGTGTAATGCGGCCAGATCAACTCGCGAAAATTGCACGGTTAAGGGTAGTCCCTACAACCCAATCGGTTTTTTATGACAACATGGGAGACGGGATAATTGGCTCATTATCTCCAGAAGTTATACCTTACACATATCGAGCAAAATCACTATTGGAGAACTCAATCCTCCTGCCTGGCAGCTCTGACGCCCCCTGCTCCAGTGACTCTGCGTTGCTCGGAATAGAAAAATTCGTCACTCGAACTACCGGCAGCGGTAAACCGTTTGGTCCCAGATCAGAGTGTTTGACGAGTTTAGAAGCATTGCAATGCTACACAACAGGCTCAGCAAAAGCTACGGGCTGCGGAAAGACTAAAGGAAAAATCGCGCGAGGATTTTATGCAGATTTTGCGTGTCTCGCAGACAATCTCTTAGCCGTGGAACCAAACCAAATTTCGAAAATCCCTGTCACTTTTACCGTGGTTGGTGGCAATACCACTTTCGCGGCATAAAGCATAAAACAGATGTTTCGATCGAACTGCATTTTTTATATATACAAAATAGAAGGAGGAACAATGGCAAATGCGACGAGTATCACAACGCAGCCAGCTGAAGTTGAAATCGGCGAAAGCGGTGTCAAGGTAGATGACACCGTGGCAAAGAAAGCCTCATTGGCTTCATTCGTAGGAACTGCCATGGAATGGTATGACTTTTATCTATTTTCTACTGCGTCAGCACTGGTTTTCGGCTCGCAATTCTTCACTGGTGAAAACGCTTGGGTTGCCCTGATGAGTTCTTTTGCAACTTTTGCTATTGGTTTTATTGCACGCCCAATCGGCGGTGTTTTCTTTGGAATATTAGGCGACAGAGTTGGACGCAAATCCGTTTTGCTTATCACAGTAATTGGAATCGGTGGAGTAACCGCCTTGATAGGGCTGTTGCCGACGGAGGCACAAATCGGAATCTGGGCTCCTACATTATTGGCAACACTACGATTCCTGCAGGGACTGGCCGTGGGAGGTGAGTGGTCCGGCGCTGTAACCTATGCCACCGAACACGCTCCAAAAAACCAACGCGCATGGTATGCGGTTTTACCGCAATTTGGGAGTCCGTTCGGAACCATTCTCTCATCAGGAGCATTCTATATGACTGCTGCTTTGTCAAGCAACGAGTTCTTTGAACAATGGGGTTGGCGCATACCGTTCCTCTTCGCCATCCCTCTGCTTATCATCGCCTTCTATATTAGAAAACATATGGAAGAGTCACCAGTTTTCCAGAAAATTGAGGACAACAAGGAAATTGAAAAAACCCCTCTTATCCAAGTCTTCAAACTGAGGTTCCCGCAAATACTCATTGGATTCTTCATTTCATTGGTGGGAATTGGAGGATTCTATATTGTAACGACATTCTTCCAAAGCTATGGAAAAACAACTCTCGGCATCAACACGGATGTCCTTCTCTTTGCCTCGATGATAGGGGCACTTGGTGAAGCTCTCGTACTCTGGATTGGTGGAAAACTAGGCACAAAATATGGACCAAGCAAAGTAGCTGTATATGGTGCACTTTCAGCTGCTATTTGCGCTTTCCCGATATTCCTAATGTTGAGTACGAAGAATACGGTATTGATCGTAATTGCCATGACATTGGGGTATATGACCTGCTCATTTTCGTATGCAGCCCAAGGCGCGATGCTCACAGCGCTGTTCCCAGCGAATCTTCGCCTGAGCGGAGTTTCATCCGCAACAAACATCGGTGCAATTTTCAGCGGCTTTATGCCACTCATCGCGACTGCACTTGTTGGTTCAGCAGGGGGTGCCTGGTGGCCTGCGGCTGTGCTGCTTATAGTCATTTCAGCCTTCACCATTTTTGGATCGATTCTTACTCCGCGGTTGAGTATCAGAGAAACAGGAATCAAATATTAGTCTCGGGTTCAACGCTCATTTGATCAAGAAATACATCGTTAATCGTTAAAATCGCACTATCAGAAAGAGCACAATGAAAAAAACAGTAGGAGTACTGGAAAATATTCCGGAATTGATCTATGGAACAGACGGTTGGACAAAGTTACAGCAGCAAATTGAACGGCAACCTGTAGATTTCCTCGTTTTGAACGAGCTACCGTTTGGTACATGGCTCGCTTCTTCACACACATTCGACAAGAGTCGTTGGGAAGAGAGCATATCGATCTCACAAGACGCGTTGAAACATCTGGATGAATTCAATGCAGAAAATATCGTAGGAAGTATGCCAATGGAAACCGCTGACGGAACACGTGTTAACGCTGGGTTTCTGTGGTCAAGAAAAGATGGTCTATCGATACACCATTATAAACAACATCTTCCGCATGGCCCAGGGTATTGGGAAACAACGTGGACATCTCCTGGCTCGGCAGGGTTCGAGTCATTCGAAGTGAGTGGGTTGAAGGTTGGGTTCATGATTTGTACCGATATTATGTTTCCCGAACATGCGCGCCAATATGGTCGTGAAAATGTCGACCTTATCGTCTGTCCTAGAGCAACGCCTCCACTAGATCAAGCAATGTTTCATGCTGCTTTGACAATGGCTGCAACTGTTTCGGGGAGCTATGTGGCATCATCGAACCGCGGCTACACAGATTCATTGGGCTTTAGCTATGAAGGTAATGGCAGGGTGATCAGCCCACGCGGCATCGACATTGCTGTAACGAATCCTGAAGATTCATATTTGGTTGTTGATATCGATACAGACTTCGTTAGAGCCAAACAAGCTCGGTACCCGATTGATGTTCATTGATCGAGTCATTTCATCAAACACAAGATTTCGAGACGCGCGATAAGGAGAAAAATACACGATGTCTGACCCCATTAAATTAAAGTCCACAATTCCACAGGTGGCGCGTCATTTAGTCACAGCAATTCCTGGACCTCAATCAATATCGTTACAACAGGAATATGATGAATTCGTTAGCATCGGAGTCGGCGAGTTAATGCCGTTTTTTGCCGCATCCGCATCTGGCGCAACAATCACGGATGTTGATGGCAATCGGTTCATCGATTTGGCCGCAGGCATAGCTGTAACCGGGGTGGGTAATGCTGCGCCGGAAGTTGTAGAGGCGGTACGTGACCAGGTTGGTAAGTTTACACATACAAATTTTGCCACCACTCCTTACCAAGGCTATGTTGCAGTATGTAAAAAACTCAGTGAGCATACGCCAGGTTCATTCGCCAAAAAGAGTGTTTTGTTGAATTCCGGTGCAGAAGCTGTGGAAAATGCGGTGAAAATAGCAAGGCGTTATACGGGACGTCCTGCCATTGTGGTGATGGAAAATTCATTTCATGGCCGTACAAATCTAACCATGGCAATGACCACAAAGGCTTCTCCATATAAGCAAGGCTTCGGACCGTTCGCATCCGATGTCTATTCAGTTCCCTATTCATACCCTTTGCGTGATGCTTATGGTGCAGATGGTGCTGCTGCTGCAAGTGCCACAATCGAGCAAATCGAATTGCTTGTAGGCCATGATCAAGTGGCAGCGATAGTTGCGGAACCTGTGCAGGGAGAGGGCGGTTTTATCGTGCCTGCGAATGGTTTTTTGAAGACACTCAATGAATGGGCTCACGAGCATCAGATACTCTATGTCTCCGATGAAATCCAGTCCGGATTCTGCCGTACAGGCCGCTGGTTTGCTTCAGAATATTCAGAATTAGAACCGGATCTGATCACTACTGCCAAAGCATTGGGAGGCGGTCTGCCTATAAGCGCGGTTACCGGAAAAGCCGAGATCATGGATAGTGTCCAGCCTGGCGGCATTGGCGGCACATATGGAGGTAATCCAGTTTCGTGCGCAGCATCACTGGCAGCGGTTAGCATCATGGAGCGCGGTAACCTAGCGATGCGTGCAGAACATATCGGTCACATCATCCAACAACATCTCAAGCCGCTCGAACATGATAATCCTTATGTGGCTGAAGTCCGTGGTTTAGGTGCTATGCAGGCAGTGGAGTTTGTGAAACCAGGTGGATTGGAACCCAATGCCGAATTGGTCAAGCGCATCAGTATCAAGGCGGTCCAATCTGGACTCATTATTCTCACCTGCGGGATTCATGCCAATGTCATAAGACTCTTGCCTCCACTGATAATCAGTGATGAAGAATTGGAAGAAGCTCTTAATGTCCTTACGGCGATCATTGTTGAAGAAACAAAGCAATAAAGAAGGCAAAAAGGTAGCTGCGCTACATTGAGTGCTACATTGAGATGGAAAATATCCGTTGTTTCCATCTCAATGGCATATATTGAATTTCTCTACGCAACCTCGAGACTAATCATGTGTTGTGTCAACCCTGAGCGGTTGTCTCTTTCTCCCTAGCTGCAGATAGACGCACATAACCGTGGGAATCAAGAATAACTCGCATTTTCGCGCCCAAGTAGCGATCATCTGCCTTCTCAAGAAACCTACCATCGCAGCCTCACGTAAGTCGGGATATATTCAATAAAGGTTCACCAATATTTACCGGCAGCAAATGTGCTTTTCCAACATCAGCATTGGAGATGGTTAACGTTTACGTAGACGAACATCTCTTCACTTTATACATGACCTTGTATATCGATTTAGTGAGATCTTGATGCTCGAGCTTTGGAAATAAATCCTGAGGAAATCTGCTATTTTCTAACATAAACGGCGACACATCAAGAAAGCGCAATCTTCTCACTCGATAAATGTGTGCCCCACAGGGAGAGCAAGCTGTCTACGCTCCAGCAAACCCGTTATTAAAAGTGAAGTACCTTGGACCTAATTACATGCCCTTGTAGACATGCTATTTCGAGAAGTGATTCAACCGTATTTAGCGAACGTTCAAATCTTCTATCAGATATCATTACTCCGTCATCCCCACCAATTAGGCGAAGAATCGCACCTTCCTTTTCAAGACAGTCCCCGCACAGGCAAGCCAGCGAACCAACGCCAGGCACCCAGACCGCGGTGCAACTGCCCGCTCCCGGCATCAACGCCTACGAACACGGATTCGGCATCAGAAAAGGCTGGGCAGGACACACCTGACACGCCGTATAAGACCCACGCTTTGCCTATTAACCCCTGATTTTGTCCTGTTTTGCAGCGGAGAGGTCAAAGACGGAAAATTAAAAAGGCTAGGAATCATCACCATCCCTAGCCTTAATTGGTAGCGGGGTCAGGATTTGAACCTGAGACCTCTGGGTTATGAGCCCAGCGAGCTACCGAACTGCTCCACCCCGCGACGGCTGCTTGACAGCAGCGTTCACCAAGTTTATTCATTAATTGGTTTTTGTCAAATGGGTGGGTTCTTCGGTGTCAGGGGCAACGAGTGTGAGATCGCGTCGGAACTGCTGCTGAAGGGCAACGCGCCACTGTTTCTTTCGCCACTTTCCACATCGAGTAAAGCTTGTAATAATAGGGGACATGCCAATAAATATTCCGAGTGGTCTTCCCGCAAGGGCGATTCTAGATTCAGAGCGCATATTCGCGCTTGAAAAACCAGAGGCCGAAGCACAGAACGTGCGTCCGCTGCGTCTTGTCATCTTGAATCTCATGCCCAAGAAGATTGAAACGGAAACGCAACTTTTACGGCTCATTTCCAAGTCCCCGCTTCAGGTCGATGTTGACTTTATGAAAACCTCCACCCATGAGGCGACCCACACCAGCCACGATCATCTGGTGAAGTTTTACGAGACTCTCGACGTGCTTGAGGACAACTGCTATGACGGGCTTGTCGTGACCGGCGCGCCTGTGGAACATCTTCCTTTCGAAGAGGTCGATTACTGGGACGAGTTCAAGACGATTCTCGACTGGGCGAGTTCGCATGTATTTTCAACGATGTACCTGTGCTGGGGAGCGATGGGCGCTCTGAACTATCGATATGGTATTCGCAAGCACGTTCTCGATCAGAAAGTTTTTGGAATCTTTCCACAATTTCTGCAGGACGAGTACTGCTTCATCACGAATGGCTTCGATGAAATGGCTCTCCAGCCCCATTCACGGCTCGCTTCGATGGACGAGGATGACATTGCCAAGAACCCAGACTTGCAAGTGCTCACCTGGGGACCTCAATCAGGGCCCGGCCTGCTTGCAACCAAGGATTTTTCTGAAGTCTTTGCGCTCGGGCATTGGGAATACGGCAAATACACGCTTAAAGAAGAGTACGAGCGCGACATGCAACGCGGCATGAGCAACGTGCCGTTCCCGCATAATTACTTCCCGCACGATGACCCGACCCTAGAACCTTTGTTCGCGTGGCGAGCCCATGCCAATCTGCTGTGGCGCAACTGGTTGAACTGGGTCTATCAGACCACACCATACGATGTGAGTGAAATACCGCAATTGCGTGCAGAGAAGCGACTTGGAACAGATCGCTCGATACGACATAGCCCCGAAAGTCCAAGAACTGACGGATATCGGCCGTTCATGACGCTGTAAGGCAAATTAATTTCGTCGTCGCATCTTTCTCTGAACTCGGTAAGAGCGAACTAGACTAGAGCGAATTTATCGAGAGTGCTCAACCCAGCGCCTCCCAAGCCGTTCCTCACACCAAGACTTCCACACCGTTGTTCGGCGTTTCCTGAGATTTCCAGAGGCGTGTCGAAAAGAACCGCCCGCGACGAGCCAAGGCACTGGTCAGAAAAGGACGCAAATCCATAAAAGTTCGTCAGATATTCCCCTGATGCATTGTTAGATTCGTCACAGTCAGGAGTATCGTGAGTGCGGATGGATGTGAAGCATTCCGATATTGATTGCAGAAACAAAAACGTCACATCGGTTTCAATAACTAGTGTTATATTGAATGCTGTTTGAGTTAATGAGGAGGCGCTTGATGGCGGGATTGGTAAGTGCACAGATGGTATTGGCATCAGGTCCAGACTTTCCAACAATTAATGATTTCCTTCCTCCTGAGATACTCTTCCAAGGCACACCGTTCGCACTGAACCGCATCATCCTGATTCGTCTGATCATGACGGTCGTCATCCTGCTGGTGCTTGGGATTACAGCCATGCGAGCCAAGCTCATTCCGGGCAGATGGCAGAGTGCCGTGGAATGGATACTGGGCTTCGTGCGCAACAACATCGTCTATGAGGTGATGGGTGAGCGACGCGGCAAGCGTTACGTTCCCATGATCACCACGATATTCATGACCATCTTCCTGTTCGATCTCTGCGAAGTGATTCCAGGAGCAAACATTGCAGCCACGGCAACGATTGCCATGCCTCTGGTGTTTGCATTCTGGACCTTCTTCCAATATTGGATCGCAGCAGCTCGCGAGCAGGGTCTTGGCAAGTATCTGCGTCATGAACTGATTCCCAAGGGTGTCCCGCTGCCAGTGCTGATTATCGTGCTGCCCATGCAGCTGCTTGATGTTTTGGTCGTTCGCCCCGTGTCACTCATGGTTCGACTCTTTGCCAACATGCTTGCCGGCTACTTCATTCTTGAGCTATGTCTGGCCGCCGCCCAGTATTTCCTGGTGGAAGTGACCAACAAGTTGATGATGCCTCTCGGAGGCTTCATGCTCATCGCCGCGCTTGTCATGACGCTGTTCGAATCTTTCGTCGCAGCGCTTCAGGCTTTCATCTTTGCAACCCTCAGCACGGTATACATCAACCTGAGTTACCCCGAGGAAGCATAACAACACTTTTTCTCCAATAAACCATGGCTTGACTCAAAGAGCCTATAGAAAGGAATAACAATGGATCTCATCACACTTGCAGAAGTGTCTGGCAACCTGAGCGCTATTGGCTACGGCCTTGCAGCTATCGGGCCTGGCATTGGCGTGGGTATCATATTCGGCAAGGCAATTGAGGCTACTGCTCGTCAACCAGAACTCGGTGGCCGTATTCAGACCTTGATGTGGATCGGTTTCGGACTTGTTGAGTTCCTTGCACTTTTGGGCATCGTCTGCGGCTTCCTGTTCCGCTGAACAACGCATTCGCTGATTTCCAGACAACAGGTCGTATGCATTAAGGAAAGGAGGATGATGTGATGACGCTAGCGCAAACAGGTGGACTTGAACTGTTTTTGCCAAAAACCTATGACATCATTTGGTCGTTTATCATTCTCGTAGTCATAGCTTTGTTCTTCTACAAGCTCATGCTTCCACGATTCCAGAAGATTTTCGATGAACGCGCAAGTAAGATTGAGGGCGGCATCAGCAAGGCGAAAGCCGCTCAGGAACAGGCTGACGCAGCGAAGAAGAAATTCGAGGATCAGCTGAGCACCGCACGAGTCGACGCTTCGAAGATTCGCGATGACGCACGTGCTGAAGCATCGCATATTATTGCCGACGCTCGCAGCCGTGCTGAAACTGAGGCTGCACAGATCACCGCCAATGCTCAGCGTTCCATAGAATCTCAGCAGCAGCAGGCTTTGGTAAGCCTCAAAAGCGAAGTCGGCGCTTTGGCGACTTCACTTGCTGGCAAGATTCTTGGGACCAAACTTCAGGACGATTCAGTTCAGTCTTCGATGCTTGATTCCATGATCGACGAACTCGGACAGGATAAGGACAAAGCAGCTTGAGCTGTGAATATCACCAGTATCGGGAAGGGGATGTGACATGCGCGGTGAGACTTCGCTGGCTTCCGACAAGGTAGCTCGGCAGAAATTCGCTTCACGGTTGCGTGAATCCGGCGTTCAATCAGGCGTGGTCGCGACTGAGCTCTTCGATTTTTCGAACATGCTTGACGACAATGCTGCGGTGGAACGTGCTCTGACTGATCCTTCACGACCAGCGGCGGACAAGATCGTGCTGACCGATACCCTGATCGGCAATACCGTTGACCCTCTGACCAAGGAGATTCTCGAAGATCTTGTTTCACGAAAGTGGAGCCGTGTCGATCACATTGCCAATGCTGTCGAGGATTTGGCAGTGGACGCAACTCTGTACTATGCGGATGTGAAGGGTGTAACGTCCACGGTCGCGATTGAGCTCGCCAAGATTCATTCGGCGTTCATCAACATCGCAGCTGTGCGCTCAAAGCTTTCGGATACCGCAATGTCAGCGGATGCCCGCGTTGCATTTCTCAAGGAGTTGTTGAGCAAGCAGCGTTTGAATCCTTTGACTTTGCAGTTGGCCGAACATGCCACACGGGATTTGCGCAATCGTCGTTTCCTTTCGACCTTGCAGTGGCTGATCGATGAGATTTCCCACCACATGGGCGAATCGGTGGTTACGGTTACCTCGGCCGTTCCGCTCCGCAAGGAACAGTTCAGCAAGATCATCGCGGCCTACTCTGCGAAATTGGGTCGACAGGTCCACATCAATTCCGTGGTCGACCCCAAGGTGCTTGGTGGCATGCGGATTCAATATGGCGCAGAGGTGCATGACAGCACGGTTGTAGCGCAACTGCAGCGTCTGAAACAGATGGTCTCGGTCCCCGCCTGATTGTCATCAGACTCAGACTTGGAACATACTTATCAACCAGAAAATAATGTAAGGAGTGATCATGGCAGAACTTACCATTGATCCCGCCACGATACGCAAGGCGCTCGATGATTTTGTCGAGTCGTACAAGCCGTCGGACAATCCCGCTCAGGAAGTCGGATATGTCAAGACGGCTGGCGATGGCATTGCGCACGTGGAGGGTCTGCCTGGTTGTATGGCCAACGAGCTGCTGACCTTTGAAAACGGCACGCTCGGCTTGGCATTCAACCTTGATGCTCGTGAAATCGGCGTGGTGATCCTCGGTGATTTCGCAGGTATCGAAGAAGGGCAGGAAGTTCGGCGTACCGGAGACGTGCTCTCCGTACCAGTTGGAGATGGATATCTCGGCCGTACGGTGGATCCCTTGGGCAAGCCGATTGACGGTCTTGGAGAAATCAAGAGTGAAGGTCGTCGTATTCTTGAGGCTCAGGCCCCTGATGTGATGCACCGCCACCCTGTTGATGAACCACTGTCAACCGGTATCAAGGCCATCGACGCCATGACCCCAATCGGCCGTGGTCAGCGTCAGCTCATCATCGGTGATCGTCAGACCGGCAAGACCGCTCTGGCAATCGACACCATCATCAACCAGAAAGCCAACTGGGAGAGCAACGATCCGAAGAAGCAGGTCCGCTGCATCTACGTAGCCATTGGTCAGAAGGGTTCGACCATCGCATCCGTGCGTTCTTCTCTTGAAGATGCCGGAGCCATGGCATACACGACCATCGTGGCGTCCCCAGCTTCTGATTCCGCAGGTTTCAAGTACATTGCACCGTATACCGGTTCCGCAATCGGTCAGCATTGGATGTACAACGGCAAGCATGTACTCATCGTCTTCGATGATTTGAGCAAGCAGGCTGAGGCATATCGTTCGATTTCCCTGCTGCTGCGTCGTCCGCCGGGGCGCGAAGCTTACCCAGGCGACGTGTTCTACTTGCATTCTCGTCTGCTGGAACGCTGCGCGAAGCTTTCCGATGGTCTCGGTGGCGGTTCGATGACTGGTCTGCCAATCATCGAGACCAAGGCGAACGATGTATCTGCATACATTCCAACGAACGTCATCTCCATCACCGATGGTCAGATCTTCTTGCAGTCCGATCTGTTCAACGCCAACCAGCGACCAGCTGTGGACGTCGGTATTTCCGTGTCCCGCGTGGGTGGTGCTGCACAGACCAAGGCTTTGAAGAAAGTCTCAGGAACGCTGAAGATTTCGTTGGCTCAGTACCGTTCGCTCGAATCCTTCGCCATGTTCGCTTCCGATTTGGATGCGGCATCCAAGGCTCAGCTGACTCGCGGCTCGCGTCTGACAGAATTGCTCAAGCAACCCCAGTTCTCGCCCTATTCGATGGAACAGGAAGTCGTTTCGGTGTGGGCTGGAACGCACGGCAAGCTCGATGACCTCGATTTGGCCGACGTACTGCCATTCGAGCACGGTCTGCTGGACTATCTGGCTCACAACACTGATATCCTCACGACGATTCGTGATACTGAGGACTTCACTTCCGACACGGAGGCTGCGTTGGATAAGGCCGTTGACGAATTCCGTCGTAACTTTGTCACCAAGGCAGGCAAGACGCTTGACGGCAAGAAGCAGGATGGTGCCAAGCCAGCCAATATTGAGCAGGAAAAGCTCGTTGCGGGGGCGAAGTAATCTATGGGATCGCAACTCGCATTCAAGTCAAGGATTGCTTCGACTGGTTCGTTGGAGAAGATTTTCAACGCCCAGGAGATGATTGCATCTTCGCATATTGCCAAGGCCCGCAAGGTCGCTTTGGAAGCGAAGCCGTACACTGATGCGATTTTCGATGCCGTTCAGGCACTTGCTGCCCATACCCATATCAAGCATCCGATAGTTGAGAAGCGAGATGACACGGAGCGAGTCGCCGTGCTCGCCCTCACGTCGGATCGTGGTATGGCCGGCGCGTTCACGTCATCAATCATTCGTGAGACCGAAACTCTGCTATCGAACCTTGATAGCCAAGGCAAGAAGCCTGAGTTGTTCGTATACGGTCGACGCGGTGTGACCTATTACAAGTATCGCAATCGTGAGATTGCCGATACCTGGGAAGGTGACAGCGACCAGCCTGGTGTGGAGATTGCTGAGAAGATTTCGGCTGAATTGATGAAGGCTTACATGGCACCTGCCGATAAGGGTGGTGTGAGTGAGCTGTACGTCGTATTCACCGAATTCGTCAACATGGTGGTCCAGAGGGTTCGCGTCTTAAGGATGCTTCCGGTCGAGCTCATAGCAGCTTCGGACAGTGCCAATGACGAGGATGTGCTCTCTGACGAGCATGGTGACCTGCAGAAGAACGAAAGTAAGTCCGAAGCATCCAGTGCCTCGCCTCTCTACTCGTTCGAGCCAAGTGTGGATGAAGTTCTGGATGCAATTCTTCCCAAGTACATTCAGTCTCGAATCCACGAATGCTTGCTCACGTCTGCAGCTTCTGAGACGGCAAGTCGTCAGAATGCCATGCATACGGCAACGGATAATGCGCGCAATCTCATCGACGATCTGACACGGCAGCTTAACCAGTCTCGACAGGCTGCGATTACGCAGGAACTTAGTGAAATAATTGGCAGCGCTGATGCGCTGAACAAAGAGGAAGAGTAGGAACGCCAATGGTTACGGAGCAAAATACTCAAACCAGAACGGCTCCCGACGATACGGATTCCGTGTCGCAGGGTCGCGTGACTCGCGTCCAAGGCTCGGTTATCGACATCGAATTTCCGGTAAATCATCTGCCGGATATCTACAACGCCTTAACCGTAGAGATTGCCTCGACGGGAGACACCGAGGGCGAAAGCGTTCATGGGATCACGCTGGAAGTCGAGCAGCATCTCGGGGACTCCATCGTTCGCGCAGTGGCTCTTAAGCCGACTGACGGCATCGTGCGCGGCGCGAAAGTCACCGATACAGGCGGCCCGATTGAGGTGCCAGTCGGTGACGTGACCAAGGGCCATGTCTTCGACGTGGTCGGTCATATCTTGAACAAATCCGACGACGAGACGATTTCAGTCAAGGAACGCTGGCCAATCCACCGCGATCCACCGCCATTCGATCAGCTCGAGCCAAAAACCGAGATGTTCGAGACGGGCATCAAGGTCATCGATCTGCTTACGCCGTATGTGCAGGGTGGAAAGATCGGTCTGTTCGGCGGTGCAGGTGTCGGCAAGACCGTGCTGATTCAGGAAATGATTCAGCGTGTGGCTCAGAACCACGGCGGTGTTTCGGTATTTGCCGGTGTCGGAGAGCGTACCCGTGAGGGTAACGATCTGATCGGTGAAATGGCTGAGGCAGGCGTGCTTGAAAAGACTGCGTTGGTCTTCGGACAGATGGATGAGCCCCCGGGGACTCGACTTCGTGTTCCGCTCACCGCTTTGACGATGGCAGAATACTTCCGTGACGTTCAGAATCAGGATGTGCTGCTCTTCATCGACAACATCTTCCGATTCACCCAGGCAGGCATGGAGGTTTCCACCTTGCTTGGTCGTATGCCTTCCGCAGTCGGCTATCAGCCAAACCTGGCTGATGAGATGGGTGCTCTTCAGGAGCGCATCACCTCGACTCGTGGTCACTCAATCACTTCGCTTCAGGCCATTTATGTGCCAGCGGATGATTACACTGATCCAGCCCCTGCAACGACATTCGCCCATTTGGATGCAACGACCGAGCTTTCTCGTGACATTGCTTCCAAGGGTATTTATCCAGCAGTCGATCCACTCGGTTCCAGCTCTCGTATTCTGGATCCTCGCTATGTTGGTCAGTCGCATTATGATTGCGCCAACCGTGTGAAGGCCATCTTGCAGAGAAACAAGGAACTTCAGGACATCATCGCCCTGATCGGTATCGATGAACTCTCTGAGGAAGACAAGACCACAGTCAACCGCGCTCGTCGCATTGAGCAGTACCTTGGTCAGAACTTCTATGTTGCAGAAAAATTCACCGGACGTCCAGGCTCATACGTGCCAGCGGATGAAACCATCGAAGCATTCACCAGAATCTGCGATGGCGTCTACGATGATGTGCCAGTTCAGGCGTTCACCGGTGTCGGTGGCATCGATGACCTGGAGAAGAAGTGGCATGACATGGAAAAGGGCAATAACTGATTATGGCTGGCGTTGAAAAACCAACGATGGCAGTCAACATTGTTGCTGCCGACCGCCCGGTATGGTCTGGGAAGGCACGTTCCGTCACCATACCGGCCTCCGAGGGAGGCATGGGCATCCTGCCAAACCACGAACCTGTGCTCACCGTCATCAAAAGCGGCACGGTCACTGTTGTGGATCCGGAAGGGACTCGTCAAGCCTTCAAGGTTGACGATGGTTTCATCGCTTTTGACTCCAACAAGCTCACCGTCGCGGTAGATCGGGGATCTGTCGTTACGCAAGGTGCCGAGGATTCGGACGTGCTTGCCGGTTAACGCACCAGCAAATGCACCGCTAAGTCAACACTGATAAATCAACACTGATAAGTCAACACCGATAAGTCAATCAGTGTTTCAAAACGTGGGTGGCCATGAACGAAAGTTCATGGCCACCCACGTTTTTCTTGTCGAAGCCATGGGTCGAGCATGGTCTGCCCACGCGCGATGCTTAAACAGCTAACTTTTTGGACTCGAATTTCGAGTTTTGCGGCAATTTCACAGTACACAAGCACTTTTCGCTCATATTCGGACCCAATAGTGCCGATATTGCGCTCTGATACTTCAAAAAGGCAACAAAACTCGGAACTTCATATTTTTTCTATGCTCAAACGCTCCCATGTGAGCGATGCAATGCCATAGCAAGCAAGAAATCACGACATATTCATTAATTTGAGTAATTCAAAACAATGATATAGTCTGTTCTTGTGAGCAACATTGAGGAAAATCGCACCGCACAGAAGCATAAGCTTCACAAGATTGCGACGGATTGGCGCAGCACCTTGCGCAATGCGCATATCCGGGTTACTTCACAGCGTCTTGCAGTGCTGTCGACTTTGGAAGCGTATCCGCATAGCTCAGCCGGTGAGATTATCGGCTATGTCAATGCTGGAGAGCGTGAAAACCTCACCACGCAGGGCACATACGTCATACTGCAACAGTTGGAGCAGCATGGTCTCGTCAGACGCGTGAGCTTGCCCGACTCGGCAAGCGTTCGTTGGGAAACCCGGGTCGCGGATAATCACCATCATGTGCAATGCGTGGTATGCGGACGCGTCGAGGATGTCGACTGCGTGGTTGGCCATGCTCCTTGCCTCACGCCTGCCGATACCCATGATATGGAGATTTTCGAAGCCCAGATTGTATTCCGCGGACTGTGCAAGGAATGCAAGGCAAAAATTGAGAGTGGAGCCATCCGCAAGGAGGATCTGCCCTATCTCGTAGCTCAATGAAACGCTTAGGACCACAAGATATCAGCATTTCTCGTGATGTCTTGCAGGTCTGGGAACGATAACGCATCGGCACAAGAAACGTAAAGACTTGTCCACACAAAAGGTTGAACAAGATTGAGCCCGAAAGGGTTGGAAAGGTTGGGTTGCAAATGAGTGCAGCTAAGAAAGTCATAGTGGTAGGATCATCTCACGGCGGGTATGAGGCAGTGCAGCAGTTGCTGATGGATGCCCCAGATACCAATATCCAGTGGTATGAGAAGGGCGACTTCCTATCCTTCCTCTCTTGCGGCATGCAGCTGTATTTGGAGGGTGTCGTCAAGGATGTCAATTCCGTTCGCTACGCGACTCCAGAGGGAGAAACCGCAAAGGGCGCGCATGTCTTCACTCAGCAGGAAGTGACATCGGTTGACGCTGCAGGACATAAGGTCCATGTCAAGGATCTCAAGTCGGGAGAAGAGCGAGACGAGTCTTATGACAAGCTCATTCTGAGTCCAGGTGCGGTTCCAGCCGCTCTGCCCGTTGAAGGCAAGGATCTGCAGAACGTCTATGCAATGCGTGGACGCGACTGGGCAATAAAGCTCAAGGCTGCAACCGTAGATCCTGACATCAGGAACGTCGTGGTCATCGGTGCCGGCTACATCGGTGTCGAAGCTGCCGAAGTCTTTGCCAAGGCTGGCAAGAAAGTGACGCTTATCGACATTCTGCCGCGCATGCTGCAGCTGTATCTCGATTCCGAATTCACCGAAACCCTGGAAGATGTGGTCAGCAAGCACGGCATTACGCCTGCCATGGGCCAGACTGTCCAAAGCTTTGTTGGCAAGGACGGCAAGGTCGCTCAGGTGAAGACCGACAAGGGCAGCTATGACGCCGATCTCGTCATCGAAACCGCTGGCATCAGAGCGAACACCGCTTGGCTGAAGGATACGGTCGATGTCGATGACCACGGTCTTATCGAGATTGACGAGCATCAGGCAACCAGCGCTCCAGACATCTTCGCCGTTGGTGATGCGACCCAGATCAAGTTTGCGCCAACCGGAGGCGAGGCTCGCATCGCGCTGGCAACCAACGCACGTCGTCAGGGCCGTATCGCAGCACGGAACGCTCTTGGAGAAAACGTTGCCATTACGCCAGTCTCTGGCTCTTCTGCGTTGTCTGTGTTCGAATACAAGTTCGCATCCACAGGCATGAAGGAAGGCACTTCAGAGAAGTATGGTGTCAAGACCGCATCGGTGTTCGTCGAAGATACATTCCGTCCACCGTTCGTCCCTGACGATGCCGGAAATGCCCCCGTGCGTTTCAAGCTCACCTATGATCCTGCCAATGGAAGGGTTATGGGAGCTCAGATCATGAGCACCGAGAACGCCACCGCCAACATCAATGCGATTGCTCTCGCCGTGCAGCTGCATGCCACGGTTGAAGACCTTGCGTATGCCGACTTCTTCTTCCAGCCCGGATTTGACCGTCCTTGGAACATCATGAATGTTGCAGCTCAGAAGGCTGTCGCTGCCATGAAGGCTGAGAAGTAGCAGTCATATTCCGGTGTTGATCGGCAACTGCTGAGTGTGCTGACTGAAGCCGGATAACAGACGTGTCTCGAGTGATTGGTTGACGCCCATGCCATATATATGGCATGGGCGCATTTATATGGCAGAGCGTGGGCAGCGGTGCGGTGGATACGCAGTGCGAGGACAGTGTGATCACTGAGCATAGTGACCGGGTGTTGCACCTATGCACTATGGTGAATGGTTATGCGCATTATCGTTGCTGACTGTTCCGCTCGCTATGCCGGACGCTTGAATGCTTCACTCGATCGGGCCAAGCGAGTCCTGCTCATCAAGGCAGATTCCAGCTGTCTGATATTCTCCGAGCTTGGTTCCTACAAGCCCTTGAATTGGATGACAGCTCCATGCACGCTGCATGAGTCGGTGCCCCAAGACTGCGATATCACTCAGAAAGTCGATGCTGACATAGCTGGCAAGGCGGGCATAGCTGGCAAAACAGGTAAGGCGAACAAGGCAGACATAGCGAGCGTTGCTGAAGACGACGAAGCATTGAGCGACGCTTGCATTCCAGAAAAAGTTATCAGGGTCTGCGCCGACAAGTCTGACGATGTGCTCACCATCGATCTATGGCATATCTATAGCGACCAGACGCATGAGCTAGGCATCGATCCCGGCCTGGTCAAAGACGGTGTGGAGGATCATCTCCAGCATTATCTTGCGGAGCAGATTGACCGGATTGGCAAGGGCGCTCGCTTGGTGAGGCGGGAGTACCCTACGGCTATTGGTCCGGTTGACATCATGGCAATCGATGCCGAGGGCAACCATGTGGCCATAGAAATCAAAAGGCATGGTGGAATCGATGGAGTCGAGCAGCTGACGAGATACTGCACCTTGCTGAACCGAGATCCATTGCTGGCTCCGGTGCGCGGAATCTTCGCGGCACAAACCATTACGCCACAAGCTAAGGTTCTGGCAGAAGATCGCGGCTTTCATTGCCTTATCCTCGACTACGAATCGATGAAGCACACAGAAAGCGATACGCTCACCCTGTTCTGAACCGCTTCCGAGAGCCAATTCTCAAGGCATTCACCGAAATTTCAACTATGCAAGAAAGTGCAAAACCCCTATATGTAGTGACAAAACCTACGACACGCCACTATGGATAGTGCTTTGCTTTCACACGACATGCGTGTAGTCTTCAGTATCACCGAATAAATTACACGGATGAAATTTGTGGCTGACTTTGCTCCACTTCATGTTGAGGTTCTTGAGTTGCCATGTTGTTCGTTCGTGGAATAACGATGAACATGAATGGTGAATTTAGGGGAGAACATGTCAATCACAGTCTATGCAAAGCCTCATTGCCCACAATGCAACGCCACCAAGCGTCAGCTGGACAAAATGGGAGCGGATTATTCCGTGATTGACCTTACCCAGAGCCCAGAGGACCTTGCTCGCTTCGTATCTCAAGGTTTCCAGCAGGCACCGATCGTCGTCGCGGGCGAGGACACCTGGAGCGGATACCGTCCAGACCTGCTCAGCAAGGTTTCGCAGCTCGTCAACGCATGAGTAACAACGTTGAGTATGTCAATCATCTTTTAACCATGTGATTGACGTGGTGGTTGATTGACATAAGAATTGATCTACATAAGAATTGATCCCGCACGTGATATCACGTGCGGGATCATCTGTTATCTCATGATTTGCAGCTTCCATGGGATATGGATTATGCCAAAACAACGCATCAGTATGCAGCGAGAATATCCACCACGAAGATAAGCGTTGAATTTGCAGGGATGCTGTTTTGAGCCGTTGAGCCATAGCCTTCGTCCGGTGGAACAATCAGCAGCACCTGTGAGCCGACTGTCTGCCCGGCAAGACCCTTCTTCCAGCCTGAGATGACCTGGCTGAGGCTGAAGTCGCTTGCCGACCCGCGATCCCATGAAGAGTCGAACTGCTTGGCATCGCTCGCCAGCCAACCGGTGTAGTTTGCGCTGACTGTATTGGTATCCTTGACGGTTGCACCCTTGCCCTTGATCAAAGTCTGCACCACAAGTGTCTTGCCTGGTGTGTAGCCGTTCAAATCAATGGAAGGCTTGCCATTGGAAGCGAGTGTGACCTTGGGAAGATTCGAGGGGATGTCCGTAACCTTGTCACCCTCTGCACGTGTCAACGCCTTGGAAAGCGACACGAAGGTGAGTGCCATGACATATGAACCCGACGATGAAGTCGTTTGCGACGTGTCGGTCGATGCAATCGCGATCGTCGTGTTGAGCTTTTGGCCTTCGAACAGCTTGTATCTGGCAGCTCCCAGCGACTTGGAGTTCACGACCACATCGCATTGCGGTGTATTCGCTTCCCATGTGGACTGAACTTCCTTGCCGGTTTCAGCGCTGAGTGCGATGCCTTGATAGCAGACGCGATCGCCGTCCTTTATCGTGGCACCGTCGCCCTCCTGAAGAATTGCAGAAGCGCCATCGCTTGCCTTGAGTGGCGTCTTGAACGAAATAGTAGGCTTCTTGCCCAGTGCGCCCTTCGCGGTCACGCCAGTAAGCTTTGCCGTGGAATCGCGACCAGTTGCCGAGCTTGATGTCGTTGGAGATGAACTGGAGCTTGAAGCGGAGCTGGAGCCGTTGCCGCAGGCAGCCAGCGATACGGCGAGAGTGAGCGAGCAAACCGTTGCAAAGAGTTTGATCAGAGGAGTAATCTTAATATGTTGATGCATACAGGCCACTCTAACGGTCGACATTGATTTTTCCTCGCGAAGCCCGGATAGTGAAGCCCGTTGATGGTGGAGCGTGTTGATAGCGACGATCTTCATTGATTATTGATTGATTGCCGCCATATGATGCTGATTTATGCCCTCGTCCTAAGCATTGATAGGGGGAGACTGTAGAATAGCGGTGTTATGAGTGTAGATGAACAAACAAAGCGCCGAGATTCGGCAGAAGATAAACCATCGCGCCACGGCACGATCATGCGTGGCGTAGTGACTCCTGCCCTTGGAATAATTGCTATTGCATTCATTGTCCTGGGGGTCTTGAATGCCACGATATTGCAGCCGACACGTCGTATAGTCGCAACCACAACAACGAATTCGCAGTATGTTGTCACCGACCCGGGCGTTCTGCAGCTCGTTGATTCAACAGTGAAAGTCACAGCGAAGGCAAGCAACGATGACGCGCGCGTGTGCCTGGCTCTTGGAGCTCCGCAAGATGCCACAGGTTGGCTTGGAGGCATCGCGTATACTCGCATCACCGGTCTGTCCAATTGGACAACGCTGAATCAACGCAACAGTGCATCGGAAGGTAGTGGGGCCTCTGACACGACCGGCTTCAGCGATTCTGACCTGTGGTCTCGGGTGGTGTGCGGCGATGGTGAGGCAACCATCACCACCGCGCAGGGTGAGTCAGGGGAAGTCCTGCTCATTGATGCCCACAGCAGTGATGCAAACGGTGCGTCATCAGATGCCGCGGCCTCTTCCAACGACACAACCGATGTCAAGACATATCCAGCCAGGATATCAATGGATTGGACACGCAAGAATCTTCCAAATTATGCCATGCCCTTCTACTTCGTGGGTGGGCTGCTTGTCGTTGCGGCTATTCTTGCCGCCAGCGTCTTTGCCATAGATCCGATGCGGCGTCGCAAGACGTTGGATGAATCCAAGCTCAAGAAAATCGAAGAGACGGAAATGAGCGTTGTCGAGGCCTTTGCAGGAGCCATGCGACCGCTTGCAGGCGAGATTCGTTCATCGTTCAAGAGAAGACCCGATAGCAGTCGGCGTCATGCCCATGTTGCTGCGTCGAAGCGTTCCCGCAAGAGCAACCTCACTGAGCAAGCTGCTCGGCAGGGTGAAAACTCTCAGGTCCCATCAACCCCTCGCGTGATTGATGTGGGTTCCAAGAACCTGGTTGCCGTGCAGCAGGGGAGCGGCGAAACGGTGCATGCTTCAGCGGAAGGGCACACGCGGATGAATCATGCTTCGGATGCCTCGGGTATTTCGTCGGCATCAAGCAATACGCACCCTGCTTCGGGCAGTGCAGACGAAACCGCAGTAATCAGTCCGGAGGAGTTGCAGTCATATTTTGCACGATTCACTGCCGAGACTACGGGCTCGATTGAGAAAGTGACTGAGAAGGTGACTGAGACAGTGAAGGATGAACCAGACAGCTCACAACAATCCGAGACTTCCGGTACTTCCGACGATTCCGACGCTTCCGACGCTTCCGACACAACGAATGAGACATCACAGCAGCAAGGTGAGCACATCAAAGAGCACGAGCACGTTGAAGAGCACCACGAAAACAGTGAAAACGCATCCAAGGAACAATCCACAACAGAGAATGGGGGTGAGTGAGATTCGCATGAGAAGGCATTTTGGGAAAATGGCCGCCTGCATTCTGGCCATCGGCCTTTCCATATCGATGGCTGCATGTGAAGGCCAGGTACCACAGGTGAGCGCGCCCACATCATCCGCTTCGGCTTCCCCGGATTTGACTCAGGCGCAGGAGAAGCGCATCAGATTAAGAATTCTTGACGCTTTGGAGAAGGCCAACGCCGCCAAGGACCCTCAAGGCATTGACACATATGTTGACGGGCCTCAGCTCCAGATTCGCACCAGCGAGCTGAACATAGCCAAGGCCTCTGGAGATCTGGATAACAAGACCACCATTCCCAAGGAAATCACGCAGACCGTGATTCCCACCGATTCGGGCTGGCCACGTTCAATATTCACCATTACGACCACGACTGCGGATCAGCAGTCCAAGCGTCTGCTGGTGATGACTCAGGACAGTGCAACCACCAATTACAAGCTGTGGGGTGTGGCAAGACTCTTCCAAGGAGCACAGCTGCCCAAGTTTGCGGTGCCAACAATCGGCTCAAAGATGGGTGATCCAAGCGATAGCGGTCTGGTCTTCACGCCTCAGAATGCCGTCAGCCATTATGCCGATATTCTCCAGAATGGCGAGTCGAGCAAATATTCCTCGAATTTCACCTCCGACTACTTCCAGCAGGACTTGAGCAAACTGGAACAAACGGTGCAGCAGGGGATGGAAGCCAATAACGGCACACAGCAACAGACCTTCACTGCTGTTCCCGGGGCAATCAAGATCATGAGATCGTCCGAGGGAGGTGATCTGGTTGTCGCTCAGATTGATTCGGTATGGACGCGTACAGCCGGCGAAGGACGCGAGTCGTTGCCAGCTTCGGATGATGAGAAGGCTCTCTTTGGTACCACCAAGGCCACGAGCACCATCAGGGTCACCTATGCGAACGTAGTCGCCATGTATGTGCCGCCTGCAGGCTCCGGCGCAAAGGTGAGCGCGGTTGGAGCTGAACGCCAGGCTATCAAGGTTGAGGCGCTCTAGCTCTTCCTGGGATTTGTGCCGGTTCGCCTCATGCTGGTTCGCTCATGCGTGGGCCATCAATGACCCAGTGCAAGGGCGAAGGCACGAGGACTTACAAGCGTTATATTCACAACACGATGTGAAAGGGATGTCAATATGGTCGATAGCAACAAGCAGTTTCAACCAGGAGTGTCTCTGGCAGGGGCAGTCGATTTGGAAGCCTTGGCCCATCAGGTCAAGGCACAGCCGGGAGAGCAGGGGGGTGCGCCTTCCGCAGGTGGATATGTCATAGATGTCACCACCTCAAGCTTCCAGGCAGTGATGCAGACATCGGGCACGTTCCCGATTCTTCTCCTGCTTTGGACGCCCACCGATGATCGGATGTTTCCGATGGTCAAGACACTTTCGGATGCCGTGAACGCTCAACAGGGCAAGGTTCAGCTCGCGCGCGTCGACATCGCCACGGAAACCCAGATTGCCCAGGCTTTCCGCGTGCAGAGTGCGCCTGCCCTCTATGCTCTGGTGGGAGGGCGGCCAATGCCCGTCCTGCAAGGCATGCCATCGGATGAAGAGCTTGCACAGCTTACGGACGAACTGATTCCACAGGTGATCCAGCTCGCACAGAAGTCAGGGATCACCGGCACCGCACCATATCAGGGCGACGACTCTTCACACGCTGATGGCACTGCTGGTGACGGAACAGCTGAGAACGGCGACTCGAAAGATGCGATTCCTCCTGAGCATCAGCAAGCCTATGCGCTTGCGCAGCAAGGAGACTATTCAGGTGCTGCTGAGGAATACGCGAAGGTCCTTCAATCTGATCCAACCGACAAGATTGCACAGCGTGAACGTTCAAAGGCGCTCCTGCTTGCCCGTTCAGCGGATGCGGATGTCAACGATGTTCGCAAAGCCGCTGCTGACAGTCCTGACGATGTGAATGCCCAGCTCGCCGTTGCCGACATCGACATGATCGGTGGCCAGATTCAGGATGCCTTTGAACGTCTTCTGGACTTCTTGCAGTCTCACCGCCAGGATTCTCAGGCAATCCGTGAGCGTTTGCTCGAATATTTCGCCATTCCCGAGCCGACCGACCCGCGATTGGCGCATGCGCGCCGCCGTTTAGCCACCCTGATCTACTAGTAATGCGTTCATTGTGAACTTGTCCAAGTATAAGTGCGGATTTTTCGCGGATTCTCAACGCCAAATCGCCAGTTTTGAGCTTTGATACTTGGATAAGTTCACAATGAGCATCTGGAATCGCTCGCAGATCGATTTTTAATGCTCAAAAGTCGTGTTTTCGCCAAAATCTTGCATGAATCGCGGGCCATGTGTCGCCAATTCCGCTTCGAACTCGTCCTTCCACGCTGAATAGGGGCGTTCCGCGAGTCCATCGTTCGAGAATCGTGCGTCGTCGGTGATTTCTGAGATGCAGAAGCGAGGAATGACGAGATTGGTCACGGGTCCGCTGCGTTCAGCCTCCGCGACGACCAGGGGAGTGTTCTGTGCGCCGAAGATATCGACATCCCAGCCATCCTCGGCAATCCATACGCTATAGCGATTCTTGATGATGGGAATCCCACCTCGCGCAATCAGTTCCGCTGCAATGCCGACATCGATGTCGCGCTCGGCCTCGTATCGCGTGCCTCCGACTGAAGGCCCTTTCACCGTCACGAATGCCTCGGTGAAGGCATCTCGGTAGCGGGAGAGGACCGCCCGTGGATCGGTGTCCTCGTTCATGTCGAGAGTCAGGCCGTGGGCTTGAATGCGGACTCGCAGGGCAAAATTATCGCTGTGTACATAATAGCTTTGGATAATGAGGATGGGTGCGTCTCCGTCATTGAGATTATCGGGAAACTCCCGGCAGAAGAATCTCCGCTCATATTCAAAGTCGCTCATATCTTCACGCATATGACAATTGTAGGGGACTGAGACGCAAATGCCATAGATTCAGCGATTGTTGCTCTGAATCGTCATGGATCGTCATGAATTGTCAAGGACTACCAAGGATTTCAGAGTCATATCGCTGTCCCACCGATAACGTGAACATCGTGATGCAACATCTTGGGCAGATGTAATAGTATGGTGAGTTGCGCGTTGCCGCACACGGGTTCGTAGCTCAGTGGATAGAGCGTCTGTCTCCGGAACAGAAGGTCGAGGGTTCGAATCCCTTCGAGCCCACGTCTATTTCTATCAAATCGTGGCCGTTTGGCCCACGGATTGTTCAAGGAATCCAAAACAATCGAGGAGACGACATGTCAGATAGCATTCAGGAAGTTTCAACCGCATACGCTCCGGCTGCACTGGGAGCATACAGCCAGGCATTGAAAGCGAATGGATTCGTATTCGTTTCCGGACAATTGGGCATCGATCCGGCCACCGGCGAACTCGTCAGCGATTCAGCAGGCGAGCAGGCGCTTCAGGCATTGAAGAACATCAAGAACATTCTTGACACGGCTGGAACGGGCATCGAGGGTATCGTCAAGGCGACCATCTATCTGAAGAACGTCGAAGATTTCAAAGAGGTTGACGAGCAGTACGCGGCAGCGTTCATCGGCTCGGTGAAACCGGCGCGTGTGGCATTCGGCAACAATTTCATTCCCAAGGGCGCACTCGTCGAAATCGATGCCATCGCTGCCGAATAAAGCCGGTTGTGAACGCGGGGAGTAAGTGTGTCGCAGTCTTGGCTAGACTGGGTTAAATGAGTCCTGAAGCACTTGGCGCATTGATCGCCTCCGTCATAACACAACTAGTAACAGCGCGTAAAACTGGAAGTCTGACCGAATCGGACATTCCCGCAGCGGAAAAAATCTCCGTCATGAGGCCGAAAGACCGCGCGCATGGGGATTGGGCCACCAACATCGCCCTCCAGTTGGCCAAGAAGGCTGGGCTGAAGCCTCGCGAACTGGCCCAGCCGCTGGCTGAGTTGCTTCAGGCAGCAGATGGCATTGCATCCGTAGAGGTAGCTGGCCCTGGATTCATCAACATCGTTCTTGACACGTCATCTGCTGCGCAGGTGGTGCAAACCATCCTCGACCAGCAGCATCAATTCGGTACCAGCACGGCGTTCAAAGGTGAAACGCTCAACCTGGAGTTCGTGTCTGCCAATCCAACCGGGCCAATCCACATCGGGGGCACGCGCTGGGCTGCAATCGGCGATTCCATGGCAAGAATCCTTGCTGCCAATGGCGCCAAGGTTGTCAGCGAATACTATTTCAATGACCACGGCGAGCAGATTGACCGCTTTGCCAAGTCGCTCGTTGCCGCCGCACATGGCGAAGCCACGCCAGCCGATGGGTACAAAGGCACCTACATCAACGAAATCGCTGCACGAGTCGTCGCCGAATCACAGGAATCCGGCATCGACGTGCTCGCTCTGCCACGCATCAGGGACGAGCAGGGTGACGAGGGGGACAGCGCGCAGCGAGAGGAATTCCGCAAGCGTGCCGTGCCCATGATGTTTGCCGAGATTCAGGAATCCATGAAGAATTTCCGCGTGAACTTCGATGTCTGGTTCCACGAAAACAGTCTCTATGAGTCAGGTGCCGTTCAGCAGGCAATCGACGAGCTGCGCGAGCAGGGTGACATCTACGAGAAGGAAGGTGCGACCTGGTTCGCCTCTACCAAGTATGGAGACGACAAGGATCGCGTCATCATCAAATCTGACGGTCATGCAGCATACATCGCCGGTGACATTGCCTACTATCTCAACAAGCGCAGGCGCCCTGAAAACCCGTGTGACGTTGCCATCTACATGCTCGGCGCCGACCATCATGGCTACATTGGCCGCATGATGGCGGTCTGCGCCGCATTTGGCGACAAGCCGGGCACCAACATGCAGATTCTTATCGGACAGATGGTCAACGTCATCAAGGATGGCAAGGCAGTGCGCATGAGCAAACGTGCCGGCAACGTCGTCACCATCGATGACCTTGTCTCTGCAATCGGCGTCGACGCATCCCGCTACTCGCTGGCGCGCACCGACTACAACCAGAGCGTCGACATTGATTTGAATCTTCTCGCCTCGCACACGAATGATAACCCCGTCTACTACGTGCAGTACGCGCACGCACGGTCTTGGAACGTGGATCGCAATGCCCGCGATGCTGGAATTGATCGAGATGCTGCAGATCTGAGCCTGCTCGACACGCCAGCCGACGAAGACCTGCTGGCGGTGCTGGCCATGTATCCTTCCGTCGTTCAAACCGCAGGAGAGCATCGTGCACCCCATCGCGTGGCGCACTATCTCGAACAGTTGGCCGGCTCATACCATCGCTGGTACAACAGCGAACGGGTGGTTCCCATGTCGCTGACTGAGCCTGAAGAGCGGCTTGACGCAGAATCACGAAATCAGCTCAGCACCGCAAAGAATCCTGAGCCCGCGCGCGCTGCAGCTCGGCTCAAACTCAACGATGCAGTGCAGCGCGTTCTCGAAAATGGACTCGAATTATTGGGCGTCGAAGCGCCGGAAAAGATGTGAACGATGAACAGAGCACCAGGCATCACACCGATATGGCCAGCGGGCACACAGATCTGCAACGGTCAGATGCGTTTTCGCGGAATCGGTGTGGAAGAGCTCGTTGATCGCTACGGCACGCCGCTATATCTGATGGATCTGGATACCATGATTGGTCGCGCCCAATGGTTCCGCGACGTGACCGTAACGGCATTCCCGAATGTGACGACACACGTCAGCTATTCGACCAAGGCTTTCATCAGCAAGGATGTCGTACGCATGCTGCTCAAGCAGGGCCTCTACATCGACACCTGCAGTATGGGTGAGATGCGCATTGCTCTGGCAGCCGGTGCTCCCGGCCGTCGCATGGTGCTGCACGGCAACAATAAGTCAGACGAAGAGATCGAGCTTGCCATCGAGCAGGGTTTCGCCAAGATTGTCGTTGATGAACCTGAGGAACCAGCTCGAATTGCAGCGATTGCGCATCGGCTTGGCAAGGTTGCCCGCGTGATGCTCCGCGTCACGGTAGGAATCCATGCTGGGGGTCACGAGTACATCTCGACTGCCCATGAGGATCAGAAATTCGGAGTTCCGCTGCTGAAGAGCGGCAGTGATGCAACGGCGCTTGACGTTGATTTTTCCCATGAATCCTCATCGAATGTTCAGACAACGCAGAAGGTGCCTGACGCAGGCAATGCCCAGGCGCATGGCGCGGTGGAGATTTCCTCGCTGTATTCCCACACGTCGGCAGAGGCGCGGGACAACGTCGACGCTGATCTGGTGAAAGCGATGGATGCGATTGCCGACGGCCCAGCGCTCGCGGTGCTCAAAGACATCCATAGTCGCAGCGAAGACCTTGAACTTGTTGGCATTCATGCGCATATCGGCTCGCAGATCCACGATGCGACCGCTTATGTGGAGTCCGCGAGGCGACTCATGCTGTTGCGCCGCACCTTCTGGGCAACCGATGGATTCATGCTTCCGGAAGTCGATGTGGGTGGCGGGTTCTCAATCGCCTACACAGACAACGACACTTCCATGGACATCGAGTCAACGATGGCTGAGCTGTCAGATGCGATCACGCAGACAACGCATCGTCTGGGCCTTCCAGCTCCGATACTGTCATTTGAACCCGGTCGCTGGATTGCAGGCCCTTCGGGGGTTACGCTCTACCGCGTCGGAACGATCAAGCCTGTCCAGCTTTCGGACGGTACCGTCAGAACCTACGTCAGCGTCGATGGTGGCATGAGTGACAACATCCGGCCGGCACTCTATGGCGCCGACTACGCAGTGCGTCTGGCAAATCGTTCTGGGAGCGAGCGTTCGATGCTCGTCCGCGTTGTCGGCAAGCATTGCGAATCAGGGGATATCGTCGTTCATGATGCCCAACTTCCGGCTGATCTCAAGCGCGGCGACATTCTTGCCGTCCCCGTCACCGGGGCATATTGCCGTACGATGGCAAGCAACTACAACCAGTTGCCAACTCCTGTGGTTGTCGGCATCTGTGAAGGCAAGGCGAGAGTCCTGGTGAAGGCGTTGACCATTGACAATCTGCTGGCTTTGGATCAAGGCTAAGGGCTTTCATATGCTCGTCAGACTGATTTCGTAGGATAATGCTAGATTCGTAACGCTTTTCTCTATTGGGAGGACTCACCGGTGTCAGAAAACAATAACAGGCCGATTCGCGTGGCTCTTTTGGGAGCAGGAACCGTCGGCTCGCAGACTGCAAGACTGCTGGTCGAGCAAAGCGATGAGCTGGCAAGCCGCATCGGCAGACCCATCGAGTTGGTGGGCATCGCCGTTCTCGATCCCAGCTCGGTCACAGACCCTTGGATTGACAAGTCGCTGCTCACCACGGATGCCGCAGAGCTGGCTTCGCGCGCTGACATAGTGATTGAGCTGATTGGCGGCATCGAACCTGCCCGCACCTTCCTGCTCAAGGCCATCGAATCGGGCGCGAGCGTCGTGACCGCGAACAAGGCATTGCTCGCGAAGCATGGTCCTGAACTCTATGAGGCGGCTTCCAGACAGGGCGTTGACATATACTTCGAGGCAGCCGTAGGCGGCGCTATTCCAATCGTCCGCCCATTGCGCGAATCCCTGCTTGGCGACAAGGTTTTGAGCGTCATGGGCATCGTCAACGGGACCACGAATTACATTCTCGACGAGATGACCACGAAGGGCATCGATTTTGCCGAGGCTTTGAAGAAGGCGCAGGCGAAGGGCTTTGCCGAAGCTGATCCCACAGCAGACATCGAAGGCCACGATGCCGCTGCCAAGGCAGCCATCATGGCGTTGCTTGCGTTCCATACGGATGTTCGCATCGATGACGTTCCGGTCGAGGGCATCACTCACATTGCCGCAGGAGATATTGCCGCAGCCCGTGCAGAGCACAAGGTAATCAAGCTTCTGGCAGTCGTTGAACAGACCGAAGCAGGCATTTCGGCCCGCGTATATCCGGCGCTGCTGGACGAGAATCATCCGCTGGCAACCGTGCACGGCAGCTTCAATGCCGTGTTCGTCAAAGCTGAGGCCGCTGACGATCTGATGTTCTATGGTCGTGGCGCAGGTGGCGCTCCCACCGCTTCCGCAGTGGTGGGCGATGTGGTGACCGAGGCTCGTCATATTGCGCAGCATTCGCTGGGCCCTGTGATACCGATCTATGCGAACCTACCGAAGGCTCCTTTGAATGCGTCGAAAGCTGCGTTTGCCGTTCGATTCCTGATTCATGATCGACCGGGCGTGCTCACTGCCATTGCCAAGGAGTTCTCAGACCGTGAGATTTCGATTAATGGCGTGAACCAGGACATCAAACCCACCCAGCATGACCCGGGTTACAGCGGCGAGGTTCAGCAGCTGCGTATCGTGACTCATCTGTGTGACGAAATCACCCTGAGAGAAGCAGTGAAGGCAGTCTCGCAGCTCGACGCGGTAACAGGCGACGCTTCAATCATTCGCGTTCTGAATTGAGAGCCATCTCCAGGAAATTGGCACGGCAGCATCGATGCCGTGCGTCAGTTTCAAGGTCAACGACAGAACACGGCAGCAATAATCCACAGCAGCAATCCACAGCCTGGGGGCTTGATGATGAGTGAATCGAACACCATGACCACCGATGTCAATCAACGCGACACCATCCACGTATCGGTGCCGGCGACGAGCGCAAATCTCGGCTCAGGATTCGACTCGGTTGGTCTGGCTCTCGATAGGCGTGACCATGTGACCTTCACGCTTGGAACTGTGGGGGACTCCAGCATCGAGGTCGAGATTCACGGCGAAGGCCAGGACACACTGCCTCGTGACGAAGGCAATCTCATCGTTCGCACCTTCCTTGATACCTGTGAATCGCTAGGGTTGCCGCGACGTTCTCTGCACATGGTCGCCGAGAACAGAATTCCCCAGGCTCGCGGCATGGGTTCGAGTGCAGAGGCGATTGTGGCTGCAACCGCAGCGGCGAGAGCGCTCGCCCAGGATCCAGCAAGCAGCCTTGACCGCGAGTATGTATTCACGCGCGCGGCAGAGGCCGAGGGGCATCCCGATAATGTGGCACCTGCGGTCTATGGAGGATTGACGTTCTCATGGCACTGTTGCCCCAGTGATGACGAGAGACCTCAGCATGTCAGTGAAACGGCGATTCATGGTTCTTCCTTCGTCGAAGGCTTCCACACGGTCAACTATCTAGTCTCGCCTGAAGTGGCCGCCTATGTGTTCGTACCCGACTTTTCCCTTTCGACCAGCAAGGCACGAAAGAGCCTTCCTGACAAGGTTCCCTATGCAGATGCTGTGTTCAACGTCTCTCGCGCAGGGCTACTGCCTGCCGCGATGAAGTCTGCAGATGGGGACAGCTCCAACGAGCTGCTGTTCTACGCCACGCAGGACCGTTTGCATCAGTCTTACAGGTCATCGTTGATGCCCCAGTCGGCTGCATTGATGCATTCGCTGCGAGCTCATGGCTTTGCGGCTATGATTTCTGGTGCAGGCCCTTGCGTAATCGTGCTGCATTATGGCGAAATCAGTCAGGAATTGAAGCAGCTCGCGGGGGAACAGTTGGAATCCGGGCATTGGAATCTGCTCAACCTTCCGATTGATTCGCAGGGCGTGCGCGTAAGCAGAGATTGAAGCAGCGTGTTGGGCAGCATGGGCAGCGTGTTGGACAGAGATATTGGTAACGGATTGATGTTGCCCGACGACGATTGAAATGCACGACATGTGTGTATAAGAGGAGAACAATGGCAGTACCGCTGATTTTGGCATCCCATTCACGTCCAAGACGTGACTTGCTGTATAGCGCGGGTATATGCCCGATGATCCGCGATTCGCATGTTGACGAGCGTTCGGTGATTCTCGACATGGCGAAGCGACAGAACGTGAATCCGGATCAGATTCCGGCTCAGGAACGTGTTGCCGCACTGTCGCGTGTCAAGGCGCAAACCGTCGCAGAATCCTTCAAGGCAGTCAAGGAAGCGGCCAGGAATGCTCGCGGATACCGCCAGATCAGCACGCCACTCAAGGATGGGCACGGCACAATCAGCGCCGTCGAATCGATGCAGGCGGCAATCGAGTCTCAGCAGGGTATGTCGACGATGGAGATTGGCCCACTGGTGGTCGGCTGCGATTCTATGTTCACCCTCGATGGGATTACCTACGGCAAGCCTCATGACAAGGAACGCGCTCGCGCACGTCTGCGCCTGATGAGCGGCAAGACCGGAACGTTGTGGACGGGCCACTGCCTGATCGATCTGGCAAGCGGGAAGGAACTCCACGCCGTGAGCTCTGCGCAAGTGACGTTTAGCGAGTTGAGCGACGATGACATCGAATCATATATCGCCACCGGCGAGCCATTGGAAGTTGCCGGATCGTTCACGCTTGAAGGTTTCGGCAGCGCGTTCATCGCCAGCATCCAAGGCGATCCAAGCGGTGTCATCGGTCTGAGCGTTCCCACCTTGCGAGGCATGATCGAGAGTCTGGGAATCGCATGGACGGATCTGTGGAATCTGACCCGTGAAGACAAGAGCCCATCGAATCCCGATAATCCGGTTGCTCCCAAGGACAACGTGCATCAGCCTGGAGATGGCTGGATTGAATGCCTGTGCGGCCATCGTCACTGGGGCTTGAACGGCGCTTCAGGAGTGCTGCTCGCCCGTCGCAACGAGCAGACCGGCGAGGTGACGGACATACTGTTGCAGCATCGTGCGCTGTGGAGTGCAGAGGGCGGTACCTGGGGAGCACCTGGAGGTGCCACATCCGACGGCGAGAGCCCTTTGGAAGGTGCCTTGCGCGAAAGCTTCGAAGAAGCCAACATTCGCCCAGACGATATCGAGGTCGAAGGCTCGTATCTTGAGGATCACGGTCCTTGGGGGTACACGACCGTGTTCGCATTCGAAAAGCCAGGTCACACCGTGGTTCCCAAGGCCAATGATGACGAGAGCCTTGAAGTGCAATGGGTTCCTTTCAAGGATGTCGCGCAGTACAAGCTGATTTCCCCGCTGCAGAAAGACTGGAACGAATTCGCCGAACGCTTGCAGGAGATTTCACGCCGCATGTTGAACAGTCAGCTCGGTTCAGCTCAGCACTCCGGCAATGATCGCAATGATTAACGGCGATGTGATGGTGCTGACGAGTATGCCGTCACGCGCGAATGTTAGCCCGACGTTGTATCGGGCTGCATAGTTATAGACGTTCTGGCCGGTCGGCAGCGCTGCGAGCACCACGCATCCATAGAGTTCTACGCCACGGAAGCCCATGAAGAAGTAAGCAATGATGAAGGCGACGATGGGCATGATGACGTTCTTCAGCATCACGACTGTCACGGTTGCTCTGCGGTTCGTGCCCTTGCGCATGGGCTGGCTGCCTCGCAGCGACATGCCGAAAGCCATCAGAATCATGGGCACTGCGGAATCGCCGATCATATCAATCGGTTTGAAAAGAAAATCAGGGATGACGAAGTGCCCGCTGTAGGCGTTGATTGCTGAAATCAGAATGCCGCTGAGCGAACCGATCAGCAGCGGTTGGTGCAGTGGCTGACGAAGCACGGCTTTCAGCGAGAACTTGCCCTTCGTGCTCACATCGAGGGTTGTCAGTCCGATAGGCGTGAACAGAGCTTGCTGCATCACGAGAATGGGTGCGACCAATGCTGGATTGCCAAGAATGTATGTGGCTACGGGAAGCCCGATGTTATTTGAATTCAGATAGAGGGAATTCAGTGCACCTATGGTCGTGTCCGCGGCATTCATATGGAAGAACAGCTTGTTGAGCACAATGAACAAGCCGCCGACTATCACGGCTGAGAAGAACGCGATGATGATGCTCGGATGAACGATGACCTTCAGCGGCTGCTTTGCCATCACGGCAAACATCAGACAGGGGCTCGAAACGAAGAAACTGAAACGGTTGAGCACCATCTGCGCCGTTGGACCGCCTATACGGTACCGGGAAGCGATATAACCGACAAAGATGACGATTCCGATGATGCAAAAGCCCTGCATTGCGCTTAACAGACCAAGCATTGATGAATCTCCCGTATTGTGAACTAGCACAACTATAGGTGCAACCGAAGCCTTGCCGTCTGCCTGTCTCACAGAATGGCGGAATTACTGCAATTCGCACAGGTGGTTGAGCACAGTTGATTGAGCGCAGGTGGTTGAGCACAAATGATTGGCGACGCGCTACGATGTGTACATGCATGCTTCCTCAGATAGTTCCGCAACGGCCATCACCCTCGATACTCGATCATCAGAACGCCGTCAGCTCGATGCCATATTCGAACAGATCATGAACATATATTCGGTGAGTGACGACGAGCATGCATTGGCTGATGCCGTCGATACTTTTCTTCGAACGCAGCAGCATCTTGAGGTGCGTCGCCTCGGTGACACGGTTGTTGCCTTGACGCACCGCAATCGTGATGCGCGCGTGGTCCTTGCTGGGCATCTTGACACCGTTCCAGTGATTCACAACTTTCCGCCGCGCTGGCTTGAACCGGGAGATTCGCTGATTCGCCCAGAGATCGCGCAGGCGCATCCATCGTCGCCAGTGATGTGGGGCAGGGGATCGGCCGACATGAAGGCATCCGATGCCGTGATGCTCTATCTCGCGGCGACGCTGACGGATACCACATATGACCTGACCTTCGTGTTCTATGACCACGAAGAGGTCGCTGCCGAACATAATGGTCTGCGTAAGGTAGCGCAGGCGCACCCTGATTGGATTCAGGCCGACTTCGCCATCATCGGCGAGCCGACATCGTGCGCCATCGAGGGTGGATGCAATGGAACGATGCGCTTCGATGTGATAACCCATGGCATCGCCGCGCATTCTGCCCGAGCATGGATGGGAAGAAACGCCATCCATGAGGCTGCCGACATCCTGAACCGTCTCAATGCCTTCGAACCGCGTGCATTCACCGTAGACGGACTCGAATATCAGGAGGGGCTGAACGCAACGATGATTTCCGGTGGAAGTGGCACCAACGTGATTCCCGAGGAATGCAGAGTGCATGTCAACTACCGCTTCGCACCGGACAAATCCATAGAGGAAGCCAAAAGTCTGATGTTTGGCGAACAAAGCGGCATTCAGCTCGGCTCTGAGGAAGTGAAGGCTCCTGGTGGCATCTTTGCAGGGTATGGCATCGTGATGCATGACGAATCGCCATCGGCGAGACCGGGAATGGATGCACCTCTCAGCAAATCCCTGGCGCAGTTGGTTATGGAAGAGACCCAGCAGGAAGCTCGTGCAAAGATGGGGTGGACGGATGTCGCCCGATTCTCTCAGATTGGCACACCGGCCGTGAACTTCGGCGCAGGGGATCCTCTGCTGGCGCACAAGCATGACGAGCAGGTTCCCGTCGATGATTTATACACCATGACCGATATTCTGACGAAATGGCTGTCATAGCCGAAATTTCATCGAATCGTGTCGAATCTGTAACCGAATTTCATGGAATCCTTCCTTCAGCTTCGAAGCGTGTGAGACCGCAGTGATTTACGCCACGTTTGTAGAGAACTTACACCAATGTGACTCGCAGAATGCAGGTGTGTGCAATACTTGAAGTTGGTGATTCTGCATATCACCAACTAGCAAGGCGTTGATCCCCCTGCAATCTCTGTGAAACGCAGATTGTGGAACGTGAAGCAGGCGACGGTGTCCGCCTTTGTTTAGGACGACTTTTTAATGGAGTCTTCAAGGAGCGTAGATTACGCAGCTACGGTGAGAGCGTAGAGTGAGCATCCTGAAGACACGGAGAGTGGCATGATGCAGCATGCCGCAAGGAGCATCGTGCCCAATTCGCAAGAAGAGGGTCTTGGCGAGAACAAGACCCTGACCAATATCACTAATACAACTGAACAGTCAGCACCAACGCAGCGTTCGGAACAACCCGAGCAGCCACGTCGCCGCAGAGTCAGCAGACGCGTCGTCCGCGTTGCCGGAGCCGCAAATGCGCATGTGCCGGTCCGTGTCGAGAATCAGGAGTCTGAACAACAGGCTCCAGACACGAGCACATCCGTAAAGAATGCATCGGCAAAGAGCGCTCCTGCAACAAGCACTGCCGTGAAGGGCAGAGCCGAGAAGCACGAGTCTGCACAACGCGAAGCTTCGCATACCCCGACGAGAACGCGTCGGCGTACCAAGCGTCTGGATGCGCTCGAATTTGAGTCACCTGCCACACAGAGCCGCAAGGCCGCCGTTGATGACAACGATATCGATTCGAACAAGGCCGTATCCAAGAAGGATAACGCCGTCGAAAGAAAGTCGAGGGCGCAAGAGGCCGTTGAATCGCTGTCAACCACTGCATCTCACCATGCGCCCGCAGCAGCTCGACCCATGACATCACTGCTCTTCCAGGAACCAGTGATCCCCGCAGAAACATCAAGGCACAATAGCTCTGATGTCGATGGGGAAGCCGACGGGCAAGCTGAAGAGCCCGAAGATACGACGAATTCTGACAGGCAGAATTCCGACAGGCGCGAAAGACGGAGCAGACGCTCGCGTGAACACAACGGATCCAATCGTGGCAATGACGATACCCATGCTGACGAGCAGGATTCACAAACGGCGTCATCCAGCGCAGACGAGGACGAGCAGGAGCAAGGCGAGTCTCGGCATAGAAGCCGCCGCTCGCGCCATGTGCAGGAAGACAGCCAGCATGAGTCGCGCAGCAAGCGCACGCAGCGGCTCAATGCCCAGGAGCGTCGCGCCGCTGCAGAGGTCGAGCACATCGAAGAGGATCTTGAATACGACGAGATTCACTATGCGCCAATCGACGAGGACGAATTCAGACTATCCAGAGCTTCGAAGCGTCGCCGCAACCGTGGCGCTCGCAAGGACGAAGACAGCCGCACCGAGAACAGTCGCACAGAGAACGATCGTCATGGTAACGGACGTGACGAGGACGACAACCTACGCGATCATGAGTCGGAGGATTCTTTCAGAGACAAGCGTCATGGGCGTGATGACGATTATGACGAGGAAGATCGTGATGACGAGCAGCTCAGTGGCATCCGTCGCCGCCACCGCCACCATAGCGAAGGCGAATCCGATGATGATGGCAGCTATGAAACCACAGGCACCCGTCGTCGTAGAAGAAGACGTTCCACCAAATCCGCTGAATCGTCACGTTCCGAAGAGAGCGCTTCGACGCCAAGGCGCTCTCGCAAGCAGCAATACATTGACGAGATAACCGACATTCAAGGTTCCACGCGACTTGAGGCAAAGCGCCAGCGCCGTCGTGACAATCGTCGTGACCGAAGCCGCCAGATGCAGCTCGTTGAGCAGGACTTCCTGGCGCGTCGTGAAAACGTGAAGCGTGAGATGGTGGTCCGCGAAAAGGAACAGCATACGCAGATCTCGGTGATTGAAGACGATATTCTCGTTGAACACTACGTTTCAGACATTCAGGAGGTTGCCACAGTCGGCAACGTCTATATCGGACGCGTGCAGAACGTCCTGCCCAGCATGGAAGCCGCATTCGTCGATATTGGGCAGGCACGAAACGGCGTGCTCTATGCGGGCGAAGTGAATTGGGACACCACCAGGTTGGAAGGGCAGCCGCGCAGAATCGAGCTTGCCTTCAAATCGGGCGATCCCGTGCTCGTGCAGGTCACCAAGGATCCGATTGGACACAAGGGTGCACGCCTGACTTCTCAGGTGACGCTTGCGGGTAGATTCCTCGTGCTTGTGCCATCGGGCGGCATGACTGGCGTAAGTCGCAAGCTGACCGAGCGCGAACGCACTCGGCTGAAGTCTATCGTTGCCAGAATCGCGCCGAAGGATATGGGTGTGATCATTCGTACCGCTGCAGAGAATGCGACGGAAGAGGCCATCACCAAGGATCTTGAAAGCCTTATGAAGCAGTGGGAAATCATTGATCGCAAGCGCAAGACCACGGTTATCCTCAAGAAGCCGAAGCTGCTGCAGGGTGAGCCGGACGTTGCGATTCGCGTGGTCCGCGATATCTTCAACGACGAGTTCCAATCACTTATCGTTCAAGGCGACAAGGTCTATGAGCGCATCGAGGAATACATTGATTCGATGGCTCCTGACTTGAAGAGTCGACTGACCAAATGGGAACCTGCCGACCATCAGGGTGCCGATGTCTTCGACACATGGCATATCGACGGGCAGCTGCGCAAGGGCATGGAACGTCAGGTCTATCTCCCTTCAGGCGGTTCGCTCGTGATCGACCGTACTGAGGCCATGACGACGATCGATGTGAACACCGGCCGATACATCGGCAAGGGCAAGTCACTTGAAGAGACGGTTACGCGCTGCAATCTTGAGGCATCCGAAGAGATAGCCCGCCAACTGAGGCTGCGTGACATCGGTGGCATGGTCATGATCGACTATGTGGACATGGTGATGCCGGCGAACCGTGATCTTGTGCTCAAGCGTCTGCTTGAATGCCTTGCTCGAGACAGAACGAAGCATCAGGTTGCCGAGGTTACCTCCCTCGGTCTTGTTCAGATGACGCGAAAGCGTGTCGGACAGGGGCTGGTCGAGGCGTTCTCGGAGGAATGCCCGACTTGCAAGGGTCGAGGTTTCATCCTTCATGACGAGCCCACCATTTCTGCATCATATGGCGATCCCTATGCTCTTAAGGGTGGCGATCCCTTCGTCAAGACCAAGCATGCTCACCATGAGACCCAGGAGCAGGGTGGTTCGGGAGTGTCATCTCCTGATGTGAAGGCGAAGCTGGCGAAAATCGCCGCTGCCGCTCAAGCCGCATCCACCGAGCCTGAGAGCGACGAGGAATAGCTGCAAGGGAACGATTCGAGCACTACACGCTCACTCGGCTGAACAATACGAACAGAACTTGACGTAAGTACAGAGGGGCGTGTATGTTTGATAGTCGGTGTCTAGCCATGCCTGTCATAGACTGTTCGTCCATGATGGTAGATTGCTAGACAGAGATATAGCTTTCAGAACAGGCAAGGTAGGGTAATGTACGCGATTGTGAAGGCCGGTGGCCATCAGGAAAAGGTTGAGGTCGGAGATATCATCACCGTCAACCGTCTTAACAAGGCAAACGGTGAGACCGTTGAGTTCCCAGTGGCCTTGCTTGTCGACGGAACCAAGGTAACGGTAGCCGCCAAGGATCTCGCTAAGGTATCTGCAACCGGTGAGGTTGTGGATGATGAGGCCAAGGGACCTAAGATTCACATTCAGAAGTTCAAGAACAAGACTGGCGTGGCACGCAAGCAGGGTCACCGTCAGAAGCTTACTTCCGTCAAAATCACCGCAATCGCCTGATACGGGGCATTCGGACTTTTCGGGAAAGGAAACAAGATGGCACATAAGAAGGGCGCTTCCGCTTCTCGCAACGGGCGCGATTCAAACGCGCAGTACCTCGGCGTAAAGAAATTCGGCGGAGAAGCCGTTGTTGCTGGAAACATCATTGTTCGTCAGCGCGGCACCAACTTCCACCCGGGTCAGAACGTCGGTATCGGCAAGGATCACACCTTGTTCGCACTGGCTGATGGCAGCGTTCAGTTTGGAGTTCGTCGCGATCGCAAGACCGTTGATGTGGTTTCAGACTGACCACAGTTGATTTTTTAGGCCGCGCCCGGTGAAGGCGCGGCCTTTTGCATATGTTGCTTGATTACATGTGCTGGTTGAATATTCTTTGTATGTGTTCTCTTGATTAAGGTTAAACGTTATGAGCTCATTCGTAGACCGTGTGACGGTTCATGTCAAAGGTGGCGATGGTGGCAATGGAGCCTCGTCCATCCGACGCGAGAAGTACAAGCCGCTCGCTGGCCCGAATGGTGGTAACGGCGGTCAGGGCGGTTCCGTAATTTTTCGCGCTGAGTCGAATTCCACGAGCCTTCTGGACTATCGCTTCATGCCTCATCGCACGGCCGACTCAGGAACCATGGGTCTTGGCGACGACAAGGATGGCAGCGATGGCGGCGACGTGATTTTGCCGGTGCCGGTCGGAACCGTTGTCTTCACTGCCAAGGGAGGCTCTGGAGAGCAGAAGCGTCCAGGTGCGCTGCTTGCCGATCTGCGACATATCGGCGATACCTTCGTGGCTGCAAGAGGTGGCAATGGGGGGCTTGGCAACCGTGCGCTGGCCAACAAAACACGTCGCGCACCGGGTTTCGCATTGCTCGGTGAGCCTGGAGAGGAACGCGATGTCGTTCTCGAACTGAAGTCCATCGCAGACGTCGCCTTGGTCGGATATCCAAGCTCGGGCAAGTCCAGCCTGATTGCCGCGCTGAGCTCTGCGAAGCCGAAGATTGCGGACTACCCGTTCACCACCTTGGTGCCCAATCTCGGTGTGGTCGAGGCGGGCAACCAGCGTTTCACGATTGCCGACGTCCCAGGGCTCATACCCGGTGCCTCGGAAGGCAAGGGGCTGGGGCTTGAATTCCTGCGCCATATTGAACGCACGGAAATCATCGCTCATGTCATCGATTGCGCGACCATGGAGCCTGACCGCGACCCCGTGGCGGACTATACGACGATTGAGCATGAGCTTGCTCAGTATGCGGAAAGCCTTGATCTGCCGCTCGGCGTGATTCCGATTGCCGAACGTCCACGTCTTATTCTGCTCAACAAGGCCGATGTGCCTGAGGCCAAGGAACTGGCCCAGTTCGTGAGCGGCGAGTTCGAGAAGATGGGATTGCGCACCTTCATCATCTCAACGGCATCACATGAGGGCTTGAAGGAGCTCAAGTTCGCGCTTGCCTCGCTTGTCGATGAATTGCGCAAGACGATTCAGGCGAAGGAAGAGGACGCTCAGGAAGAGCGAGTGCTTATCAAGCCGCTGGAGACGGGTCGTCGCAGCAGAAGATCCGATGAAGGTGGATTCAGCACTGACTTCGATATCAAGCGCGAGCAGGATCGTGACGGCAATCACTGGTTCACCGTAACCGGTGTCAAGCCTGAACGTTGGGTCATGCAGACGAACTTCGACAATGACGAAGCTGTGGGATATCTCGCTGATCGTCTGGCCAAGCTCGGAGTCGAGGATTCCCTGCGCAGACTTGGCGCGCGTCCGGGCGATGAGGTTCATATCGGCACGGGCAGGAATGCCGTTGCATTCGATTGGGATCCGACCATCGCTGCAGGGGCTGAAATGCTTGATGGCGAGCCGATGGCCTCGCGCGGCAAGGATTTGCGTCTCGAAGACCAGTCTGGCCGAACTCGCAGAAGGACCAACTCGGAACGACGCGAGCAATATCACGAGATGATGGATGCCAAGCAGGCCGTCAGAGATGCCATGATGGCGGAGCGCAAGGCAGGCCATTGGGCTGATCCAGCCGTTCAGGATGATCCTCATGACGAGGGCAGCATGCTCAGCGGCAGTGACGCTCAAAGTAATGACGAGCAAAGTGACGAGCAAAGTGGCGATAACGAGTAATCACGCTATTGTGGGATTGACGTTCGTCGTATCTGCGATTGTCGGCGTCAGACAGTAATTCGAGGAGGCTTTTGAGCATGACCACACCGTCCCAGGCGCAAGTGCGTTCGAGCGTGGCTCAGGCAAAAACCGTCGTGGTCAAGGTTGGTTCGAGTTCGCTTACGTCGTCAACGGGTCATCTCGATGTGGCAAGGCTGAATGCACTGGTTGCAGCGCTTGCCGAGGTTCGTCGGATGGGTGCGAATGTGGTGCTGGTTTCTTCCGGTGCCATCGCAGCCGGTTTCGGGCCGCTTGGCTTTGATGCCCGACCGGCCGATGTCACCACGCAGCAAGCCACGGCCTCCGTGGGACAGGGACTGCTGATGGCCCATTACGAGGCGGCGTTTGGAAGATATGGAATCCGTGTAGGTCAGATTCTGATTACGGCAGCTGACACCATCAGGTCCGTGCAATATCGCAATGCCCAGCGCACCTTGAAGCGTCTGCTTCAGCTTGGCGTGGTGCCAATCGTGAACGAAAACGACGCTCTGGCAAGCAATGAAATTCGTTTTGGCGACAATGATCGTCTTTCTGCTCTGATCGCCAACCTGGTTCGCGCCGATGCTCTGGTGTTGCTCACCGATGTTGATGGTCTCTATACCGCGCCCCCTTGCGAAGAGGGTGCCAAACGTTTGGATTATGTCCCTAACGTGGAAAAGATTCTGGACAAGATACGAGTTTCAGGTTCGGGTTCAGACTTAGGCACGGGTGGCATGGTCACCAAGCTTGAAGCGGCTCACGTCGCTGCAGCATCGGGCATTCCCACCGTGCTTACCAAGGCTGAGAACGCCGGACCTGCCATGTTGGGCGATCCGGTCGGCACCGCATTCGCGCCGATTCGTCACCGTGGCAGCTCGCGCAGACTGTGGATTGGCTATGCTGCCGCACCTCGTGGTGAACTCATCGTCGATGATGGTGCGGCACAGGCGGTGCGTGGCGGCAGGGCAAGTCTTCTTGCAGCGGGCGTCGTCGCCGTGGATCGAGAGTTTTCGGCTGGAGACCCTGTGTGGATATGCGACGAAGAGGGCAATCATCTAGCCAAGGGACTGTCTTCATTCGATTCCGAAGAGATCGCCCAGATGCTCGGCAAGAATACATCAGAACTCAAGCATGAATTCGGTGCCGAATACGCGCATCCGCTCGTTCATCGCGATAATCTCGTGCTGGTATGAGTCAATCAAGCCACGATTGCGAGTTTTGCGACAATTGCGAAGTATCAACCACTACAAACGGTGAAATGTGGGCCTCAAAACCAATGATTTTAGGTGGTTATACTCCACAATTGTCGCAAAACTCGAAGTGTCGAAGTTTGGAGTCGGATTTGAGGGTGAATTTCTAGTCGGCGGGCTACAGTGTGAGGCATGACCGCACAAGCATGGCAAACTCTGAGCAATCGCATTCAAAACGTTGCGCCGAGCGCAACATTGGCAGTTGATACCAAGGCAAAGGCAATGAAAGCCGACGGGATTGACATCATAGGCTTTGGCGCGGGGGAACCTAATTTCCCGACCCCACAATATATAGTCGATGCCGCTGCTCAGGCATGTCAGGATCCAAGGAATCACCGGTACACGCCAACCGCAGGTCTTCCTGAACTGCGAGCGGCTATCGCCAAGAAAACCGAACGCGATTCGGGATATGCCGTTGACCCTGTGCAGGTTGTGGTGACCAATGGCGGTAAGCAGGCGGTGTATGAGACACTGCAGGTGCTGATCAATCCAGGCGATGAGGTTATCGTTCCTGCCCCGTATTGGACAAGCTACCCCGAGATGATCAAGCTGGCGGGCGGCAAGCCGGTCAGCGTTCTTGCATCAGTCGATGATGGTTTCGTGCCAACGGTCGCACAGCTTGAGGCCGCTCGCACTGAGAAGACCAAGGCGATTATCGTCAATTCGCCATCCAACCCCTGCGGTTCGGTCTGGGATGCGAAAACGACCCGTGACATAGCTCATTGGGCCATCGAGCATCATATATGGATTCTTTCAGACGAAATATATGAGCACCTGACCTATGGCAATACCGTGACATGCCATATTGGTGCGGAAGTCCCCGAATGTCGCGAACAGCTCATCGTTCTCAACGGTGTCGCCAAAACCTTCGCCATGACCGGTTGGCGAGTCGGCTGGCTCATTGCACCGCAGTACTTCGCACAGGCAGTCTCCAAACTCCAGGGGCATCTGAGTTCCAATGTGTCGGATGTGAGCCAGCGCGCTGCATTGGCTGCAGTCTCGGGCGATCTAAGCGCCGTCGCAAGCATGCGTTCGGCTTTTGACATTCGGCGGCAGCATATCGAATCGATGCTCAATGAGATTCCAGGTGTGTTTTGCCCGAACCCAACGGGAGCATTCTACGCTTTCTGCAATGTGACAGGTCTGCTGAACAAGCCTCACGGCCCGCATGCAGCCGTCGCACGCTCCTCAGCCGATCTTGCAGGCTTGCTTCTCGAAGAGGCGCATATTGCCGCCGTGCCCGGCGAGGCCTTCGGCGCGCAAGGTTATCTGAGATTCTCGTACGCGCTTGACGACAAGGATCTGATCGAAGGCATCAGACGGTTCAAGGCTTGGGCTGAGGCCTGAAACATCAACCGCCCTCCTTGCCGGGTCAGGTGCCGATTCGCAATGCAAAATCAGGAAACTTCGCAGCGGACGCGATGTCAAGTGGACGAAATGCATTTTGAACGCTAAACTGTCGATTTGGCGGTTTTGCCCAACGAGACGAAAATCTCCAGCGAGGTGAGTAGTATGGGCAAAGTTCACTTAGGGAAGTGGCGCAATTGGTAGCGCAACGGTCTCCAAAACCGTAGGTTGTGGGTTCGAGTCCCGCCTTCCCTGCAAAGTAAGTCGATAATTGCGAACGAAGGACAGATATGGCGAAGTCACAACGGTCTGGAGATCAGGACCCAAAGCCCAACTTCTTCATGCGCATTGGCCAGTTCATCAAGCAGATCATTGACGAGTTGCGCAAGGTTGTGACACCGACACGCAAGGATTTGTTGCTGTGGTCTGTTGCCGTATTCGTCTTCGTGCTGATTCTCATGGTGTTCGTAACTGTTATGGATATAGGGCTTGGTAAGCTCGTGCTTTTGGTATTCGGCTGAGATCAATCTCATAAAGGTGATATTTGAATGACTGATGAACAAGAAAACATCGATAACGAGGCTCCGGTTGCCGACGAGGCATTGAATGATGCTCGGCAATTCGAGAACGGTCTAGCTACCGATAAGGAACCGTTGGAAGGGGATCCAGCAGTTTCTACCGATCAGCCTCAGGAGCAGGTCGATGAACTTCCCAAGACAACGGACGACGATAATCCCGCCAGCGATGTGACTTCCGGCACAACCGCCGATCTGTCAGTCAATCCGCACACGGAGGCCGTTGCTGAGTCAGCAGATGATCCAATGATCGATACTACTGCCGAAGCGGAACCTGCTACCACGCCTTCCGAGAATGCGGCGGATGCTGAACCAGCCGATGACTCTGCTGAAGAGGCCGATGAAGAGGGAGACGCAGGGGAGCGGGCCGTCAAGGCTTTCTCCAAGCAACTGCGCACGCTCGAAGGTAAATGGTATGTGCTGCATACCTATTCAGGCTATGAGAAGCGCGTCAAAGCCAACATTGAATCCCGAGTGACTTCCTTCGGTTTGGAAGACAAGATTTTCCAGGTCGAGATTCCTATGGAAGAGGTCGAGAAGCATACCGACAAAGGCAAGAAGATCGTCACCCGCGTCCGCATTCCCGGATATGTGCTTATTCGCATGTGGCCTGACGAGGATGCGCGCCGCATCGTTCGCGAAACCGAAGCCGTGACCGGCTTTGTTGGCCCATCGCGTGAGCCTGCGCCGTTGTCACGTAAAGAGGTCGTCAACATGATGGCTCCGATGATTGCGTCCGAGGCTCTTAAGGAATCGGGCGACAAGCCTGCGGCAGCCAAGAAGCGCAAAGTTGAGGTTTCCTTCGCGGCTGGCGATCAGGTTACCGTCACCGAGGGTCCATTCTCGACGATGCCTGCCGTTGTCTCCGAAGTTGAGCCAGCCACCCAGAAGCTTACGGTGTTGGTCTCCATCTTCGGCAGAGATACGCCGGTCGAGCTTGGTTTCGACCAGGTCGAGAAGATTTCCTGATTCGATTGCTCTGAAGCTTTTCAGACGGACGCAAGGCATGCACCTTGCGTCCGTTTTTCATAGCTTGCGTTTGTCGGGTACTGCATGCATACTTGATAAGTTGCTCTGAGCCTCTTTTGGCTCAACAAGAAATACAGGTAAGTTGCGGGAGGAACCTGACCGTTCCGTTAGAACCGCTTTACAGAAAGAAGAACCGGAATATGGCTCCTAAGAAGAAAGTCTCTGCGCTTATCAAGCTCGAGATTCAGGCCGGCAAAGCCAATCCTGCTCCACCGCTGGGCCCAGCACTGGGTTCACATGGCGTGAACATCATGGACTTCTGCAAGGCATATAACGATGCCACCAAAGACAAGATGGGCCAGGTTGTTCCTGTCGAAATCACGGTCTTTGAAGATCGCACCTTCACCTTCGTGCTCAAGACCCCACCGGCTGCTGACCTGCTTCGCAAGGCCGCAGGCGTTGACAAGGGTGCAGCAAACCCTCTGACGACCAAGGTTGGCTCAGTGACCAAGGCACAGGTTCGTGAAATTGCAGAAACCAAGATGGCTGATCTCTCGGCTCGCGATGTTGAAGCCGGAATGAAGATCATCGAAGGTTCCGCACGCTCAATGGGCATCACGGTTACCGACTGAAACATTCGTTCAAGCGGTAGGGCCGCGCTAGCCCGCACCGCGACTGCTGAATAGGAGAAGCAGATGGCAAAGCGTTCTAAAAAATACCGCGAGGCGGCCGAAAAGGTCGATCGCGACAATCTCTACACTGCGAACGAGGCAATTGCTCTGCTGAAGAGCCTGCCAAAGCGCGGTTTTGACGAGACCGTCGAGGCTGTGTACCGTCTCAGCGTCGACCCTCGCAAGGCCGACCAGTTGGTTCGTGGAACTGTAAATCTTCCTCACGGAACCGGCAAGACCGCCAAGGTCATCGTCTTTGCTCGTGGCCCACAGGCCACTGCAGCGACCGAAGCTGGAGCCGATGAAGTTGGAGATGACGAGCTGATCGCCAAGGTTTCCGACGGATACCTTGATTTCGATGCAGTCGTTGCAACCCCAGACATGATGGGCAAGGTCGGCCGTCTCGGCCGTGTGCTCGGACCTCGTGGTCTGATGCCAAACCCAAAGACCGGCACCGTCACCATGGATGTCGCCAAGGCTGTTACCGACATCAAGGGCGGCAAGATTGAGTTCCGTGTTGACAAGCACGGCAACTTGAGCTTCCTGGTCGGCAAGCTTTCCTTCGCGGAAGGCGATTTGGACGAGAACTTCAAGGCAGTTGCCGACGAAGTCAAGCGTTTGAAGCCAAGCACCGTCAAAGGCCGTTACATCACCAAGGCCACGATCACCTCAACGATGGGCCCAGGAATTCCTCTGGATCCAGCAATCCTGTCGTGATAACCCTGTCGTGATAACGCAGTATTCGTAACTCTGATGCCCAGCGCCAACCCGCTGGGCATCACTGTTTTATGGGTCTGATACAGCGCGCGGACATCCCTTGGGAGAGCCCTTGATACTTGTTATGAGTCGCACTTTCGTGAGAAGTGTGCTGAGCTGATTGGTCGTCGTCTGATTGTGCTGTGCCTGCCCATCAACGGACACATACAGTGCAAGCGGTATATCAACATGCCTCCATGAAATATGCAAAACCTTGAAGCTGCAGCCCGACCAAGCTAGACACTGCGCTCATTGTGAACTCTTCAAAGTATAGAGGCTCTCAACAGGGCCATTTTTCGCCCACAATGATGTGATATCGGTCCGCTGAAGGCTTGTCTACTTTTCCAAGTTCACAATTAACGCTCTCACACCAATCTTCTTCGAAAGAGGCAGTGTATTTACTCTTGAGAGGTGTGTGAGGTGTTAGCGTTGCGCGCGTCAATGATAAGGCCAATCTTCACGGCGGTGAGCAGTACATAAGCTTCGCGAGGATTCATAGGATCCCATCCTGTGATTTCGATGGAACGTTTCAATCGATAGCGTACGGTGTTGGGATGCACGTTGAGTTCACGGGCCGTTATTTCCAAGGAACTGCCGGAAAGCAGGAAGGTCTGCAAGGTATTGAGCAGAGGGTTCTCGCTGTCGTCGCTGCGCAAGGTCTTATAAATGCTGGTATAGAGCTCATTGCGGGCTTCGTCATCGCCAAACAGTGCACGTTCGGGGAGTGCATCGTCGGCACGCAGTGGCCGGGGGATGCCGTGTGCCATATCCATGCCGACCAGTGCGGGCGTGGCTGCGACGGTATTCAGCGAAGCACGGATGGTCTCAGAAGCGCCTTCGATATGTGAGCGAAGCGGTCCCAGACATACTGGACTGTCATCAAAATATCGAAGCAGCGGCTCGCAGAGCTCTTCGGGTGAGCCGTGGCCGCGAGGGTCGATAAGCGTTATGAGCATTTCGTCATGGCTTGACATCATGCATTCTGCGCCGTGCCCTCGAATCAGGCTGCGCATGCGGCGCTGCGTCACGCCGGAACCCATTTCGCTGGTATCGGCAAGTCGCCCGATAACGGCGAAGCAATGGTAGTCCACAGGCCATCCCAGCATGCTCATGCGGGCCACAACCTGATGGTCGATGACGCCATCGATCAGATCCTCGATGGTAAGCGTTTCTATGCGGGCATCCCAATCGCCTCGCGCTTCGGCGGATGTGGCATAGACCGATGCCGCAGAAAATGCGACCTCACGGGCATAGTAGAGCATGCCGTTGCGGATTTCCTGCTCGTTGCCCTCTTCGGCGAAACCCTCTACATTGCGTTCAAGAATATCGACGATGAAGCGCGTGACCTCAAGCGCCTGATGCAGGCTGATAGCCTTGGTGAATTCTAGGGGAGCGACGAAGAAGATGTGATCGGTCGAAGGACGCGGTCCTGTCGCCGAATCGGGGGACTTGCGGTATTGCGCCATCCATGCGATGAAATCCGCGACGGCCGTTCGAATGATGAGCGTCAGAAGGTTCTTGTCGGTAGCGCTCAGATTCTTGTACCAGTCCAGATCATGATCGAGGTGGCTCAGGGCTTTGCTCAGTGCCTGTTCAACCTCTTGGGGAAGTCTTGGCTGCGCATCATGCTTCGTTTTGAGTCGAAGGTCATTGGCAGCCTTTTCAACCTTCTGCGCATCGTCTGCAACGGTGACGGCATTCATGCCAGAAAACTGTGCGTCCTCGGTTTGTTCCATTGCCTGAATGTCGATGTCGGCGCGCTTTTCGGCGCGCTTACCCGTCCGCTCGCCCGCGCGTTTGCCAGTAGCCTTGGGATTCTTGGATTCTTTGGTTTCCTTGGCAGCACTATGCGCAGAGTTCGAGGATTTCTTCGAATCGCGTGCATTCTCCTCATCACCGCGTTGCCCTGATCTGCGCAATTCAGGATTGAATAGTGCAGCGGCGTCACGGGCGACCTTTGCCAGGGTATTGCCGCTGGAACGTGATGATTTTGGCCTACTCATAGTGACCAGCTTAGTGAGTGTGACTGATGCGCAACGCTGCTGCGGTGGTTTCCACACTGAGTCTGCCATCCCTTGCGGTCCGCAGAGCGTCAGAGCTTGCAGCGTCATCCCTAGCTGCCAGTGCCTGTGTGTCTTTGACGAAAGCGAGTGTCAGGAAGCCGAAGACAAAGACCAGAGGCAGAATATGACGGTCATAGTTATTGGCCGGTGCGAAAACCATCACACCTATCAGCACCAGCAGTGTGGTCTGGTACGAAAGCGCGCGGAAGCGTTTGAGCGCGAATTCAATGCAGATAAGCAGCAATGAGAGCACCAGCCAGAAGTTTCCATTGGTCAGCCATCCAAGCACCGGAGTCCTGCCCCAGACAAAGGCGAAGCCCGCGACCTTATCACGCCACGTATGCGACCAATTCTTGATCCAGGTGCTTGAGTCCTGGACGTATCCATTGTTGACGTAGTAGTTCATCGACACGTAGGGCACGTCAGTCACGTCGAAATATCCATAGCATTCCGCCATGAAGGCATCGATGTACAGCACCGGATTCTTCATGCCGATGGCAAGCCATGCGCTGTTGAACTGAGTCATGTCCGCTGCGGTGACCGTTCGCCATTTGTATACGGTGAGCTTGTGTGTGCCGCCCGACGATTTCACCGGATCGGCATCGTTCGGGTTATATCGCAAGGCCATGGTGTCGAGATCAAGGATTGGTTCGAGCTGCTGGCGCGCCTGAGCGGGAATGTTCGCAGGATCTCGCTGTGCAACGCGGGCTATTTGCTGTAGCTGAATGCCTTTCGCCTCGATGGGGTCGCCCTGGATCACGGCTCCTGCAGAGACCAGACTCATCAGCAAGGCTTCGAATGCGATAACGGGAACCAGCATGCAGAGCACATAGCTCTTCCAATGACGGCGGTCAGCAAGCAGCGAGAGAACAAGCTGAACGACAACGACATACACGCCATATTTCACCGTGCTCAGCATCAGCAGTGAACTGACTGCCAGTTCGATCTTCAGAGAGCGTGGTATGCGTGCCGTTGCCGTTGACGATATGTTGCCATTCGCAGGCTTTGCGTTGGCATCGCTGCCATGCAAGGAACGTCGTAACGGGGTCGCGCGGTAGAAAGCGTAGAGAGTGCCAATCCACCATACGAAGGAATAGGCGAATGCGGGCGACTTGGTGATTGAAATCGTGCTGAAAACACTGATTGGGGTCAGCAGGAACAGCGCGATGATGGCGAGTCTGGGGCCTGCCGATGCCGAGAATCGCGGGGATGCTGCGTGCGTGCTGCCCGTTCGCATTCCATGATTAAAGAATCGATTCGCCGTTGATGCGCAGCAGAATGCGGCGAAAAGCATCTGCATGGCAGCCAGCGCGACGATGCCCGCATCGTCTGATCCACTCAGCTTTCGCAATACTGCAACTACTGCCCCATAGAACAGGGTGAGCAGATAGTTATGCTGATCGGTGAGATAGGTAGGATTCTTTGGCCACAGATAGTGTGCTGTCGGATAGATGTCCATTTGCGTGAAGCCTTGGAGATACGGCAGTTTCACGCCGCGCAGGTTCGCCCACCACAGGTTGAATTCATTGATTTGCGAGTGGATGTCAGCGCCGTATGCCGCGAGCAGCGTCACGTCAGCCCACAGCCAGCCGATTACGAAAACGAGGAAAAGACGTCGACGGTTCGATGTGAAGCGCATGATCCACGGTGTGAGCTTCGACCATCCTCGCGAGACGGCACGCAGCGCGAGACGAGTTGGACGACGACAGAGCAACGATGCTCGCAGTCGTGATGCCAGTGGTGATATCAGCTTCGGGTGCGAAGAAGTCTGACCTTGGGCTTCGGCCGTCGAAGCGGAATAATTCACCGTGCCTTGATATGCGCAAGCCCAGCGCATGACGGCGATGACAATTCCCAAGGTGATGGCAAGAGTGGCGATGAAGATCAGCGCATTCACCCACGAATATGATGTTATTGAGGCATTCGCCCTATAGATTGGCCCCACTGAGGTGCACAGTGCGATCCACATGCAGACCAGCGTTATGCAAACCCAACGCAGAATGCTCAGAATGGAACGAGGATGTGATTTCGAATCATGTCGTGAGTTACTCATCGTCCATGATTGTAGTACCTGGCCTGACTGCGGCGTCAGGCATCCGGCATCATATTCCTCGGGCATCGAGAGAATCGGCAAGCTCGTCGGCCTGCTTGAGCACCAAAACCATCAGCGGGACGGCCCAGGCCTGAATGCCGAGGATGATGCCAGTACGCACGCCACGAGCCTGGCTTGCTTCGCGAACGGTTTTCATCGATGCGGAGATAATCGGAATCACGCTGATTCCCAAAGAAACGGCAACGCCGATGCGGTCGGTGTTCACACCGAAACGTCGACATGGTTGCAGTATCCGCACCACGCTTCCAAAGATTTCAGAGAGCGGGGTGGTCAGCGTCATCAATGCGGCGAACAGCACCATGACCGTGATACGCGCGGTGGTGAAGGCGGTCGCCTGAATCGGGGTGAACCAGACCTGAGCTATAAAGGTGAATGCGATAATCCAGCGACAAATCCACAGCTGCTTGGCGAACACGCGCCAACCCAGTTCGCTGAGGCAATAGAGCAGTGCGCATGCGGCTGCCAGCACTCCCAGGATCCACAAGGGGAGTTCAGGGTAGGCCAGAATGGCGCAGATGACGAAAATCAAGAGCATCTTCCAACCGGCGGGGCAGCGATGCAAGAGGCTGTGGCCGGGAACGTACATGGCGATCATGCGTTACCTCCCAGCCGCGTGCCCGGCATGTCGGCACTGATGCGTGAGCAGTATCTTCGATAGTCTTCGATAACCTTGCCGCTTTCATCGATTTCAACTATCTGACCGTTGTGGAAATGCATGGCAAGCTCGCAATGGGATGCCAGTTCAAGATCGTGCGTGGCAATCAGCGTTGGCCGGTTGCGGTTGTTGAGCAGCATGTGTGAGATGCGTTCTGCATTCGGTAGATCGAGCATGGTCGTAGGTTCGTCGGCGAGCAGCATATGAGGTTCTCGTATCAGGATTCCCGCCAGTGCGAGCATCTGCTTCTGACCGCCAGACAGCGAATGCGCCGGCTGATTGGCGAATTGTGAGAGATGCAGTTCTGCGAGCTGCTCTTTCACTCTTTCCTCTTTTTCCTCGTGGCTCATGGCTGCTCCATGCAATGAAAAAGCCACGTCTTCGGCAACGGTGGGCATGATGATCTGTGTATCGGGATTAGTGAAGACGAAGCCGATCTTTGTGTGGAGTTCCTTGGCCTTGCGTGATGGGTCAAGTCCCAGCACCTGCAAGTCTCCCGATGTCCTGCGCTCCAAGCCGTCAATAAGGCGAAGGAAGGTCGATTTTCCCGATCCGTTCGTTCCTAAAATCGCAATGCTCGCCCCGCTCAGCTCGCATGAGACATTATCGAGTATCAAGCGCTCGCCAACGCGATAGGTGAGCGCATTCGTGTGCACGGATGTGCTGTTGTGTTCGAAATCTGGCGTTACCATCTTCACGATGCTCACTTTGCTGGTTAAAGTCGGTGGTTTAGGAATGAGATTGCGAGTTTTGCGACAATGTTGAAGTACCAACGCTGAAAACGTTGAAATATCGTCACCAAATTCAATGAAAATGGACCCTTATACTTGGAAAAGGCAACAAAACTCGCAATCTCGTTATTTTTTATCGGAATTCGATCATTGTGCAAGGAGCTTTTCTGGAAATGCCGCTGGATAAGCCTTCCACAGCGCAGAAGAGATAAGCGTTGCGACAATGATTTTCACGATATCGCCCGGAATGAAGATGAGCGCGCTGTATGCTGCGGTCTGAAGCGGCTGATTGATGACGAGCGCCGTGACTGGAATGCCAAAAATGTATGGAATCAGCATGCCACCTGCAAGGCAGGCCAGAGCGGTTTTCCATGCGCTGAGCTTTTTCCCGCTATGTGCGATAAGGCCGATGACGAACGCTCCAATGACGAATCCGAGCAGATAGCCGGAGGCAGGACCAACGAAATCAGCCAAACCGCCAGTGCCACCGAGCAAAGGCAGTCCGAGAGCCGTCAGTGCAAGCAGCAAAATGACCGACAACGCACCAAGCCATGGTCCAAGAACGACTCCTGTCAGCATGATTCCCAGATTTTCCAGAGTGATCGGAACGGGACCAACGGCAATCCGCACGAAGCTCATCGCAGAAATCACAGCGGCGAACACTGCAACCTTTGCCAGGCTTTTGTTATCAAAAATTCTGGAACGTTCCTCAGAAGATGCTTCCTTTGTCGATGTATTCAATCCCTTGCCCTCCTGTTCATGGTCGCCTCGCGGAGCCCTACATCCACGGGGCTATCCACAGGGCGGATTATTGGCTTCATTAAGCCAGCCAGCTGCGCACAGCCAACGCTGCGGCAACCGAATGGTCATCATCCTAGATTTCGGCACTTTCCAGATTTTTGTGGAATCATACAAAATCACGCCTCTCGATTTGTAGCCTAGGGGCTGTTGCAACCCCATAGTCTGTTGATACTTTGGAAAACATGCCCTATCAAGACTGTAACTGGCCAATTTCAGCCCCTGAAACAGAGAAAGTGGCATCAACCGTAAAGCTGCTTGACAGCGTTGATTCAACCAACTCATTGATTGCCCGTGCAGTTGCAGCAAGCGAATTCACGAATGCATCCGATTGCGTGGAACACCTGTTTGAACGATCTGAATCAGAAACGCAGAACTTCGACGCTGAAGACGACCGCAGATTGCCCATCAGCATAGCCATTTCGGACATGCAGACCAAATGCCGAGGCAGGCAGGGTCGCACCTGGTTCAATAAGCCCGGCGAATCATTGCTCAGCTCATGGGCAGTGCCGGTGAACCGAGAACTGCTTGATGCACGCTTCTCAGGCTGGCTCACGACGCTCTGCGGGCTTGCGCTGATCGATGCGCTTGACGAGGTTGCCCACAGGCACGATTTGCAGGCATTGAACCCAGACAATCAATTCATGCTGAAATGGCCTAACGACGTGTTCTGCCAAGGACGCAAGCTGGCGGGAATCCTGAGCGAAATGATTCCGTGCGATACGAATTCTGCGGTGCTGGTCATCGGCATAGGCATGAACCTGTTCGTCGCCCAAGAAGACCTTCCGATAGACATGTCCACATCACTGCAATTGCAGTACTCACCATTGCCCCCATACGCCGAGCTTCGTGATGAAATCGTCTGCACCACCACGCGTCATCTTCGCAAGGAATTCAGTAGCTTCATGAGCGATCCTGCTGAGGCCGTACCCCGGCTGTTGGAACGAGTCAGGCAGCGCAGCTGGACGCTTGGCAAGCAGGTTCAGGCACATCTGGCCGCAGACAAGCTGCTGATCGGTCGGGCGCTTTCCATCAACGATGATGCCTCGCTTACCATTCTGGGACATGATGGCCGTCGCCACGAGGTCACGACAGCCGATGTCGGGGTGCTCTCCAATGCAAGCGCCTAACAGTGTGAAGGTGGGAATGTGTGAAGGTGGGAAGCGGCAACGTGCATGACGCAACCAACGATCATGCGTCAGCATCACGTTCATGCCGGTCCGTGTGCCGCAGCACTGCGGGAAATCATCATATGCAAAGTTTGTCAAGCTGCACAGGCAGTGAAGAAAGGATGTCATGAAGAAGCTGTTGATCGCGAATCGCGGTGAGATTGCCCTTCGAGTGGTGCGAACAGCACAGGAGATGGGAATCGAAACGGTTGCAGTCTATGCCGAGCAGGATCGCAATGCGCCCTACACGCAGATGGCGGACGAAGCATATCTGCTGCCGGGCGACACCAATCTGCAGACCTATCTGAATGAAGATCTGATTGTCGACGTCGCCAAGCGTGCAGGAGCTGACGCCTTGCACCCGGGATATGGCTTCCTTTCGGAATTCCCAACCTTCGCACGCAAGGTCATCGACGCGGGCATCACCTGGGTAGGCCCTTCGCCGCATGTGTTGGAAGAACTCGGCGACAAGATCACGGCATGCAAGGTTGCCGAACGAGCCAAGGTTCCAGTCGTGCCTGGTATCGCAGAACCCGTAAGCGATATGCGGGTGCTGCTCGACTTCGCGAACCAGAACGGCTATCCGGTCATGATGAAGAAAGCCGATGGCGGTGGCGGCAGAGGCATCACCCCCATCCACAACGATGACGAGCTGCGCGCCTTCTACATGAATCACGATGCTCTTCAGGGCGGCGATCTGGGAGACTACTTCATCGAGAAGTTCGTTGACAAGGCTCGCCATGTCGAAACGCAGTCAGGACGCGACTCCCACGGCAACTTCACGGTGTACTCCACCCGTGACTGCTCGGTGCAGCGCAGAAACCAGAAGCTTGTCGAAGAGGCACCGGCCCCATTCCTGAGCGACGACGTCAAATCCCAGCTTGAAGGTTTCTCGCATCGTCTGTTCGAAACGGCCGGATACGTGGGCTTGGGCACCTGCGAGTTTCTGGTCAGCCGAGGCAAGGTCTACTTCATGGAAGTGAACCCTCGTCTACAGGTCGAACACACCGTGAGCGAACAGGTCTGCGGACTCGATCTGGTTCGTGAACAGCTTGATATCGCTGACGGCGCTTCACTGACCAAAGCTCCCGAACCACGCGGCCACAGCTTCGAGCTGCGCATCACCAGCGAGGATCCAGCGACCAATCTGACACCAAGCTCGGGCACGCTTGAGGCGATCACCTGGCCAACCGGTCCGGGCATCCGCATCGATTCTGGTGTTGAGGTTGGCGATACCGTTTCACCCAAGGACGATTCCATGATGGGCAAGGTCATTATCACAGCCCAGGATCGACTCAGAGCAGTCGCACGAGCACGTCGAGCATTACGAGAAATGAGCATCGAAGGCGTGCCGACACCGGCAACGCTATTCCAGAAGATTTTTACGAATCCAGAGTTTACGGCAGAAGACCACAGCTTCGACGTCACCACCAAATGGCTCGAACGCAACTATCTGAACGTCGAACCCAAGACGACCACAACCGGTCAGCCAGCTTCAATGTCTGCCCCTGAAAGCAATGGTGGAGAAGCAGGTAGCGACGCGGCCGGCGAGGATCGTACAAGCGTCGAAACCTTCACCATCGAGGTGGATGACAAGCGCGTCAAGCTTGCACTCCCCGAAGGCATGTTCGCAGGCATGGAAGTAGGTGGGGCAAGTTCCCGAGGCGCTCGCAGAGCAACGCAGCCGCTTCGAGGTCAAGGGCTGCACGATGTGACCAAGCAGTCGGCCAGCCAGAATCAGCAGGGAGCCGGCGTTATCGTCGCCACAATGCAGGCGGTAGTCACCCGTATCAATGTCGCGGAAGGTCAGCAGGTCGAGAAGGGTGATCTGATGGTGGTCCTTGAATCCATGAAGATGGAGAACTACGTGTACGCGCCAGCCAAGGGTGTAGTTTCAAAGATCATGGTCAGCGTTGCCGATGGCGTGGATCCGGGTGAAACCTTGGTCAAGCTTGATATCGCCAAGTCAGAGGATTCGCAGAATTCAGGCAAGCAAGGAGGTGAAGCATGACCGACATTGTGAGCGCAATCGAAGAACGAATCCTTCGCAGAACTTCGAAGAGCAAGGCCGATGCTTTGGCCGATGTTTCAGGTGATGCCCGAGACGGCAAGTCTCAAAGCAAGCCCAATAAGGCCGATGCGGCCGCAGCGGTGGAAGCTATCAAACGAGAAACCGCGCAGGCTGCCGTAGAGCAGATTTCGAACGGCGACAGCAAGGCTCAGATCAAGCAACCCGTTCGCGATGCCATCATCAAGGCGGCTCAGCTCGCACGGGAAGCCGAAACGACGGCACGCAAGCGGCAGCACGGCAAGGGCAAGCACACGGCCCGCGAACGTCTCGACCTGCTGTTTGACGCCGACACCTTCGAAGAGATGGGACGCTTTTCAGGCGGCAACATCAACAAAGGCAAGGCCGGTTCTGCCGTCGTGACCGGTTTCGGCAAAATCTATGGACGCATGGTGGGCGTGTACGCGCAGGACTTTTCCGTGCGTGGCGGCACGATAGGCCAGGCCGAAGGGCTGAAGATCTGCCATCTGCTGGATATGGCAATGCAGATGAAGGTCCCGGTTGTGGCCCTTATCGATTCCGGTGGCGCCCGCATTCAGGAGGGCGTTGCGGCATTGACTCAATACGGTCATATCTTCCGCAAAACCTGCCAGGCAAGTGGCTTCATTCCGCAGATTTCCGTCATTCTTGGACCCTGTGCTGGTGGTGCCGTGTATTGCCCGGCACTGACCGATCTGATCATCATGACGAAAGAGAATTCCAACATGTTCGTCACAGGGCCGGACGTGGTCAAGGCTGCGACTGGTGAAACGATCAGCATGGATGAGCTCGGTGGCGGCTACGTTCACAATGCGCAATCGGGAGTCGCCCACTATCTTGGCGAGGACGAGGCCGATGCCATCGATTACACGCGCACGGTGCTGGCTTACCTGCCGTCGAACAGCGACGAAAAGGCTCCCACCTATGCCTACGCATCCGGTCATGCCGAGCATGAAGCCGCGAAGCGCTTGAAAACCATCGTCCCTGCGAACGACCGTCAGCCTTACGATGTGCTCGAAGTGATTCGCGCCATCGTGGATTACGGCGAATTCGTGCAGGTTCAGGAGCTGTTTGCCCAGTCAGCAGTAGTGGGCTTTGCCTGCATATCAGGCAAGCCGGTCGGAATCGTCGCCAATCAGCCGAATGTGCGCGCTGGCATTCTTGATGTGGATGCGTCCGAGAAGGTTGCCCGCTTTGTGCGCCTGTGTGACGCGTTCAATCTGCCAGTCGTTACCCTTGTTGACGTTCCGGGATATAAGCCGGGCAGCGATCAGGAGCATGCGGGCATCATTCGTCGCGGTGCCAAGGTCATCTACGCCTATGCGAACGCACAGGTTCCGATGGTCACCGTCATCCTGCGCAAGGCATTCGGCGGCGCCTACATCGTCATGGGATCGAAATCCATCGGTGCCGACATGAATTTTGCATGGCCGACATCGCAGATAGCCGTACTCGGGCCTACGGGAGCGGTCAACATCATTCATCGCAAGGATCTGCAGAAAGCCAAGGAGGCGGGGCAGGATGTCGAAGCTCTGCGCAGCAAGCTGGCTGATGAATATGAGGCAAGCACGGTGAATGCCAATCTTTCGCTTGAAATGGGAGAGATTGACGCGATGATCGATCCAGAGCAGACGCGGGAGGTCATCGAGGAATCGCTTGCCATGCTCGCATCCAAGCGCCGCGTCTCGCATAGCGACAAGCATCACGGGAACCAACCATTGTAACCGTGTTAACGCGAACGCGCAGCGACATCGCAAGCAGCAAAACCGCTGACATCGCAACCAGCAGTACCTATGACACCACAATCTAAGACAGCAATACACGCAACAGTAAGAAACAGAACGTTTCAACATGTGCAGCACACAAGAAGGCAAAGGAACACTATGACAAGCAGTACATTCTTCCTCAATCGTCTGAGCAGCGAACCGCATGCCGTTATTTTCGGCGGGCAGTCCACGCCATGGACGACTGCTTTGGCAGAATTGACCACCGACCCCACGCTTGAGACCGGTCTCAAGGATCATGTGAAGGCGGCGGAACGGCTTCTGTTCCCTGTCTATTCGTCACTCATGGCCACCAATGGTCGTCCGCTTGACATCTTTGGCTTCAAGACGAACACGGCAAAGCTAGGAGCCGCAGCCGACGCATCGGCAAGCGTTCCAGGAATTGCCCTGACCCAGCTTGGTGCCATGCTTGATGCGGCAAATCTTGGCTACGACATTGCAACCGCGAAGGCAACGGCAGTGCTCGGACATTCACAAGGTGTTATCGCCGCTCACATGGTGCAGCAGATTGTCGCCGCAGGCTCGATCAACGCTGCAACAGCAGGAATCGATGAGATTCTTGCCATCGCCATGCTGATCGGTGCAGCGGGAACGCGCAAGACCCGTCAGATTTCCTTGATTTCCCATGGTGAATCGACGCCGATGCTTTCAGTCAAGGGAGCCACGCGCAAGCAAGTCGAAACCTTGATTGCCCGTGTCGCTGAACCACGCGGACCCATCGTCATTGCCGTGTCGAATGCGCCGACGCACCAGGTTCTTTCGGGCTATCCCAGCGACCTCGAAGCTTTCGCCGTAGAGGTTGGCAAGGAGCATCGCCATCAGGCAAAGCTTCGCGAAGAGAAGATTCGCGGAGGAGCCGTTTTCAACCCTGTTCTTGAATATCTTGAGGTTACGCTTCCATTCCATTCACCGCTGATGAAGGAAGCCGTCGAAATGACGGTTGACTGGGCGCAGCAGTGCGGCCTTGATGCTGCGCGCACGCGCACCCTGGCTCAGGAAGTGCTGGTCACCCCGGTTGACTGGGTGGGCGAGGTCGATGCCCTGCTCAAAGACACGGATCCAACCAAGCTGTGGATCGTGGACTTTGGACCAGGAACAACCCTTGGCAAGATCACCACACCACTGCTTCAGGGCAGTGGCGCAGGCATCGTCGAAGCGGCAACAGCCGCCAGCCGCGCCAAGCTCGCGACGCTGGAGACTTCGCCAGAACGCACCCAGGACTGGAAGCGCTTTGCGCCAAGCATCATCAGCACTCCTGCAGGCGATAAGATTCGCACCAAGTTCAGCGAGCTCACCGGCAAGCCACCGGTGCTGCTCGCAGGCATGACTCCAACCACCGTTGAGCCTGAAATCGTTGCGGCAGCAGCGAATGCAGGGTATTGGACCGAGCTTGCCGGTGGCGGTCAGGTCACCTCTGAAGTCTTCGACGGCCATGTTGCCAAGCTAGAGAAAGAGCTGCAAGAGGGTCGTACCATACAGTTCAACGCCATGTTCATGGATCGCTATCTGTGGAATCTGCATTTCGGCACGCAGAAGATCGTTCCCAAGAAGCGTGCATCCGGCATGCCCTGCGATGGTGTCGTCATCTCTGCGGGCATTCCTGAATTGGATGAAGCCAAGGAGCTCATTGCATCGCTTCAGGCCGACGGCTTCCCCTTCGTATGCTTCAAGCCGGGAACGGTCGATCAGATTCATCAGGTCGTTCGCATCGCACAGGCTGTCGCGCCCACCAAGGTACTGATTCAGATAGAAGGCGGAGCCGCAGGCGGACACCATTCATGGGAATCGCTTGACGATCTGCTGATCAACACCTACGCCGAGGTTCGCTCATGCGACAATCTGGTGCTCGTCACCGGTGGCGGCATCGGCACGCCTGAACGCGCTGCCGATTACATTTCAGGCGAGTGGGCACACGCCTACGGACTGCGCGACATGCCGGTGGACGGCGTGTTGGTGGGCACCGCAGCAATGACGGCGAAGGAAGCCCATACCAGCCCTCAGGTCAAGCAGATGCTGGTGGATACGCCAGGAATCACCGACAACACGCCGGATGCTGACCCATTCGCGCCAATCGGTGAGAAGTGGGTGCCAAGCGGCAAGGCCGTGGGAGGCGTCACATCAGGCTTAAGCCACCTGCATGCCGATATTTACGAGCTTGAAAACTCTTCCGCTCGCTGCGGCCGTCTGCTCGTTCGCCTGATGAAGCATCCAGAAGAACTCGAATCACGCCGCGAAGAGATCATCAAGGCCTTGGACGAAACAGCCAAGCCATACTTCGGCGACCTTGACTCGATGACCTATGAGCAGTGGGCAGAACGCTTTGTCGAACTTGCCTACCCATGGGCTGACGGCACCTATGCCGACCGCTTCCTGCATCTGCTCAAGCGCATCGAGGCTCGTGTCTGCAAGCAGGAGAGTGGCGAATTCGTCTCGCTCTTCCCAGATCGCGCCAGCATAGCCGACCCGCATGCGGCAATCGAGCAATTGAAGAAGGAATATCCGCAGGTCAGCGACATTCGCGTCACGCCAACCGACGTTGCCTGGTTCCCCGTTCTGGTCCGCGAATATCCCAAGCCCATGCCATTCGTGCCGGTCATCGACAACGATCTGCTGCGTTGGTGGGGTCAGGATCAGCTCTGGCAGTCCGAAGATTCACGCTATAGCGCCGATTCTGTCCGAATCATTCCCGGACCAATCTCCGTGGGAGGCATCACCACCAAGGATGAGCCGGTTGCACACATTTTGGGGCGTTTTGAGGATGCATCGATCCAGCGCGTCAAGCACAACGCCGGTGGAAAAACCACCAAGGCCTTCTCTGAGCTTGCCAGTTCCGCAACGCCTGAAGAGTTCATCCGCCGCAGCCCGCATATTTCCTGGGTCGGCCATCTGATGGACAATCCTGCATTCGGCACCGAAATCGGAGATCCCTACTACGAAATCGTTCCCGTTGCAGACACGAAGGCGGATGCCGACTCAACCCGCCAGCTCTTTGACCTTGACATTCATCTCGATACCTTCTGGGACAACGATCCTGACCGTGGCGTAAGCAAGCATGCCGTGCGCCACATCGTCATCCCTCTGGTCGTTGACGGTGCACAGTCCGGTCTCTTCCCCGTCGTTGACCGTGATCGCCTGCCGAAGCATGTCTATCAGATGCTTGCAGCGACCGCAGGCATCGGCAACACCAGCATCACCGGTGACAAGCTCACCGCCATGCCTGAAATCGAGCCGAACGCCGACAAGGAAGCCTATCCATTCGGCATCGCCCACACCAGCTACACCTTCGCTGAAAATCTTGGCTTCGACCATGAGTCCGCAACCGCAGGAACCCTGCCCAACGGTCTGGTCGCTTCGAAGATCACCCCAGATGCGCTTGTCGGACCAGCATGGCCCGCAATCTATGCGGCATTGGGTTCGGTATACATCGACGGATTCCCCATCATCGAAGGCCTGCTGAACGCCGTGCATCTGGATCATTTGATTCGCATGGACGTCAACGAGCAGGAGCTACTCAGTCACTCCGGTGAGACGATTGCGCTCACCAGCTGGGCAGAACAATACACAGAGTCGGTCTCAGGCCGTGTGGTCACGATTCATGTCATTCACACCGCTCAGGATGGTACGGTTCTCGCTCATGAAACCGAACGCTTCGCCATTCGCGGACGTGCCTACAGCTCTGAACTTCCGCAGGAGGCACCTGACTTCGGTGGCATAACCGACGAAGTGCTTGACACTCCACGCCGTCTGCTGCGCAGAGTCAAGGTCGTCGCTCCTTCGAACATGACGGCATTCGCGCGTACTTCCGGCGATTTCAACCCGATTCACACCTCGGCACGCGGTGCTGCGGTATCCGGTTTGAAAGCTCCGCTGGTGCACGGCATGTGGCTTTCCGCAACAGCCCAGCATGTCGCTCAGGCATTCGACGACAACGGTCTCCACTGTGAAATCGTCGGCTGGACCTACAACATGTACGGCATGGTGCAGTTGAACGATACGGTCGAAATCTCTGTCGAACGCGTCGGCAAGGTTTCGCACGGTGGCATGGTCCTTGAGGTCACGAGCCGCATCGACGGTCAGCTTGTTTCACGCGGCACGGCAATCACCAGAGCAGTCCGTTCTGCATTCGTCTACCCAGGTCAGGGCATTCAGAAGCAGGGCATGGTGCTCGATGAACGTGCCAAATCCGTTGCAGCCCGCGAAACATGGGAGCGTGCAGATGCGCTGACTCGCAAGAAGCTTGGATTCTCGATTCTTGCTGTCGTGCGTGATAATCCCAAGCAGCTTACGGCCAACGGCGTCACCTATCGTCATCCAGACGGTCTGCTGAACCTGACGCAGTTCACGCAGGTTGCGCTCGCCACCGTCGCCTTTGCACAGACTGCCCGTCTGCGAGAGGCTGGCTCTGACATTTGGCCCGCATACTTCGCCGGTCATTCACTCGGTGAATACAATGCCTTGAGTTCCTTTGCTGGCATTATCCCATTGGAAACGGTGCTGGAATTGGTCTTCCACCGTGGTTCCACGATGCATCATCTGATTGACCGCGATGCTTTCGGACGTTCCAACTACCGCATGGGAGCGTTGCGTCCGAACCAGTTTGGCGTCGATGACGCTCATGTCAAGTCATACATCGAGGAAGTCAGCAAGCAGTGCGGCGAATTCCTGGAAATCGTGAATTACAATCTTGCGGGCCAGCAGTATGCCATCGCTGGAACCATCGCAGGCTTGAAATATTTGCAGGCGGATGCTTCGCATAGAGCCAAGGAATACGGTGGTAAGCCGCCGTTCATGCTCGTTCCGGGAATCGATGTGCCATTCCATTCCACGCTGCTTCGCAAGGGCGTGCCTGAATTCAGGGACAAGCTTGACGCTCTGCTGCCACAGCATATCGACTATGAGCGTCTCGTGGATCGTTACATTCCTAATCTCGTTGCTGCTCCGTTTGAAATGACGAAGGAGTTTGCTGCGAAGATTCTTGAGGTCGTTCCTTCGACACGCATCAAGGCTGCTCTTGACGATGATGCCGTATGGAATTCCTATGCCGAGGACGAGCAGAAGCTCGGTCGTCTGCTGCTGACCGAGTTGCTGTCGTGGCAGTTCGCTTCGCCTGTGCGCTGGATTGAAACGCAGGCCGTGCTCTTCGCTTCGCGCGCTCAGGGCGGTCTCGGTGTTGAGGAATACGTTGAGGTCGGTTTGGGCAATGCTCCAACGCTCGCCAACCTTGGTGCGAAAACCCTGCGTCTGCCGGAATTCTCCGGTCGCCACGTCACCGTGTACAACGTTGGTCGTGATGAAGGCCGCGTGTACATGACCGATTCCGATTCGCTCGTTGCCGACGATGAATCGATGGATGCTGCTCAGGAAATTTCTGCAGAGTCCAAGGGTGCAGCACCGGCAGCTCCTGCCGCCGTAGCACCTGCTGCACAGGCTGCACAAGCTCCTGCCGCCGCTGCCCAGTCCGCAACCCCTGCAGCGCCGGCTCCTGCCGCTGCTTCAGGCGAACGCCCTGCCGACATCGCATTCAAGGCATCCGATGCCATTGCCGCATTGCTCGCTTACTCAGGCAAGCTTCGCCCAGATCAGATTGGCGACAGTGACACCACCGATACCTTGACGAACGGTGTGTCTTCCAGGCGTAACCAGCTGTTGATGGATATCAGCTCCGAACTTGGCGTGGCAAGCGTCGATGGCGCTGCCGATGCCAATATCGCTGCGCTGAACGCCTTGGTGAACAAGGTTGCTCCGAATTACAAGGCATTCGGACCGGTTCTGGGAGAAATCGTTCGAGACCGTCTGCGTGCCATGTTCGGTGCCGCAGGTGTCAAGGTTCCTCAGATCGAGAAGCGCGTAACCGATGTCTGGCAACTGGGAGCTGGCTGGGCGTATGCCACGGTTGTGGCTCTGGTGCTGGAAACCCGTGAGGGTGCTTCCGCTCGTGGCGGTGATTTGGCTTCACTGCCAACCGAAGCTGTGGCAAACCTTGCAGCTGCGAATGCAATCGTCGATCAGGCGGTGCAGAAGGTTGCTCAGCAGCATGGCATTGCTGTGAGCCTGCCGAGTGCAGGTGGTGCCGCTGGTGGTTCGGTTGTCGATTCCGCAGCGCTTGATGCCTTTGCGCAGAAGGTCACCGGTTCCGATGGCGTGCTCGCGCAGACCGCTCGCTTCGTGCTCAACCAGATTGGTGCATCGCAGCCGCTTCCCCAGGAGACTGAGGACGATAACGCTGCCGTGGTCGCCACGGTCGAGGCAGAGCTGGGTGCCGACTGGCCGCAGCAGGTCGAGCCTCGCTTCGATGCCAATAAGGCTTTGCTGCTCGATGATCGTTGGGCATCCGCTCGTGAGGATCTTGCTCATATCTACTATGACGGTGCCTTCGAAGAGGATCCATCCGCTGAGCTGAACTTCGTAGGAGCGGGCAAGGACGTTCATAATCAGGCTGTCTGGTTCGCTGACAAGTCAAAGCGATCTGGCAATGACGCTCTGGTGGCGCGCTTTACGAAGATCGCCGACGAAGCCTTGCAAACCCCGACCAAGAACGGTTCGGGTGAATTTGCCAAGGACATCGCCATCGTCACCGGTGTGGCACCACATTCGATTGCGGCTCAGGTTGTCGCCGATTTGCTTGCAGGCGGCGCAACGGTCGTTGCCACTTCGCACAGCTTCAAGCATTCGACGATTGAGTGGGCAAAGCACACGTACCGCATGCACGCGGTGGGCAATGCCCGACTATGGCTCGTACCGGCAAATCTTTCGAGCTACCGCGATGTCGATGAACTCGTGAAGTGGGTCGGCAACGAGCAGAAGAAGACGAATGGTGCAACCACCACGATCTTGAAGCCCGAATACGAGCCAACGCTGTTCTTCCCCTTCGCGGCTCCTCCTGTTCATGGCAGCATGGCGGATTCCGGCCAGCTCTTCGAATCTCAGGCACGACTCATGCTCTGGGGTGTCGAGCGTGCCATCGCAGGCTTCTCGGCCATCGGTGCAGATACCGATGTACAGCACCGACTGCATGTGGTGCTTCCAGGATCTCCAAACCGAGGTATGTTCGGCGGTGACGGAGCATACGGCGAGGTCAAGTCGGCATTCGATGCGATCGTGAATCGTTCGCATGCGGAAACCGACTGGTCAGCTCGCGTAAGCTTCGCTCACCCTCGCATCGGCTGGGTTCGTGGAACCGGACTGATGGGTGGCAACGATCCTCTGGTCGATGTCGTTGAAAGCCACGGCTTGAAGACCTATTCGACCGCTGAAATCGCCGCCAAGCTCGTTGAGCTATGCTCGCCGGAGTCCCGTGCAAAGGCTGTTGAAGCTCCTCTGAACGTTGATTTGACCGGTGGTCTCGGCAATGAGCCGCTCGATATCAATGCACTCTGGGCGGAAGCAAAGGCAAAGGACGATTCTGCTGAGCATGCGAATGCTGAAACTACTGCAAAGGATACCGAATCTGCTCACGCCGCGAAGCTGAACAAGGCTCTGCCAACGCCGCATGTGCCTCATCAGCCACAGGTTGATCTGGCAGATTGGAAGCAGGTCAGCGCCAAGCCGGAGGACGAGATCGTTATCGTTTCCGTCGGCGAGCTTGGCCCCTGGGGTTCAGGGCGTACTCGTTTCGAAGCGGAGCTTGGCATTCACTCTGACGGTCAGGTTGATCTGACCGCTGCCGGTGTGCTGGAACTCGCTTGGAACATGGGCCTGCTCACATGGCAGGACAGCCCGAAGCCAGGTTGGTACGACGCTGACGGCAATCTTGTTCCTGAGGAAGACATTGCTGAGCGCTATCACGATGAAGTCGTGGCCCGCTCCGGCATCCGTCCATTCGATGAGGGCATGGGTAACGACTATTCAGATGGCAGCGACGAAGAAGAGCAGGATGTCTTCATCGACCATGACGTTGAGTTCTCGGTGCCAACCAAGGCGATTGCCGACGAATACATGAAGCTCGATGCCACGCGCACCTCCATTCGCAAGGATAACGAGACGGGCGAATGGATTGTCACGCGCCACAAGGGTTCGGTCGTTCGCGTGCCACGTCGCGCAACGATGAGCCGCACGGTCGGCGGTCAGTTCCCGAAGGGCTTCGATCCGTTGAAGTGGGGCATTCCCGCCTCGATGGTCGGCTCGGTTGACCAGATTGCGCTGTGGAACATCGTGACAGCCGTGGATGCATACATTTCCGCTGGTTTCTCACCAGTCGAGATTCTGCAGTCCATCCATCCATCAATGGTCGCAAGCACGCAGGGCACCGGATTCGGTGGCATGTCTTCCATGAGAAAGCTTTACCTGGATCGCTTCCTCAACAAGGAAGTCCCCACCGACATCTTGCAGGAGGCTTTGCCGAACGTTGTTGCGGCTCACGTCATGCAGGCATACATCGGCGGCTATGGCAACATGGTTCAGCCTGTGTCCGCATGTGCGACGGCTGCGGTTTCGCTTGAAGAGGGTGTCGATAAGATCGCTCTGGGCAAGGCAGACTTCGTGGTCACCGGCGCAATCGACGACATTGGCGTTGAATCCGTCATTGGATTCGGCAACATGAACGCGACGGCGAATGCTCAGGAGATGCTTGACAAGGGCATTGCTCCTCGCTTCTTCTCTCGCGCGAACGATCGTCGTCGTGGAGGCTTCCTCGAATCCCAGGGTGGCGGAACCATACTGGTGACGCGTGGTGACATCGCCTTGAAGATGGGCTTGCCTGTTGCAGCAGTGGTCGGTTACATCCACTCATTTGCTGATGGTGGCAACACTTCGATTCCTGCTCCGGGTCTTGGTGCTTTGGCTGCAGGTCTCGGTGGCAAGGATTCCAAATTCGTGCATGCTCTGGCGAAGCTGGGGGTTGCACCTGACGACATCACCGTTGTTTCAAAGCACGATACATCCACGAATGCCAACGATCCGAACGAGTCCGAGCTGCACAACACACTCGCTCACGCCATCGGCCGCACTGATGGAAACCCACTGTTCGTGATTTCGCAGAAGTCGCTCACCGGCCATGCCAAGGGCGGTGCCTGCATCTTCCAGATCAATGGTCTGACCCAGCTCTTCGAATCGGGAGTCGTTCCCGCGAACGCTTCGCTGGACTGCGTCGATCCTAAGCTGCGCCGGGACGATTATATGGTGTGGCTGACCAAACACCTGCACATTGGAACGGTTAAGGCTGGTTTGGTTACATCCCTTGGTTTCGGCCACGTTTCAGGCATTGGAGCCATTGTCAACCCGGGTGCGTTCGAGGCTGCCGTTGCCAAGACTGCCGGTAAGAAGGCGCTTCAGGAATGGCGTGAGAAGGCGAATGCTCGTCTTGCTGCCGGTCAGCGTCATCGTATCGAAGGCATGATGGGTCGCGCGGCGCTCTATGAGCCGATGGATAACCGTCGTTTCCATGAAGATGGACACGGTTATGACGGCCACGAGATTGAGAAGGCCATGCTGCTCGATCCCGATGCTCGACTCGGCGCTTCCGGCTACTACGAGCGCTGATGTTGCTGCTGGTAACGCTGTTAATGCTGTTGCTGAGATGAATATTCATACTGCCCAGTCAGACCTGATCGAGGTTCGGCTGGGCAGTTTGCATTGATAGAGTGTGATTGTATGAGCGAAATTCTTGGTTTGGGCCATGATGTTGTGGATGTTGATGCATTCGCGCAGCAGTGGCGTGAACCGTCATCGACCATGCGCAAGCTTTTCTCGGTGCGAGAGTTGCGCCAGTGCACCATGCGTGCGGCGCTCAAGCACGATGACGAGGCTTTGCACGCCGCGGCTCGTTGGGCTGGCAAGGAGTCAGTCATCAAGGCCTGGTCGGAAGCCTTGGCCGATCATGCATACCCATATTCAATCGAGAGTGTGCCTTGGCATCAGATAGAGATTCTCGATGATTCCCGCGGCCGACCGCGCGTGATGCTTGCGGCTCCTGTTGCCGAGCGGTTGATTGCTTCGCAGCAGCCGGTTGAGTGTGAGCCAGTGGAGCGTAGGTCTGCGGAGTATGAGGCCAAGGAGCGTAAGTCAGCTGAGTATGTCTGGCATGTTTCGCTGAGCCATGATGGTGGCATCGCTTCCGCCGTGGTTCTGCTGTGCCTTGAATGATTGAGGTTGAAGGCGGTCGATTGTGATGACAGCACGCTATCTCAACGTCATGCTGAATATGTGGGTGAAATAAGTTATTGTCATATTTAGATATCTTGGCTAATAGTGCTTCTGGCTCTTGGATGCGTTCTGCTAACTGGAACAACGCGAACAATGCGTTCAATGTGAGGAAAGACGGTAATTCGAACAATAACAATACGAACAACGCTGGTTTCGGGTTGCGCCAGGCACTTCACCGATGTCAGTGGGGCTTGGTCTGAAAACGACTTTGTCTCAGGGTGAATGGCGATGATCTCTTCACCAAGTTCGGGGCGTGAGTGGTGCGGTGCCCGTGCGGACCGTGGCCCTAGAGCGCTCCAGCTGAAGGCTTTGGTAATGACGGTAACACTGATGCTGATTCCGGTCACAACACTGGAGGTCAGAATGGTTGGTTGTGGCTCCCTGTCCGTGTGAGTACAAGTGTGAGGGTGTCGTGCTCGATGCGGTATATGAGCAGCCAATCTCCTTCGATGTGCAGCTCACGGTACCCTTTCCACTGCCCGGTGAGTGCGTGGTCGTGCAGTTGTCTCAGCAGTTTTGCATCGTTACGGACAATGGATTCGATGGCCTGTTCGAGTTTTCGCGCATTGGCATGTTTGGCGTTGAGTTTCTTCCAGTCGCGTTTGAAGCTGGGTGTACGTCTGATGGCGTTAATCATCCCCGTTGAGGTCTTTCATGAGTTCGCCGACCGTGGAGAATGTTGCGCCGACGTGGTGTTCGGCCTCCCATCGTGCCTGGGTGTTGATGTCCATGGCGGTGGGGGTGAAGGGGAGTTCCTGCAGGTTGACGATTTGCTGGAGATACATGTTGATGGCTCCCGTCATGTCCAGTCCCATGCGGCCCAATGTTTCGGTCGCCTGTTGCTTGAGTTGCTTGCTGGTGCGTATCTGTACTCGCGTGGTGTCGGTGCTCATGGATTGTGTCCTTTCGGTAGTTATCTGCAACAATAATATCATTTTGGAGTCATTTGTCAGTATAATGGCAGTCTGACATCTATGCTGCGATGCGTTGGGCGTCTGGTTCCGTGGCTTCTGGGGTCTTTGATGTCGTGTCGGATGTCATTGCCCAGGTCATGAACTGCATGCTTTGGTGATGGCGCGAAGCTCGCTGCTGGCGTTGGCTGTTTTTTCGTTGTTGCGGACCGTATGTGTGGCATTCTGTTGTGTGATTGCTTATCTGCTGTGAGATATAAACAATACGTCATGTATAATGTTGTTCGTCATGTTCGTTGCATGTTCTCTCCGTTGAACCTAACGCTTTGATTGCGGTCGCGGGGGGGGGGGTGCCGTTTTAGGCTTCGATGGTTGGTGCTCTCATGGGTATGTTTCGTGTGCTATGGTCTCGTGTCGGCTCAGCGCTTTCGCGTGCAGCTGCTTCTCTCTTTGAGCGTCATTTAGGTCATGTTCGCTACGGTCATGCCGGTCGTTCCTGTTCGCCGTCAACCAGAGCGAGCGTAGTGAGTCGAGGGATCTGCGCTGTTGCAGCCCTGGTCTTGTCTTTCATGGTCGTGTTGTCTGGTGTGCTGGTGTTTTCGCCGGTTGAGCGTGCGTCTGCGGATACGGTTGAGCTGGGTCCTGATGGCTATTTCAGTACGTTGAATGTTGGTGCGCTTCCGGTGGTGTCGAATGGTTGGGCGAATACGCGCAAGATTGTGTTTGGTAAACAGGGTAATGTTGGTACCTATGATTCGAAGCAGGTGTCTGGTGGGTATAAGACCTTGGCTAAGGGTGCTGTGGCGAGTGTGCCTGACGCTGATTATGGTTTGAATGAGACGTGGTCGAAGTCGGCTACGACGTCGGTTGCTGCTGGTGAGGCGTTGCTGTTCTTTGAGAATGTAGTGACAGGTGATTTTAAGTTCGACGATGCCGGTAATGGTAATTCGTTTGATAGTGCGACAGGTTCGTATAAGTCGAATCTGGCTAAGGTGTCTGATGCGGTGGGTGCGGCTAATTATTCGAGTTTCGAGAAGTCTTTGTTGCGTGCCGCCCAGGTTGAAGGTGTGTGCACTGCTGCTCGGGGTACAGGGTGCGGTTCTTACAGTTATACGGAGCAGAAGTCTTCGGTGTATTCATATACGGTGTTTCCGTTGTCTATTGGTGATGTGAGAAAGTATTTCAATCACACGAGTGGTGGTTCAGCGGATACTAACCTTGCTTCTAACGGTGGCACTCATACACGTTCTGCTATGTGGAGGAGCAAGCTCTTTAGGTTCCTAGTAAACGCCAGCGGTACACCGACCAATAACTCTGTGGGTGTCCTCGGTCCCAGGTTGCGTCCTGCTTTGCGTTTGAAGCTTGGCAATCTGCTGCTGTCTGCTCATAGTGAGAACCAGAGTCAGGTGTTGAATGCTCCGGGTTCGTCTGTGCCTGATTCGTTGCGTCTGACGTTCGTGGAGTCGGGCAAGAAGTTAAATGCTTGGTCTGCTGCAGTGGTTGGTGGTGCGGGTTCGCGCGCGTTGAGTCTGTCGGGTAGTTCTGAGTATGGTGCTGTTTTGGGTTGGAAGGTGGTTGATCCTGCGCAGCCGTTGAAGGTGCTGGGTTCTGGTCGTACGAGTGCGGGTGGGAACATGCTGCTGCCGGAGTCGTTGATGACGGACGAGTCGAAGGATTATGACTTGTATGTGTGGGGTCAGCAGGATGGGACTGCGACTGAGGGTTTGACGAATCGTGCGACGGAGCCGGTGAAGACCACTATCAAGGGGTGGAAGGTGAAGCTTCCTCCCTCGTATGGCATCGATGTGTCGGGTGTGACGGATGGTGGGTTGGCGGCGTATCGGATTGGTGACTATGGGGATGTGGCGTTTGATCATACTGGTGCGTTGGAGAGCGTGAAGGTGTCGACTCCGGTGTCTGTGCGGTCGGCAGTCGTGTCTGCGGCTGGTTCTGCTGGTGGTTCGAATGTGGATGGGGTGAATCCGATGGGTTGGGTGGTGGCCCGGTGGCTGGGCTATCCGTCTGACCCTCTGTCGGATGACACTACTTCGGCGTTTGACCCGTATGCGGGGCAGCTGCAGTCGTTCGCGCAGGCGCTGGCTGGGAAGAGCGATTCGGCTTTGGGGGGCGTGCAGGGGAGTCTTCCTGCGACGACATTCTCGAATGGTGGGACTGTGCGTCTGTCGGTGGCGGGTCCGGGCCTGTACCTGATCGTGGACTCGTCTGGTGAGTCGCTGCCGATTATCGTGGGTACGAAGGCGTTCAACGATGCTCTGGGTGTGGAGGGTGTGGAGGGTGTGGAGGGTGTGATGGTTGATTTCGCGGGTGCTGGGGTGGATGGCAGGCATCGTCTGGGGGTGGCGGAGTTGAAGACGTCGCGCATGGACCTGTCGAAGCGTGTGGTGAACGATGCCGGGGTGGATGGGTTCGACGTGGGCGCGGGCGTGGAGTTCGAGGTCGTGGCCAGGGTCCCCGACCTGGCCGGGCATGCGACGGCGTATGGGTCGTATGCGTTCTCCCTGTCTGACGTGGCCGCTCCTGGGTTGACGCTGCCGGACGTGTCGGGGGTGCGCGTGTCCATGGACGTGGACCCTGGTAATGGTCTGCCGTCTCCGGGTCTGGACGTGACCCCTCTGGTGGGTGTGGGCGTGAATGGGCAGACGCTCACGGTGGACGGGCTGAAGGCCCTGTTCGCGCAGGACAATGGCGCGAGTCCGGTGTCGAACAGTCTGGTGCCGGTGGGTGCCCTGATCCGGGTGCGCTACGTGGCGAAGGTGAACGCGAATGCTTCGTGGACGGATGCGGGTGGCGTGGTCGAGTCGAACGACAATACCGTGACCCTGTCCAGGACCATGCAGGATGGCAGTGTCGATAGTTCGCTGTCGGCTACGGCGCACGCGTATTCGTTCGAGCTGGATCTGGTGAAGGCGGACAGGAGCCATACGACCGAGTTCCTTCCGGGAGCCGAGTTCGAGGCTGACCGGCTGGCGTCTGACGGTTCGGGCGTGCAGACCCTCCAGTTCAAGCAGGCCGGTGACGGCGTGTATCGGCTGGCCGTGGACGATGAGGCGGGCACCACCCAGACCTTGGTGACGGGCTTGGGTGGCAGGCTGGTCGTGCGGGGTGTGGAGGCTCGCATGCTGACGTTGCGGGAGACGAAGGCTCCCGACGGCTATTTCAGGCTGCCGAGCGTCATGGTGCGGGCGGTGGCGGTGTGGTCGAACGACCTGTCCGCGGTGCAGGCCGTCTCGTACCAGACGGACGGCTCGGTCCTGGCAAGTGTGTCGCAGGACGGGTCGACCATCATGCTCATGGATCCCAGGGTGGGTCTGGCGAGTCTGCCGTACACGGGCAGCGTCGGCATCGCCATCCTGCTCCTGTTGGGCATGGCGGTCGGCATCCTCGCCATCCGGCCCTACTATCTGGCCCACAACGCCGAAGCCACCGCCAACCTCCTCGAATAGGCATCTAACACCCGCACCCTGATACGCGGGACGTTCGCGTGCATTCGGAATTCATGACGCGTGCTCGTCACACCAGAACTCTTCTCCCTGCAGAGATGATGGCATTGGCTACTTCGTCCAGGGCAGGGGAGGAGAGTTTCCACTGCTGCCAAAACAGGGGCAGGAGTAGAGGATCGGGCGAAAGCAATGCCAGACCATCCTTGGGGTAGTTGTCGAGGAAAGCCTTGGGGATAAGCCCCCAACCATATCCGAGCGAAATCGCGTTGTTGTATCCGACAGAGGTGGGAATGTAATGCGTGGGGGGATGAACCTTGGTGCGTGTGATGCGTCGTATGAACAGATATTGCATGCGATCCTCACGGTCATATTGAATCAGGGGTGCATGCTCGACCGCGTCCAGATTCATGCCATTCGGGAACCATCGCCGAGCAAATTCAGCAGTCGAAACGGCATAATAGGGCATTGACCCCAGTCTGGTGATCGAGCAGCCCTGCACGGCACGCCCTTCGGCGGTGATGGCCGCCATGACTTCGCCCGAACGCAGCAGTCCAGCCGAAACATGCTCGTCCTGACGACGAATGTCGATGGAAATTGACTGATGCACCACCGGTGCAAGCGCTGGCAGCACCCAACTTTCGAGCGCATCGGCGTTGACCACGATGCGGATGTTGACGGCACTTGCGGTTCGTTCGGATTTCAGCATCGAGATTGCCTCGTCCTGCGCGAGCTCTATCTGCCGAGCCAGCCGCACGAGCAGCTGCCCGACCTGTGTGGGCTTGACCGGCTTGCTGCGTTGCAGCACGATATGGCCTAATTGAGACTCGAGATTCTTGATGCGCTGACTGATAGCCGACTGCGAGATATGAAGCTCGTCAGCCGCGGCATCGAAGCTGCCGGTTTCGAGGATGGTCTGCAAGGCGTTGAGCTGTTCCAGCGGGAGTGTGCGAATCTGTTCGGCAATTCTCGTTGCAGACATGTCATCAAGGGTCTGACTGGAATCCTGAATCTTCTTGATTGCGTTGAACTCTTGAGCTGTGAGCTTCATGCTGGACTGTCGTGCTGCTCCTGTGCTGGCTTGTGTTGGTGACTTTGGCACTGTATGCACTTCCTTTCCTGCTCTTCTGGTTGTTGGATATCGCACCACGGTTTGCGATGAAGGTTTCGAATGGTTGGCACGACGGTATTGCAAAGAATTTTAACATAAGCAATACTAATAATATATAAATAAAAACACTTGGACTTATTGTTTGAGAACACATAGTCTTCTTGATTGTGAGTTCATTAGTCTTGTCTATTCTTATTGCCGGTTTCACCAGCCAGGCTGGAATTATCGTTGCCGTGGGTGCGCAGAACGCGTTCATCATCCGTCAGGGAATCGCGCGAGCATACGTTCCGCAGATACTTACCATCTGCATCGGTGCTGATATTGTGCTGATCAGTCTTGGCACCGCAGGGATGGGAAGCATGGTCTCCGCACATCCCGGCGTGCTCAAAGCCCTCACTTTGGTCGGGGCATTCGTACTGCTTATCTATGGATTCTCTGCATTCAAGCGTGTGTTCGAAACATGCATGAGATTGAAGTCTCGCTTTCGGCTGCGCAGGGCACGTGCCCTTGCCCTTGCCGGTGGCGCAGGCGTTGATGGACGCGACCTGGATGATTCGCATAGTCGTGGCGATGATGCGGATGCGGATTCAGATGTGGTCAATTCGATGGCTACCCAGTCGGCATCGTCGCTACGAGGCTCGGCATCTGCATCCATCGCAGGAGAGGTCGAATCTTCCGGTAATGAGTTCCAGCAAGGGGCTCAGACCACGTTGAAGAAAAGTCTCGTCGCATGCCTCGGTTTCACCTTCCTCAACCCTGGAGTGTATCTCGACTCGCTGGTGCTGCTCGGCGGCATTGCGGCATCCTACGGCGCTGGACTCAAATGGTCATTCGCCGCAGGTGCGATGCTCTGCAGCGTGGTATGGTTCGTTGCGCTCGGATTCCTGTCGTCCAAGATGTCAAAGCTGTTCAAGAATGAATACGCATGGCTGGTGCTCGATATCATCATCGGCATCATGATGATCTTCATCGCGGCACATCTGGCACTGCGCTGACTGAGTCGGGTCTGCAGCGGTCTCACATGCTCTGGATGTTGCTCGTGCTTCTGCATTTGCTCGTGCTTGTACTGCTTTTGCTGGTGCTTATGTTGTTGTTGCTTATGCTGCTTTTGCGGCTGAGAGCGATTGATAAGGTATGTGGTGGCGGAACTGAAGCCATCGTGTCGCGCTTTGTTTAGGGTGCATGTATAATTACTCAGGTTGCTGTGAGAGTGGCAAATGCCGCTTTCGCACCAATGCGGGCGTAGCTCAATGGTAGAGCCTCAGTCTTCCAAACTGATTACGCGGGTTCGATTCCCGTCGCCCGCTCCATGTTTCGCTTTTTAAGCGTTCATTGTGAACTTCCCAAAGTATAAAACCCCTCAATCGATGGAAATCAGGCCATTTTAACCCGGATTTTGCCCCTTTTGGGGCTTCAATACTTTGACGAGTTCACAATGAGCGCTAGGGGGTATGGGGTGCTGGCGCATCACGTCGCGCAATTGATGTGAACAAAACGCAGCCCATATCAGGGTGCGTAATCAACCCCACCAAACACAATCACGATTCAGCCCTACAGCCACAACACTTCAAAGCTAAAAACAGTCCGGACCCCCAATTGTGTGTCATACTCTGAAGTGTTGGATGCGCCCTGCCTCGTTTTTTCTGATACCGAATCCGCGTTCATAGGTGTTGATGCCTAGGGTGGGCAAACCGCGATAATCCACAGCATTCCTTGTGAGTGTTCGAGCCTGAGCCAAAATCATCGGGTCTGTCGATGTTACGCCTCGAACATATAATCGCAACGGCGCAGCTTCTTGCTGTTCGGCAATTCCTTGTCATCAAGGAAAGTCCTGATATAGCCAGCTTCATGCATTCTTTGCGTCAAGCTGTGCTCATCAACGTGGTGATATACATTGACAATATCCTTGAAGGTCTGTTCGTACGGCGACTGAGACACGAATCCGTCTGCCTCGTTGACCTGCAACACGCACGACACATAGCGCGGTTGAACTAAGGAAAGAACATTCAGAAAGGCTTCATAGCCTATGTACTCAATCACGAGATTGGCCACCACGAACTCTGCATGTGACAGGGATAAATCCTGGTCGGTAACGTCCGCCAAAACAGGTGTAAAAACGCCCTGAAGTTGAGGATAACGTTCCTGACAGACACTCAGATATTTCTCATTGATATCCACGCCGTATACATGTGCAACACGGTTAGAGTCGATATGTTCAAGCCCGTTGCCGCCAGCTACCCCCAAAATCATGATGGTGTCGGCATCTACCGATGAGAACTGCGCCTTCATGACCTCATCCAACGCTTGGAGCTGATGGACGGAATCAAGACTCATGTGACTTTCGTAATCGGAAAGATTCACATCCTTCCATGGATTCCTTGGATGCACTTGATCCCTCCTAACTGGTAACTGTAAATATTGATATATGACTGTAGCTTTTTGACCGAACATCGCAGTATTCCATCGGACACCACTCGTGCTCTGTCACGTCGCACCCAGTACGACACCCAGTGTCAGACGTGAACGGAACAACATTCCTTAGCTTTGCAGGTCTTCATTGACCTTGTGAAAAGTTCTGGATTGACAGCAAGGTTTTGAACTGAGTTTTTCCCTGATTTTCCCTAGATAAGAATTGTTGGAATTATGAGAACGGAATATGCCGAGAGGCTCAAAGATCGGTTGGTCAGGCTGTGGGCTGAATCGCAGGAGAATTGTTCGTTGCAGACGCGAGTGCCAGAAGAAGGGCCATGGGTGGCCGTGTCGTCGAGCCGCCGTACCACAGAACACTGTCTCTGGTCGCTCTGGACCAGTCGATTAGCGCACGGTGAAAGCACATATCTGATTCATCATTCGGATTACGGCACCCAATACATCACTTTGCACGGTAGGCGTCTGCACCAGCACCTCGACTACTAGATACCAAACGAAGTCGAAACCCTGGATTCATCAAACCAAGGTGGCCCCATCGAACAGTAACATACCGGGAACAGAAACCAGCAACTTCAGCTAGACAGAACAGCGCCAATGGAAATAAGCCCTCAAAGACGCATATCTACCCGACACCATCACCATCAGAGACGTCAGACACTTCTTCAGTACCCACTTCGTCCAGACAAGAGTCAGCGAAGACGTCCGAAAAGCCATCATGGGCTACGCCAAGATCCCCACCACAGCTGGATACACCTATTGGACAGCCGAATCACTCGCTGCGCTCGCCGACAACGCCCGCGCCGCGATCGGCCAGACAAGCGAGGAGACTACGGTGGCTGGAGACAGTAACATTCAGTTATAAAAATTTCCCGTATGAACATGCCCAGAGTCAGATGCCATTGTGGCGAAACGGCCACGTGATACCAGCTTTCCATCGATGAGCGCCACACTGTCCTCGCGGAAAAACTCGGCGAACGGCTCCTGCCCGATGAGCCTCGGAGACGCTTCAGACGCAGGTAGAGATGATTGAACAAGGCATCTAGGCATTGGAGAGGAAACGCGACGAGTTGGAGAGGCGGGTAAGTGTGTGCACAAATACAGTTGTCGGTAATTTCGAGCGATAGCGACCCTTGCTTTTCTTGAGAGGAAACAGTCAATCGAATATATGCAGGTGAGCTCTCGTGTTACACTGACGTCACCGATGAAACGAGTCTGATTATGAATTACAAGGCAGTCGATCTGTTTGCCGGTGCCGGGGGCATGAGCTTAGGCCTAACTGAAAGCGGCATCGATGTTGTCGCCGCCTATGAGTGGTGGGATGCGGCAGTAGATGCATATAACGCAAACTTCACTACACACCAGGCACATAAGCAGAACCTCGCAGAAGAGGAAGACTCCATCAGGATTATTTCAAAGTTTTCCCCTGACATCATTGTGGGAGGCCCCCCGTGTCAAGATTTTTCCAGTGCTGGAACACAGATCGAGGGTACGCGCGCCTCATTGACGGTTTCCTACGCGAAGATTGTGGCGCAGGTTCGTTCAAAATGCTTCGTGATGGAAAATGTTCCAAACGCACGCAGAAGCAATGCATACGGAGAAGCACGAGAAATTTTTAGAGCAGCCGGTTATGGACTTACAGAGATGGTATTGGATGCCTCGTACCTTGGAGTTCCACAGCGACGGAAGCGCTTGGTAGTTATTGGGGTTCTCAACGGTTCCGATGGGATTGCAAGAAATGCTATAGAACTCCAGGAAAGTTTTCTGCCATTGACAGTCCGGCAGGAGTATCCCGATTTTCCGGTGGAATATTATTATCGGCATCCCCGCAGTTATGCGCGTAGGGCCGTTTTTTCCATTGACGAGCCCGCTCCAACAATCAGAGGGTCAAATAGACCGAAGCCCGCCAACTACACACCTCATATCAAAGACGCGACGACGAGCGCAGATTTGCGGGCACTCACATATCAAGAACGTGCTTTGCTGCAGACGTTTCCCAAAAACTTCAAATGGAATTCACATAGCAAAACCGATATTGAGCAGATGATCGGCAATGCTGTTCCGATGGAAATGGCTAGAAGAATTGGCAAGGCCTTAAAATTGATTCTCTCTGGAGAAAGCCAGGAATATCAGTCATTCGGGGAATGGCTGAGAACCAATCAGGCAGATACTGATGCTTCTGCTCGTGACGTGGTGTCACGTCTGAGAAGAGCAGCGACACTGACTTCAAAGGTAGATCAAGCAGAACTTGACGAAGAAGAGATAATGTGCGCGGCTGAGAAGGAACAGATGAAACCTGCTGTGCTGTCTCAAGTGCTGAGGGCGCTGAAACTCTGGCAGGAGTATATTGATAATCAATCAGAGGTGCTCGTTGGCTAATCTGCCATTCTGACTGTCTCTGATTTCGGGATATTCGATGACGAGAGGGAGACCCGATGCCGGACAATGAGCAGATTGAGTTCAATTTTACATGGGACGCGCTCAAACTTTTGGGGAAGAGTTTGTACTCGAACGCGTGGTCCGCAATATCTGAATTGGTTGCAAATGGAATAGATGCCGGAGCTAGCGAAGTCACTGTTTTGGTTGATGCGAGAAATAAACAATCCGCAACAATCGAGATTATGGATAATGGTTCCGGTATGGATGATGCGGCATTGAACATGTATGCGCGCATCGGTTTTGATAGACGCCAATTTGCTCTTGACCATGGTGAGCCAACTGATGGTGTCATGGGGCGGAAAGGCATTGGTAAACTCGCTGCGCTGTATCTTTCGGATGATTATGATTTGCTGACAAAAACGAGTGCGGTGGACGAAACCTGTTGGAATCTGCGGTACATGAGTGATGTGGATGGGGATGAAAACCCCAGTCTGGAGGCGACGGAAAAACCTGAGCTTCTCACAGCCCGATGGGAACAAACGGATACGGGTACTGTACTCAAACTGCGGAACGTAGATTTACGGCACATCGGAGAAGTCGCGTTTAACCAGCTTTCGATCAGGCTGGCTAACCAATTCCTTACGACTTCAATGCATCATGCAACAGTGAAACTTGCTGTGATTCAGAATAATAACGAAGCAGCAAACCCAGAATTTCAACCGGTTAAGAAGGCAATAGCATTCCATAATCTTGCCTTTATCGCAACAAATTTCCCGGACCAACTGGATATGCCTAACGACATTCGCAACATTGCTTCAGCGGAGCAAAGTCGCCCCGATTTCAAAGAAAGTGGCCAGTCTGGACAGAAAGCGATGAAAGACGTGCCGCGCGACGAGAAGGTTCTTATTCCTTATCGAGGTCGCGATTTGACCCCATATCAGCATTTACCAAGGGTTCGCTGGATGACTGAACCCAAAACGCCACAAATCGAACAGAACCCTGTCCATGGGAGCGAAGAATTCAGGATTACTGGACAGATTCACGAAATCTCTAAGCTGGGTGACTCAACTGCCCGGATTGATGCTGAAAATAACACGGTTACCATACCATATCAAGTAACGGGATGGATAGGCATACACGCCACAATCGAACAGAGTGCGGCAAGAGACAACGATGAGAACTATACCAAAGGCAGATGGTACAACCCCAATTCGCTCCGTCTTTATGTGAGGGACAAATTGGCTGATGAAAACCTTCTCGATAAGTTAGGAATTACCCAAGCGTTCCTGAACTACGTTGAAGGAGAAATTAGTTTCGACATCTTGGACGATGATTTACTTCCAGATATTGCGACCTCAAGCCGTCAAGGTTTTGATGAGTTGGACAAACGATGGACCTTGCTCATCAGTATCGTAAAACCGCAAGTTCAGGCGCTGATACGTGAGAGACAACAACTTGCTGAAGAACAAAGGAACACCGCGAACGAATATCGATCAGAAGTCGAGACGAATGCGAAAACCGAAGCGGTCAGATCCATACGCTCAAACATCAGGAACAATAAAGGCATTCCCCCTGAAGCAGGGAATCAAGTTTTAGCGGACGTGACACAGCGTCTACAAGGAGAAACTAAACTGCACGCGAAAGAGGACTACATCATCTTCATATCGCACGCGAGTAGGGATAGGCGCCTGTCTGATTTCATATATGAGTATATGCGACACATCGGGGCTTCCGAGGAAGAATTCTTTTACACCTCTTCAAGAGATAAATCAAGCCTGTCTAAGAATACGACAGCGCTAAATGAACAAATACGGTTAAACCTCACCCAGCATAATGCTCTGGTTCTGTATGTAACGTCCACAAACTTCTTAGATTCAGATTTCGCAATGTTTGAGGCAGGGGCAGGATGGGCAACCAAAACAGCAGAAGAATATCAAATCATGTCCGTTCAGCACAGCGAAATACCCCAGTGCATTGACGATAATCGCTATGCTGTAACTCTCGATAATGGCGCGAACATCACGCTCGCAAAAGACCACTATTCAAGCATCGTTCAGTTGCTCAACGAACTGATCAAACATCTTAACAAGGGCAGAACAATCAAAAAGAATGATCTGTTGCCTGAAATTCAAACAACACAAATTCCAACGGAACTCGAACTTCGACAGAGTGGGAAGACCGAAGAAAACTATTGGGATCCTGATGTCCTGCAATACTGGCAACAATACGTTGATAACGGAATAACTACAGATGATGCACCGCTGAACGAATACGAAGAAAAGTTATCTCAAGCCCGCACTTTGCATTCAGACCACGTTCAAAAGCTCAAAGAGCTATATAAATAAACTGATAACAGGTAGAAAGTGCCTAACAAAGTCAAGATCTTTTCAGCGCTTGCAGACAACGAAAAGCTCCATCGGCGCTGAGCATCTGACAAGAATTTTAGGCTGTTCAGACTGAATTCCATGGTGACCTTCACTGTGCTATCGAGCGTGAATGAATCCCTTACATCGACGGGGGATAAAGGTTTCTACAAGGTGCTTCGTGGAGCGCGACGTGCAGAGGAAATTCGAGTTGAAATGATTACTCTTCACTGTTTTCGGCGAAGGTGTGTTTCAGTGTATTGCTGAACCACTGAATCACATACTTCCCCTCTTTGTAATATTTGATTGCCTCCTCGAAAGTAAGATTTGATGTATGTTCCATCCCACCATGAACGAAACTATTTCGATTTCGTATTACCTGTGCATAACTGTTAATGATGTGATGCCCGTTTGCAGTTTGTGCTTTGTCCTGGGAACTGCTGAGATTCTTAAAATAGTCACAGTACTGATTTCCGAGGTATTTTAAATACCCGGTCGTTAGTTCGGGATAAGAGATGTGTCCATTCATTTGATTCCACTGTTCTCGAGCGAAGGTGCTAAGAACGGCGTTGTGTTTTGAATCGATAAAATTTAGTAGTGCTTCATGAATTTCGATTTCATAAGACGTGGTTGCGGCAACAACTACCATGCCGGTAAAAGCGATTCGTTGAGCGGGATCTTTTATTGATGGGTATGCAACTCTTAGGCCTTTAATGGCGGTTTCAGCGTGCTGATACATAATCGTCATCTTCATAAGGCTTGCTGCTCAGATATTTCAAAACACTGCGTATACGAAGCTGTACGGTTTTTTCATCCGTGGTGTTGGTCGTGGTTCTTTCGATAAATTTTTCGTCTAATTGCAGTTGCTTCCAGTTGTGTGAAAGGTTAGGCAAATCCAATTCGTCATAGTTCCGAATTAGGACAGACATAACCGAATCAAGGGTCGCGACATTCAGTCTTCCGCGAGGGAAGAAGGCTTTTTCACCGAAGGTTTCATAGGCCATCTTTGTAGCTCGCTGGAACAGAAAATCGAAATCAAATGTGGAAGAACTTGAAGAATTTTTATTGGATGAAATGCTCTTGTTCAAAAATTCTGTCAGTGGCTTTTTATAGTCCGATCGATAAAACGAAAGTGCAAAGATTCGTAATATAAGTTCTGTATCTTTTTGCCGCCTGTCTTCGTCAGATTTTCCTATAAGCTTTCTCCAGTTTTTGTCTCGGTTGAGTGCCTTGAGCCCATCATTGAATGGACCGCGATATACGACGTTTCGAATTTCCTGACTGCTCAAGCGTGTGCCGCCTGTGTTCAGTCTTTGGAAAATGTAGTAGGCACTCGAACCATCGTTGCCAGGTTTGAGTTGTTGAACATTCATTACCCTGATGACGCTCGATCTGAGTCTTCTCTGGTACTTGGGGGCTAACTCAAGGTATGATTTTCCTGACCAGGGTGCTTTCTCATCGAGGCCGCTTAGTCTGAAGGTCTTACGGGTGCCATTTGGCTTTTCTGGACCAAAATACCCTTCCATATAATAAATGATACTTGTCAGTCTTTGTTGCCCGTCAATGACCTGGTACTGATCATTCCCATCACGGTAAAAAAAGAGCTGAGGAACCGGTAGCCCCGTCAAGAAGGAATCGATCAGGAGTGACGCTTGTTTCTGGTTCCAGACAAAATTTCTTTGATACTCGGGAATAATAATGTCTTTCGATTTCCACATGTCAACTAGTACTTGGAACGTCAAATCTGAAGGATATGTTGTTACGTCAAAAGTCAAATATGGAGTTTCTTCGTTTTCTGTCTCTTCTTTCCCTTCATAAGGGAAATCATCTTCACTCATATATCCAGTCCCCTTCTTTGAAACTGTAAAGTTTCCTGCTCCGACAAACACAATGACTGTCACAGAACGGCATCAACATTTTTTGAATCGAAATTAATGCATTCCCTAACTCTTTATCGGAATATGAAGCAAGTATATCGCTTCATTATGTTTGAGAACGTTGGTAGATATTCTCGTAATGTTGTAAATCCATAGGGCACGAATTTGTACTAAATTCTCAGCACCTGAGGTAGGAAATGGTAATCTGGGGCCTCCAATGCAGGCGTCAAAGAACGCTGCGCACTCAAAAATTCATTTAACCACGCTGCAGACGCACGGTTGATGGGAATGCTTGGAGCTCTCGCGGCTATAGGGTGAATTCTTTGGCTATCTTGGTGTCTCCTCCGATGAAGTCTGATGCTTCTATGGTGACGGGGCTGGTCTCGTCGGTGAGGACGTAGGCGACGGTCACGGTCTGCGTGGTGCCTTTTTTGAGGGTCGTCATGCTTGCGTTTGCGTCGTATCCTTCAGGATGATCGAGGTAGATAGCAAGATTGAGGCTTGCCCCGTTCTGGAAGGCCTTGGTGTTGAAGGCTGTCATGAACATGGTGTCGTCGCCGGTGTTGGTCCATTCGTAGGTGGCGATGACGGTGGGTTTGCCGTCGTAGTCGTTGCCTGCCTTGGTGAGGCCAGCGATCTTGATGTGGCCGTGTGTGAGGTATGCCTCGTCGAATGCCGTTTCAGACTCTTTCCCGGTTTCCTTGTTGCCCGCTTCGCTGGCCTTGCCTGACGCGGTCTCGCTCGCGGTGGGTCCGGTGAACGCGTCGTCGATTGCTTTGCTGAGCGCTGCCTGGACGGTTAGCGCGACGATGATGGAGATTGCGGAAAGTGCCAGACCGAGGATGGCGATGATCCTGCCAGATCGCTTGCCCTTGGCGCGCGTAGCGATAACGGCCACGATGCCAAGCACCGCGCCTATGGCACCAAGTATCACCGACCCGTTGTTAAGAATGGGAATGTAGCAGATAAGCAGACTCAGTATACCGAGCACGAGAGCAATGATCCCTGAAACGGTCACGCCCTTTCCGGCGGGTGGAATGTCTGAACCGGCTGAAAACCCTCGGGGGAGGGCGGCTGGACGGGCTGGGGTGTGGGTGAGTCTGTCATGTTCTCTTCTTTCTAATCACGATGCAAACGCATACTTTCGGTAATGTCGAGGGCGTTCGCGGATGTATGGGCGAACTCAGAGCTGGAGAGCGCAGACGACTATGGCCTACCGGGACAGTTTGTAGTCGTCATCTGTAATGAAGTAGCTTTCCTCAGACTGCGTTGACGACTCTGGGTCAACGCCGCGCCAAACTATGCCAACTATGTGCGTATCGGCTGGGATCATGAATGGGTATGCGACTTGGGCTGTCATTTCAGGCTGGAGGGACGAGCTGCATCCAGGGTTTCCCTCGACCTGGTAAAGAGAGTCTACACGGTCGTATTCCTGCTGTTCTGCGCTTATCGCGTTGATTGATAATGGATAACCACATGTGAGATCTATGGACTTCTTTCCGGAATTGGTTATCTCTACTCGCGCCACCCAGTACTTCGTACCCGCTTCCGGCTCTTTTGGGGCATATTTTCTGCTGCTGCATCCATCACCGCAGGTGTCATAGCTGATAGTTGAAGAGTCTCCAACTTCTAACAGCTTCATCGTGATCCCATTGTTTTCTTGGGTGTCACCGATTTTCCCAGCGTCGCTGATTTCTGGTTCGGGAGACGGCACATCGTCGCCTGATGGTTCTTCGTCACATGATTCAGCATGGGATGAAGCGGCGGCTAGATTTGTATGCGTATCGGCTATGGATCTGTTCAAGATGACATAAACGCTCAGTGCTACGACGATAGCAATGACCGATATGACAATGCTGATGACAGCGAGCGCCCCTGTGACGGTAAAACCACTTTTCGCAGAGTTGGGTACTGGCTGCTGGGGCGGCGGATAATCCAACGAAGGGGGAAGCGGGGCGGGCTGGGGTGTTGGCGCGTCTGTCATGTTTTTCTCTCTCTAATCTAATTACGATGCAGACGTATCGTCTTCGTGGCTCCCAGGGCGCTGGTCTCGAAGGTGAGCTCTCCGTTCTCGTATGTGAAGTCCTTGGTGGAGTCCTGCGAGGCGAGCAAGGCGGACGACATGGTCTCGGTATCGCCCTGCGATGTCCAGGAATAAGTGTCGGTGGCCTCGGTCGGCGCTTCGTAGCTTCCCGTCCAGTAGAGCGAGGTGGAGTCTGGTGTCACCCAGTTGATTTCGATGGTCGAGTCCTTGACGGTCGCCTGCATGGTCGTGTCCGACGCATCATCGCTCTTGGATGCCCATGTGCCGGTCAGATCAAGAGGAGCCGCTGGCTCGATGCTTGAACTGGGAGATGTCGTGTCCGGCGTTCCCTGAGCCGTGCTCGTATCCGGGGTAGACCCGCAGGCGCTCAGAGCGAGAACGGCCACAAGCGAAACCATGACAGCAATCAACTTGGCTTGCATCAATTCTCTTTCCTCTCAGCAACGATACTGATTGAAAAGATATACGAAATGTATAAAAAAGTACAATTAATGATTATTCTGCAATACTCTTTGTGCTCACTGGTGAGTTGCGACCTCGTGAATGAGCCCAAACGAATTCGTGCAGCCTATCAAATCGGCAATAATGTCGAGTTCCGTGATTGATCAAGCAAAGTGTCCGTTTTTACGTTCGGATACAAAGCCCTTAGATCCGTGGCCTGTTGCAGATTCGATGACCTCAAAGAGGTCTTTTTGCGATACTCCATGTTCCTTCGGGTGAACTCGTATATAGACTGCAACATTGTTGACACTTTCGGTCGAAAAAGCGCTCGAATACATCTAGTTATCGCATAAATCTAGCTATCACATATATGAACTAGCCAAGTATTGACAGTGCGCCGAAGTTCATATATATAGTATTGCTCACTAAATAAGCTCAGAAATAAGAATGACTGGGTTCAAGATGAAGCAAAATCAGCAAGTTTCCGAAACATCGTTGGATGCCGATAGCTTTCTAACCTAATTACGCGGGTTCAACTCCCGTCGTGCGTTTCACACCAGAAGCCGTCAAGCTGCTAGATCCGAACGAGAAAAGCCAGCGACTCCAATGATTCCAAGCGCTCACCTTTCACTGCCACGCAAGACTCTTACTGAGCCTGCTGACTTGGTGCATATGAAATGGTTCCTTGCGGCACAGAAGGATTCTCCCGATACTTCAGTAGCTCGAGCTTCTGCGATTCAAGCGAAAGCATGTTACGGTGATATTCTTCAAGCTCGTCGGTCTGATCCCTGAGAACTGACGTGTCGATGCCACGCCGAATTACAGCGCTCAGGAAGAAATACAGAAATACCAACCAAAGAATGAACAGTAATATCCCGATTACTGCTCCTATTAAATATGCTCCCAGTACCTGATTTACCATGATTCAGCCTTTCGCTCTTCTCAACGCCAAGAATACATCCAGAAACTTTTCTGTGCCGTGCTGCACAACCTCAGTAGATGATCTAGTGACCTCTAACCATCGCGGGGCACCTAGGCTTCAACTTCAAACTCAAGCGCGCCCACTGTGGTATGGAGACGCTCCCTGAGATTATCTGGAAGACAGCGTTGAGAGTGGAAACTACAAGAAATAAAGAGAACGAACTAAAGAATTCTTTCAATACCCAGTCCTACCCTGACAAAATAACTGTTCAAATTGGACAAAGTATCATTCAAGGGCTTTCGGATCAAGTGGTTAGGAACGTTCTCCCTATGAAGTGCCGATATGCTTGCCAGACCGATAGGTAACCACTACCTCAAATCTGGCCACGATAACAGGGCATGGAATCTGCTTAAGACCAAGATGCATGCGGATAAGCAGGGGAAAGTGAAAGGATATGGATTAAAGATATATCCCAAGAATTAGAGTTTCTCGAGCTTTTGGGAATGCCATGGTAAGAATCATAAAATATTTGGCTCACACCAACGAGATGCGAGCCAAATGCCGACTGGGTACTCCCAATCCATATTCAAGAAGAAGCCCCGCCGAAGCGGGGCTGTGTTGTATCACGCCATATTGTACAAGTGGATTATTCCAGGCAGGAAGATACCGATGCCAACGATGAAGGTGAGTAGGCCGTAGCCCAGCAATGGGCGCGTGTGCCCGTTCCAAGGCTTCTTGTTTGACAGCGCACGCATTTGGAAGGAAACTCCGCCCATCACGAGTATCAGCACGCCGATGATCGTGACTACGAGTCCAACCCAAAAGAGAATCATGAAAATATCCATGCACCACAATATACGAGGTGTGCCGGTTCGTTTCAACATCCGTAGGAATGAAACAAGTGCCAGAAAGCGAAGCATCAACGCAGATCACAATGAATTCTTCAGCTCAAGTGAGCTTGAGCAAAGATCTTGCAATCCCAATGATTTGAACTGTGATAGCAAAGAATTCTTTATCGATAAGAAGGTCTTGATTCGTGTACTTTCCTAGTGAAGTAATTTCTTGCTTGAGGAGAGTTCAGTTCAATCCTCTGAATCCAGGGAGATTGGATTACTTCTTCCAACGGAGTCTTCCATCAGAAGCGATTTTGCATGTGAGCGTGTTGCCTGCGGTGGAGAGTCCGGTAGCACCTTCTGGGGAACAAAACGCTCCGCCATTAACTATTCTGGAGGATTGCTGCTGCGGAGCTGGATCTGCTGGAGCCGGAGCCTGTGCCTGTGCGGGCGCTTGCTCTTGTGCTTGTGCAGATGCTTGCGCTGCCGCATCAGCATCTGCCTTCGCCTGAGCTGCTGCCGCCGCCTGTGCCGCCTGCGCTGCCGCATCATTCTGTTTCTTCTGTTCGACGCTGCCATTGACGGCATTCATCGCCGACTGCAAAGGCTGAAGCGCATCATTGTACTGTGCTGGATCGTCTGAGTTCGTCGCAGTCGCCTTATCGATGGCATCGGTCAGGTTAGTGCGGGTCTGTGGATCCGCAACATTGTTGTTCGAGGAATCAAGCAGAGCACGGGCTTCGTTAATCTTCGATGTCAGAGTGCTTTTTGCTTCGTCAAGCTTCTCCGCTTGTTCCTTCTCTGCTTCTAGCTTTTCTGCCTTCTGAGCTGCTTTTTCCGACGCTGCAATCTGGGCTGATCTGGAGGCGTCTGCGCTCGCTGAAGTCGATGTCTGAGCTGTGGTGGATGTGGATGGTGCAGTGTTCATAGAAGCAATGATCACCATTACCAGACACAGAATGATTGCAAGCTTTGCCAGAAGAGTGCTGTACCTGTTTTTCCTACGGAGCATGAGCACAAGCCCCACGATGCCAAGAACGAACCCAACGAGCGCCATGAACGCCGAGAATGAAGCCGTCGAAGCGGAGAAGCCGAAAGGCAACGAAACCAAGCCTAAGATCAAGGATGCTATGGCCAGCTTCGACCACGGCCGCTGATCGAACGAATGACTGTCGAGTGCATCGTTGCGATTCAGTGGAACGTTGTCGCTCGGCGGCAGGACTGCCGTTATCTCGGGCCCGGGCTCGGAGGCCACGGGTTCTGTGGGTGTGATGACGCGAGTGTTGTCCGCCCCGGATGTTTCCGAGGCCTGTGCGAATCGTTGTGAAGTGCTCTCCATAGTCCCGTCAAAGTTCTTGCCGGTATGCCAAACCATTGTTTCTCTTTTCAATTGCCCTACGTCGTGAATTCACGGCATAACTTCTCAGCATGACTACACTGCACAGCCTGATCACAAGCCATCAGCAGATGGCCACACTACATGGTCACCTTACTCGGGACTGTCATGGAAACTCCGTCGCTCGGCTTTATCCAACGAACAGGTGATTCATCAAGACGAGCTATGAGCGGAAAAAATATAATCTGCCTTTAACCTTCAAGCAATGAAACGGATATCGATTCTGGCAATCATTGAATTATGGTATTTACTTGCAGACAACTACTTGATGTACCAGAATTACACTTAACAGTGGCATATGACGGTGGGAACAATGCCATGGAGCAGGGGATTATTTGGGTACATCCGACTGATGTGATCAACGCGGCCAGCTTTGCCGAACAAGGTGAGATTCTGCTTACCTGTTCTACGAACTTTCCTTTGGAGAGCATGCAGAATGCCAACGACATTTCCTTGCTGAAACGTGACTTGCGCAAGCTCGGCCTGCCCGCCGATGTGGACGATGTTCAGCATGCGTACGAGACCTTGTGGTTAGAGTATATGTCCACGCTCGCTCACGCCGGAGTCATTGCCATCGGCTTTGGCCTCAAGATGAAGCATCCAACGATTCCCAAAGCCATGCTTCAGGCGGCGATGGAATACCATATCATGCTGTTCGAAGTACCTGAAGAGGTGAACTTTTCCGAAATTGTAAAGACCGTGCTGCATCGGCAGGCTGAGGAAAGCGAAGGCATCCAGCGCGTCATGTATAGCGTGCAGCGCGAACTGTTCCGTGCGACAGATAGCGAGAATGTCATCGAGTCAGTCGTCAGGGAAAGCGCAAGAAGGGCACATGGATGGTCGGCTTTCGTCAATCCCAAGGGAGGCATCGTTTCGATTTCCGATGCAAGCAAGTCCCAGCAGGCCATGCACCTTTCCCTGCTGATGATTCAGCAGGAGGAACAGCATAGCAACAGTGCAAAGACGTGTTTCTGCATATCAAAAGGAAGAAACCGATATTATCTCTGTATCGTTGAGGACGGCAGACAACGATTGGGAACGGTTATCGTATCGTCTCAAGGCAATAGCGATAGCAGCATAGCTCGAGCAGTGGGTATCTCCGCTGCCGATGCACTGGCCTGGAGTCTGCCGTCTCGGATCGAAGAGCGCAAGAGAAGAATGCGCATCGGCAATCTCGCTGTTGAACAGTTGGCCGGTGGCAACGTGGATCTCGCGTCATTGCTTTTCCACGAGCTCCATAAGAATGCCGTATCATTCCCGATGACCCTACTCTGCATAGACCCACAATCAACGCAGAGCGACTTCACGTCAAGCGTTTCAGATGACATAGCCGACGATGGAGCGCTGTTCGGGAAGTTCCACGACTATTACTGGATTCTTGTTCCCGTCGACCAGAGCGAACGCATTCGCGCCCTGCTTGCGAATTCAAAGCGAATCCTCTATGGCACGGCCGCAATCAAGGCCTTTTCAGAAGCTCCAGATGCTTTTCAGCTCGCTCTGAAAGACCTGTGCATGAAAAGAATCGGTAGCCATGATTCGATTATTGACCTGTCTCCACATGAGCTGGTGAGTCCTGAGATCGCTGCAGCGTATTCCTCTGAACTGTTCGCTCTGGTGAGGAGTCTGCCAACGAACGAGAAAAATCAGCTCATGCGTACGCTCAGGGAGCTGCTCTACACCGCATTCAACGTTGGAGCCGCTGCCAAAAGGCTCGCCGTCCACCGCCATACCGTCGAAAATCGAATGAGCAAGCTCGAATCACTGCTTGGCCTGGATTTCGCGAATGAGTCGGCACGCGTGAAAGTGTGGATAGCATGCTCGTTCATGCGTGACGAAGAAATGTCAACATCACGTTAACTTCATATTGGTTCAGAGGTGCTCACAATGTTGCGTCACAGCGATGCCTACGTGGTTGCTAGGCCTGCAATAGCCGTAATCGCAGCTAAAATGTGGGCACTTCATGACATTTCGTCATTGTGTTACATAAGTCCCGATAGGACACAATGTCCAACAACTGACCAGTATGTGCTGAATTATCCATTGTTGATTCTTCCGCCCTCATGAACAATGCGTCTTACAGGCATCAATCCACAACATATTCAGGAAGAAGCGCATTCATATGTCCAACGAACTCGATGATTCAACAATCACATTTGAAGACTATGAACAATTTCTCAGCCCCGCACTTTCGAAGGCGACAACCCTGGTCGCTGAATCCGGCAAGGGGATGTATCTGACCGATGTGAAGGGCAAGCGATATATCGATTGGGTTCAGGGCATAGCGGTGAATGCGCTCGGTCATGCTCACCCCAGGGTTGTCGCTGCGGCAAAGGCTCAGATCGATAAGCTGATAACCGCTTCGTTCAATGTCGTGAACTATCCAACGACGTTGAAGCTTGCCAAGCGGATTGCTCAATTCACGCCTGGCGACCTCAATTCGATTCTGTTCGCCAATGGTGGCGCAGAGGCAACGGACGCTGCCATCAAATTGGCTCGTGTCGTCACCAAACGTCCTGCGGTGATAGCGTTCAAAGGTTCATTCCATGGCCGCACCGTTGGAGCAATCAGCATCACCGCCTCAAATTCCTTCTATCGCAAGGGGATTGAGCCTCTGATGGGTGGCGTATATTTCACGCCCTATCCTTCCAAGGACTTATGCCCATCTGGTTACGACGCGAAGCAGCGTGCCGACTGGTGCCTTGGCGAAATTGAACGGCTCTTCAAATACTGCGTTTCGCCCGATGAAGTCGCATGCATCTATGTGGAACCGGTTCAGGGCGAGGGTGGCTATGTGGTTCCTGATCCAAGCTTCCTGAAAGGGTTGCGCGACATCTGCACCAAGCATGGCATCATGCTCGTCTTTGACGAGATCCAGTCCGGCTATGGCCGCACGGGCAAGATGTTTGCGAGCATGCATTCGGGGGTTGTTCCAGACATCATGACCGTTGGCAAGGCCATCGCTGGTGGTTTTCCCATGAGTGCAGTGATCTCCACAGAGAACATCATGCAGACCTGGCGTCCAGGCATGCATGGAGGGACGTTTGGAGGCAATCCTGTTGCAGGTGCCGCAGGTCTGGCAGTGCTTGACGAATTTGAAGAGCACAACATCGTCGAACATGCCGCGCAATTAGGGGAATACTTCAAATCGAAGCTGCTTGAATTGCAGAAGAAATACCCGTGGATCGCCGATGTTCGCGGTGTCGGCATGATGCTGGCCATTGAATTCGGTTCGAAAGATGGCATGAGCGGTGCTGAAGTCTTCCACGAAGTGTCTCACCGTGCCTTGGACAAGGGGCTGCTTCTGCTGGGCTGCGGTGCTGATCATGATGCGGTGAGATTTGCCGCGCCATTGAATTCCACTGTCGATGACGTAGATAAAGGACTCATGGTGCTTGATGACGTGCTCGCTTCAATCTGAAGCTGTGAGCAGGTTCATCATAGTGCAGTAGCGAGGGAGTGATGTATGGGGAGATATGTTGGGAAACGATTGCTTTCCGCAATACCTGTGTTATTCATCGTTGGCATAATTGCGTTTGTACTGTCCCACCTCAGCGGCGGCGATCCTGCACGAGTCGTTGCTGGGAATGATGCCACGCAGGCGCAGGTTGAAGCAATCAGGCAGCAGATGGGACTCAATCAGAGTCTGCCCGTTCAACTGTGGCAGTGGATGATCAACATTGTTCATGGCAATCTGGGATATTCCTACATTCTTGGCGAGCAAGTGACGACAACGATTCTGTCCCATATTTTTCCAACGTTGTCGGTCGCTTTGTTTGGTGAAGCCATTTCACTCGTCATAGCAATTCCTTTGGGAGTGTTGGCAGCCGACAAGCATGGAAGAATAGCCGATAAAATCGTCTTGGCCTTTGCCACGCTGACCACCTCACTGCCAAGCTTTCTGGCGGGGCTGCTGCTGATGATCCTGTTCGTGCTGCAGCTCAAGCTGCTTCCTGCAAGTGGTTTCGTCAATCCAAACGAGGATTTGGCAGGATACTTCAGTCATTTGATTCTTCCTGGAGTCTCTGTGGCGACGTTGCAAATCGCGATTATCTCACGCATGACCCGATCCTCCATGATTGATGCCCTGGGCAGTGACTATATGAGAACTGCATCCGCGAAAGGTCTGACGCGTTCACGCCAGCTTTGGGTGCACGCATTCAAGAATTCCTCGATTCCGATTCTCACGATCATCGGTCAATCGTTCGGCGAGCTGATAGCCGGTGCCATTGTCGTCGAAACAGTGTTTGACGTTCCAGGCATCGGCCAGTTGGTGGTCAACTCGATTCTCCGACGCGATTACCAGATGATTCAGGGAATCATGATTTTTGTCGCCTTGGTCTTCATCATCGTCAATCTCATAACGGATGTCCTGTATGCAGTCGTTGACCCAAGAATACGAGAAAGGTCGTTCTGATTATGGCCGAAGTCAATGTTGTTGCCAATACGAGGTCATCAAGGCTGCTCAAGGCTTCTTCCACATGGAGGGTGCTCATGACCTCGCCAAGCGCTCTCGTGGGTGGAGTGCTTCTGGTGGCGATTGCTCTTGCTTGCATTCTTCTGCCATGGCTAGGGCATATGGATGGAACTACAACGAACACAGCCAACATGTTGCTCGCACCCAGCGCACAACACCCGATGGGAACCGACAATGTTGGAAGAGACACCTTCACCAGAGTGCTTCTTGGGGGCAAGGCATCGTTGACGGTCGGCATCTCTGCCGCTGCCATAGCGGGAATCATCGGCTTTATCGTTGGTCTCTATTCGGCCTATTATCCCAAACTCGGGTATCTGCTGATGCGCTTCTGCGATGGCTTGATGGCATTCCCCGCAATCCTGTTTGCCATCGTGTTCATCGGTGCATTTGGACAGAGCATGAGAAGCGTCATTCTTTCGCTGTCCATCGTTTTCATTCCGATGGTCGCGCGAATAGTTCGTTCAGCGACGCTGACCAACATGAACGAGAACTATGTGCAGGTGTTGACGAATCTTGGTGCCAGCAGTTTTCGAATCCTATGGAGAAACATCGCGTTGAACGTCATAGGAGCTTGGATCGTTGAGGTCACCTTCGTGTGTGCCGACGCGATTCTTGTTGAGGCGGCCATGAGCTTCATCGGAGCAGGCATTCCACAGCCGCAGGCAAGCTGGGGCAACATGCTCTATGACAGCCGCACCTACATCTATTCGGCATGGTGGATGACGGTATTCCCCGGACTTGCCCTGGCCTTTACGGTTTTCGTCATCAACATGCTGGGCGACGGTCTGCGCGAAGTATTCGATCCGAAAAGCAGGAGGTGAAGTCATGATGAACGATAGTCATAGCAAGCAGTCGCTCCCCACTTCAGCACATGATATTGAATCAGAACAAACCACTGCTTCAATTGATACTGCACAGAGCGTTAAGAGCAGCGAGCACGATGCTCATGAACTGTTGCGAGTGGACAATCTCAAGGTGGACTTCAGCAACTCCCACCATCAGTGGACCAGAATCGTGCACGGGATAAGCTTCACGGTCGGCAAAGGTGAGATTCTCGGCATCGTCGGTGAGTCGGGGTGTGGGAAAAGCGTTACCGCTTTTTCGATTCTGCGCCTGCATGAACGCAGAACGGCGAAGTACGAAGGCAGCATTTCCTTTGAAGGTCATGACATATTTTCGTTGGGGAAGAAGCAATTACGAACCTTGCGTGGCGGCGATATTGGATTCATCTTCCAAAACCCCATGTCCAGCCTCAACCCTCTGCTCACCATAGGTCAGCAGTTACGAGAGACCGTACGCACGCATCACCCTTCACTCAGCAAAGATGAAGTGGAGAGCAATTGCATCGAAGCCTTGAAAGATGCTGGCTCGGATAATCCTGAATCTTGGATGAAGCAGTATCCATATCAATTCTCGGGCGGGATGCTGCAACGCGTCATGATTGGAATGGCCTTGATCAATCATCCCAAGCTTCTGATCGCTGATGAGCCCACAACCGCTCTGGATGTGACCATCCAGATGCAGCTGCTCAAGGTGCTTCGTGACCTGCGCAAAACCAGGGATATGAGCATTATTCTCATCACTCATGATATGGGGGTTGTGGCTCAGATGTGCGACAGGGTTGAAGTCATGTATAAGGGTCGCATTATGGAATCCGCACCAGTGTCTGACATCTTTGCGCATCCTCGGAATCCTTATACGCAAGGTCTGCTCGCCGCGATACCGCCTATGGAAGGGTCCCGACCAAAGCGTCTGAAAACGGTTTCTGATTTTCTCAAGCAGTCTGGCAGCGATCTATCGCTTGATGACAATGCCATTGACCATGCCGAATTGACCGACAACGTGAAGAAGGCATGATGCAGCAACAAGGAATGTCGAAAGACAAATGTTTCACGAGCTGTGACGGACGTGACGGGAAGGTGAGATGGTGATAGGGCAAGGAAAGGCAATGCTCCAAGTCAACAGCATTACCAAGGATTTCGTAAGACGAGGTTTCACTAGCCGCGCACAGACCGTGATGCGCGCGGTGAACAATGTGTCCTTGCAGTTATTCGCCAATCAAACCTACGCGTTGGTTGGCGAATCAGGCAGCGGAAAGAGCACGACGGGAAGAATTATCTGTGCGTTGGAGAAACCCACATCCGGTACGGTCGTCTTCAACGACGAGAATTATACGGATTTTTCCGACCGCCTTCTGCGGCACAAGATCAGAGGCAACATACAGATGGTGTTGCAGGATCCATTCTCATCGCTGAATCCGCGTAAGACCATAGCACATGCGGTTCTTGAGGCTCTTGAGATTCAACACATCGGGGACAGCCGTTCTGAACGACTCGATGCCGTGGTGGACATGATTGAGCGAGTCGGTCTTTCCAGCGACATGATCAACCGCTATCCGCATCAATTCTCAGGTGGACAGCTGCAACGCGTCAACATTGCCCGAGCTTTGGTGGTTCGTCCGAAGATTCTGATTCTTGACGAATCCGTCTCAGCTCTTGATGTTTCCGTTCAGGCCCAGGTTCTGAATCTCTTGCAGGATTTGAAACAGGAATTCTCCCTGAGCTATCTGTTCATCACTCATGATCTGAGCGTGGTCCGCTTTATTGCAGACCGCGTCGGAGTGCTTCGCAAAGGGGAACTCGTGGAGGAAGGCACCGTGGATGACATATTCGACCACCCACAAACCGATTACACGCAGAATCTGCTGTCAAGCATTCCGATTCCCAATCCCGAACGTCGCCAACTGACGTTCTGACCATAGTCGTATCACGTAAAACCAGCTACATAGTAATAAGAGAGGAAATTATGAACGCCTTAGGAAAGAAACTAATGGCCATAGGAGCTTCTGTGGCCGTGCTGATCAGCCTTGCAGCTTGTGGCTCCAGCAGCGCTTCGACATCCGGCAAAGGTGTTGAGGGAGGAACGGTCCACATTGCCCTCAACGCGACGGTTACCAGCCTGGACCCGATGATAACAGGAGCATACGTTGCTCGAGACACCATGCGCAGCATGTATGAATCGCTTGTCACTCTCAAGCAAGACGGGTCGGTTGGACCACTGCTTGCAAAGAGCTACAAAGTCAGTTCAGATTTCAAGACTTTCACCTTCACGCTTCGATCGGGAGTGAAATTCCATAATGGTGAGACGATGAAGGCTGAGGATGTCGTCGCATCCATGCAGCGCTGGATTAAGCTCTCGCAGATTGGCAGCACCTTCTTCACCGGTTCAACGGTCACCTCACCCGATGCCGATACGGTTGTCATCACTTCTCCAAAACCAGTGTCGACCGGCCTCTATCTGATGGCCGATACAGGACGCATCGCGGCAATCATGCCAAAATCCGTGATTGACAAGGCCACCTCGACAGGCGTGACCGAATATATCGGCACAGGCCCATACGAGTTCAGTTCATGGAACAAAGACAACAAGATTGTACTCAAGAAGTTTGCCGACTACTCTTCGCCAACCGGTGCCACGAACGGGTATACGGGCAAACGTGATGCGCACGCCGACAAACTCGAATTCGACTTCGTGACCGATGGAACGACCCGACTCTCAGGAACCTTGAGCGGACAGTACCAGATTGGCTATTCTCTGGCTGATTCCCAGTATGCACAGGCCAAGTCCAACTCAAGCTTAAAAGTTGAGAAGGACGAGATGCTGGAGACCCTTATCTTCAACAAGCAGGAGGGACTGTTCAAAGACAACACCGCATTGCGTCAGGCAATCCTGGCTACGTTGAACATGTCGAAAATTGCAAAGGCTGGTCATCAAAACTCGGATCTGTACACGAATGATGGTGCTCTGATGCCCAAGAACAGCCCTCTTCGTTCGAATTCAAGCCTGAAGAAATACAATCATCCAGATGTGACTGCAGCCAAGAAGCTCATCAAGGAATCCGGGTATAACGGTCAGACCATCACCTTCCTGACAACCAAGGATTACCCATACATGTATGACGAAAGCATGGAAATTCAGAATGAGTTGAATGCCGTAGGCATCAAAACCAATATTCAGGTCTTGGATTGGGCGAGCGTGCTGCAGAAAATGTTCCAACCTGGATCATGGGACATGCTGATTTCGAGCTACAGCTATTCTGCAAACCCAATCTGCTACTCATTCTTCCAAGCTTCGGGAGCGGGATGGAATACGGATCCAGAATTCAAGGAGATTGCAGACAGCATCAATGCTGCAACCACTCAAAGTGCGCAGAAAGCCGGATACGACAAGCTGCAGGATTGGTTCTATGACTATGTGCCAAACATCATCGTCAGCAAGTATCAGCAGATCAGTGCCGTGTCTACGAAACTGAACGGATATTCCTCAGGAATGCAGGGTCCGGTGTATTACAACCTGCAACTGAGCGAATAGTTTCGCAACAAATAGTTTCGCAACAAAGAGATGAGAAGCAGCCACGTCGTGATATTCAACACTGTGGCGTGGCTGCTACGCATCTACAGAGTGTATCGTCATCATTTCAATTCCTTAACTTCACATGGTTGTGCAATCCGAAAGTGTGGGTGTATGCAGTCGTTAGCAAATTTCGTAAGCGGCGAAACTCAACGAGACGTGGTTGAGTTGAGCATAGGCGAGATGAAATCGATGTTGGCATCTGGTCGCATCACTTCCACCGAGCTTGTCGTGAATTATCTGAACAGGTTGTTTTTCTACGATGTCAATGGCATTCGTCTCAACTCAACCCCGATTATTGCATCCAATGCCTTGCATGAAGCCATGCAGAAGGATTCGCAACGTGCTCACGGCAATGTTCAGGGAAGCTTGCAAGGCATCCCCTTTACAGTCAAAGACAGCTATATGGCCAAAGGCATGACGATGGCAGCCGGATCACCGGCATTCGCGCATGTGGTGGCCAATGAAGACAGTTTTTCCGTTGCGGCATTGCGCAAGGCTGGCGCGATTTTGCTTGGACGGACCAACATGCCGCCGATGGCAGCCGGAGGAGTGCAGCGCGGCGTGTATGGAAGGTCTGAAAGTCCATATAACGGCGAGTATTTGCCGGCAGCATGGTATTCGGGCTCCTCGCATGGTTCGGCAGTATCGACTGCGGCAAGCTTCGCCGCCTTCGGCATGGGGGAGGAAACCGTCTCTTCCGGGCGCTCGCCAGCAGCCAACAACGGCGTTGTCGCATACACTCCTACGCGAGGTGTTATTTCGCTACGTGGCAATTGGGTGCTGCACGCCACGAAGGATGAAGTAGTGCCGCACGCTCGCACCGTTGAGGATCTTCTGCAACTGCTGCCAACGCTGACGCAAGCAGATGAAGACACTCGAGGAGATCTGTGGAGAAGGCAACCCTTCGTTCCTCTCGATGATGCCGCACGCGTGCAAGACCTCGGCTTCGAAGGGGTTATGGGAGCGGACGTTCTTTCTGGACTCAACATTGGGGTTGTCAACGAATATGCAGGTCGTTTGGGTGGCGTGATTCCTTCAGTCTATACACGGCCAAGCATCAATGCGCTGCTGATGCAGTCGATGCAATCGTTGCGGCAACTTGGCGCTCATGTCCGATGGACTTCGTTGCCGTTGCGCGACGCATATGAGAGTGCTCCAAGAACTCTCAAGACCTTTGCCGATGAAGGGCTCATTCCTCATGATTGGATGGAACACGAATGGCTTCAGCTCAATGCGTCCATTCTTGAAGAGTTCATCGAATCCTTCGATATGAGCGGCATCACCAGTCTGCAAGACGTTGACCCGGATGACATATTCCCCAATCCCTTTAACTCCGTGGCCCATGCGAAACACTACCGTTACGGCTTCTACCAGCAGGCAGACGAATACATGCGTTCGGGAGCGATGCTCCCCTCCGAAGAGACTCCCGAACTGGAACAGGGGCTTCGAGGCCTTGAAGCGATACGAAAGCGCCATCTTGAAGCATGGATGCGCGCTGAGAATCTGGACGTTCTCATATTCCCCACGAATAGCAACGTTGCCAAGGCTGACACTGATGTGGACGAGGTTGACAACACCGAAGCATGGCAGGATGGAACGTGGTTTTCCAACGGCAACAGATTCATCCGTCATCTGGGCATACCCACGGTGACGACGACCATGGGTGTGATGTCGGATACGGGCATGCCTGCAGGCCTGACCTTCATCGGACCCTCGGGAAGCGATCAGCTGCTGCTGGCATGCGCCTACGAATTCGAACAGTCCACATCCTTGCGAGTGCCGCCGAAACGTACGCCGCCACTTCCCGATCATGGCAGAATACCGCTGAACGGCAGCTTTGCACAGTCCCAACCCGGGCAGAGTGACGGAGGGCCGCTTGATGCAACTCTTGACGTGACGATTGAGCATGGTTCGATTGACTATGATGTGCGCATGAGCAATCCCGATCAGCGTTATTCATGCCGAATCTTCATCAATGGCGTACTGGTGCAGGAGTGGTCTCGTGATGATTCCTGGCATGGGACACTGTCGCTCGCGTCCGTTTTCGATGCCAGGAAGGTTGCCGTAATCGCACTGTTTTCGAGCCTGGACCGAAGTCTGGGAGCGGATATTCGTGTATGCGACAATCCTGTGCCAACCCATGGTGAGGGGTCGTTGCTATGAGTGTTAACAAGGAGTTCGCATATGGCTACTGTGCAGAGGGGAATCGCTCATGTTTGCGATAGACACCGTATTTGAGAATGCACATGTTCAGACGATGGATCCCAAGCATCCCTATGCCACGACGATAGGGGTGCATCATGGGAACATCGTCGCGATTGACGACGAGCTTGAAGGGGTGAGTGCCAGGGAGCACATTGACCTTCAAGGGAAATATGTGTGCCCCGGCTTCAACGATGTGCATCTGCACTTCTCCTTGCTGGGAGCGAATCTCAATCAGGTGGACTTACGAAAGCAGACGACTACGACCTTGGAGCAGCTCTATGCCAAGGTCGAGACGGCATGCGTTCAAGCTCCCGAAGGGCAGTGGGTGCTTGGCTGGGGCTTCGACCAGTTCTCACTGGGCGCGTTCCCCGATATTGCACGCTTGGATCAGATATCACACGGTCATCCCGTGCTCATTCTGCATCTTTCGAACCATGCAGCGGTTATCAACAGTGAGGCGTTCAAACGCGCCGGATATGAGCATCCCGAAGATATCGAAGACACGGATCTCGTCATTCGGGAACACGGTAGGATCACCGGTCTGGTCAAGGACAGTTTCTGCTTCATGGTCACCGGTGTAGCGAACCGAGTTTCAGAAGAGACTTTACTGCATCAGCTTAAACTCGCTGCAGACTGCACGCTGGCGTTGGGAATAACCAGTTTTTCCGATGCGGGAACCGGAACCAATCCCCACTGGGAGGGCATAGGCATGACTCCAAGCGACATAGGTCTGTTCCAGACGGCCTATGATCGCGGTCTTATCCAGCAGCGTGGCACGCTCATGCCGTACTACAGCGCACTGCACGATCTGGGACAACTCACAGGGGATATAGAGCAAGGTTTCGGCCTTGACCTCGGTATGCGCACCGGCTTCGAAGGCGGATTGCTTGACATCGGCCCGGCGAAGGTCATTCTTGATGGTGCCTTCAACAGTCTTTCGGCATATCTGAGCGAACCATATCTGGGGCATCCCGACAATTATGGCGTGCTGAGCTGGGATCCAGAGGAGTTCACGCATCATGTGGCACAGCTGCATCGTCAGGGTTGGCGCGTGGCCGTTCATGCAATCGGGGACAGGGCGATCAATCTTGCCTTGGATGCCTTCGAGCATGCGCAGAGGCTCTATCCAAGAAAGGATGTCCGTCACCGGCTTGAACATTGCGGCATCGCGGATGATACGACCGTGAATCGAATCATCGCTGACGGCATCATTGCCAATCCGCAGGGTAGCTTCATCAAGAACAATGGCGATGCGTACGTCGAGCTGCTGGGGGAGGAGCGAGCGCGAAGAGCCTACCGGATGGGAGCTTTTGTGAGTCGTGGAGCGATTATTCCGGGCAGTACCGATGCCCCGTGCGCTCCCGTCGACCCTATGGTTTCGATTGAAGGCATGGTGACGAGAACCACCGCTCAGGGCTTCGTTCTTGGTGAAAGTGAGAAGCTGTCGGTCGATCAGGCGTTAAGCGCTTACACCTATGGAAGTGCATACGCCTCGCATAAGGAGCATGTTCTTGGCAGTATCAGTGTCGGCAAGCTCGCTGATTTCGTGGTCCTCAATCATGATCCGCATGATGTACCAGCCGATGAGCTTCACACAATCGAGGTACTCCAAACGATTATCGGCGGTGTGACTCGATTCTCGCGGATGTGAGGCAAACACGCCGTGCCACTCAACTTTGGTCTCCGATCAGTTCTGTCATCGGAACGAGTGACACAAGAAATGTCTGACAGACAGATGTGACTGAGATGGAACTCGTCAGGAAAGGAGGTGTTCGTATGGGTGCGGCAAGGCGTAGCGGCGAAATCGTGGCGTATGCCATGTGGATTCTTGCCATGTCGGGCTATGTGTTTGCAGCCACATGCCGTTCGTCGCTTTCTGCCACGGGAATTCAGGCTGCGCTGTATTTCAACATCAGCAGTGCCGCCTTGTCGTCATTCGTGTATCTGCAGCTGTTCATCTATGCGATTGCACAGATTCCTGCGGGTATACTGCTGGACAGATTTGGACCAAAACGAATGATCACGGCTGGATGCATGCTGATGTCAGTCGGACAGGTGATTATGGCTCTTGCAACGGCGACATGGATGGCTGTGTTCGCCCGAGCTGCGGTCGGTATCGGCGATGCGTGCATTTTCATCTCTGTTATCAGGCTTCTCGCAGCATGGTTCCCGATGCGCAGGCTGCCTGTGATGAATCAGTTGACCGCACAAATTGGCAATCTTGGCCAGATCATATCGGTGTACCCCTTCGTGTGGGTTATGAATATGGCGCATTGGAAGACCGCATTTCTTTCGCTTGCTGCGATTGGCTTCCTCATGGCATTCTGTGTGCTCTCGTTGTTGCGCGAAAGTCCCTCGGTACAAGACACTCATGCAAGGGTTCAGAGCGCAGTGGGATTGAACTGGTCAGGCGTATTGCACGATCTGTGCTCGGTCGCGCGACTTCCTGGAACCATATGCGGATTCTGGGTGCATAGCATCACCTGGTTTTCGAATACTCTGATGAATCAGCTCTGGGGTTTCCCCTTTCTGCTTACCGTCGAACGCTATTCGCGTGCTCAGGCGAGTGCCTACCTGGCATGGGGGACTGCGACGTGCGTTGTCTGGGCACTCTTGTTCGGACGTTTTGCCAGTGCACATCCGATTCACGGCAGAATCATGCTGGTGTATGTCACGGTAGGCGCTCAGATGCTGTGCTGGACGATACTGCTTGCCACGGCTGGTCCTCATCCTCAAGCGGTGATGATTGCACTGCTGCTCTCCATATCGAGCGGCATGGCGGCTTCAAGCGTCGCGTTCGACTTCGCTCGAGAGGGTTGTCTGCCGAAGGATCTCGGAACTGCAACCGCCCTAGCCAATATTGGAGGTTTCCTCTCATCTGGGCTAGTGCTTCTGGGAGTCGGGCAGCTGTTGGACTGGCAGGGGGCAAGCAGCCCGAGACTGTACACGAGTCAATCGATGCGAGTTGCGGTACTGGTGCAGTATCCGATGTGGATCATTGGTCTTATCGGATTCAGCGTCATGCTGCCCAAGGTGTTCGCCCGCCTGCGAGAGCGCAGTCTTCAACTCAGCGTTGCTGAGCGACCGCATTGATGCGACTGCATTGATGTGCCCGTATTGAGATATCCATAGTGCTGCACAAACTGAAATTGAAAGGTGAGATTGAATGAAAGCAACCGTATATACAGGAGAACGTAGCGTCGAACTGGAGGAAGTTCCCAACGCTGCAATAGCCGAATGCTCTGATGCCGTAGTCGACATCGAGTATGCGGGGGTGTGTGGTTCAGACCTGTGGACATATCGAGGTCAGGGAGCGGCTGCACCCAGCAGAATCGGTCATGAATTCGTCGGAACCGTTCGTGAAGTCGGATCCGAGGTATCTACGGTGAAGCCTGGTGATTGGGTTATCGTTCCCTTTCGCTATAGCGATGGCACATGCCGCTACTGTCAGAAAGGCCTCGAAACGAGCTGCATTCACGGAGGTTTCTGGGGCAGGGAGAGTGTCGATGCCGGTCAGGGCGAAGCAGCATGCGTCCCCTACGCCGATGGCACCCTGATCAAGGCGCTGCCTGATGGGAGTCGTCCCGACGAGAGCCTTATGGCAAGCCTGTTGACCCTCACCGACGTGTTTACCACCGGATACCATGCAGCCACATGCTCCGGTATCCGCAGTGGCGATACCGTCGTCGTGGTGGGAGACGGAGCAGTGGGGCTCTGCGCGATCATGGCAGCGCGATTGCTCGGCGCTTCACGCATCATCAATGCCGGGAGCAGACATGAGGATCGACAGCTCCTTGCCAAGGCATGTGGAGCCGATGACGTGATCTCCGTTCGCGGTGACGACGCCGTAAAAGCGGTTGAGACACTGACGTCAGGCACCATGCCTGATGTCGTGCTTGAATGTGTCGGTTCGGCGCAATCGTTCTCCACAGCGATTTCGATGTGCGCTCCTGGAGGATCGGTCAGCTATGTCGGCTTGCCGCATGGCGTTGACATCGATGTGAAAAGCCTGTTCTACAAGAACATCACGGTAACAGGCGGCATGTCTCCAGCGCATCACTACATCGCCAAGCTACTGCCAAAGATTCTCGACGGGTCGATCAACCCAGGGCTGGTCTATACCAAGGAATACCGATTGGATGACATCGCAACGGCATACGATGACATGGATAACCGGCGCACGATCAAGCCCTTGATCAAGGTCAGCTGATGACATGAGTCTCGAAGACTATGAAGGATATGCAGCGCTCTGCGAGCCACATGAGCGAATCAGCGCGCATGATGCACTTGTTTTTCTTAAAGACCATTACGGGCTAAACGACATTACGCTGCAGCGCATCATGACCGAGCGGGACGACACCTTCAGCATAAGCGTTGCTCAGTCGGCAAGACCACAATGGATATTGAAGATTGAACATCCTTCCGAAAGCCGTGAAGCGGTGCTGATGCGCTCGCAAGCCATTCGAAGTTTCGAAGAGTTGGACTCATCGCTGCCCGTCACTCGGGTCATTGCCAACAGATCAGGCGATTTGGTTTCTGCGATGGAAGGGCAGCACGGCACTCGATATGCGACATTGACCTCATTCGTTGCCGGTGACGTGCTGTCGCATATGAGAGAGGCTGCCTCGGATCTTCTGCTCTTCAACATGGGAGAGGCCTTGGCCCGAGTGGAGCTTGTGTTGTCCAAGGAAGAAAGCTTTGAGGATCATCGTGGACGAGTGCTGTGGGACATGAGGCTGTTCCCGGAAATATGCGAGGCCACGCTTCCTGCAATTGCCGACATTCGCATGAGAAAGCCAATAGAACATGCTCTTGACGATTATCTGACCATTCACAAACGCGTCTGTGAACTTCCGGAATATATGTGTCATGGCGATTTTCATCCCGGAAACGTGATGGTTGATGCGAACATGCCGAATGTTATCGCAGGAATCATCGATTTTGGCGACATGCACAGAATGCCACTGATATGTGATGTGGCGACATGCCTCAGCTATGCCATCGTCGCAGATGCCAGTGCGGATACGGCCTTAGCGCCGTGCCAGCGAATACTGCAAGGCTATTCATGGCAGCTTTCACGCCAAGACACTCGCATTCGTCTCAGCGATGAGGATTACTCGCTGTTGCCTGTGTTGATTGAGGCGAGGAGTGCACTTGCCGTGCTGCTTCCTTATCTGGCGCAAACTCTTGCAGGCGTGGATGCCTCGCATTACATCTCAAATCCAGAAACGCGTCTGAAGCGTCTGGCAACCGTGCAGAACATTGGTCTCAAAGCCATTGGAGAAGCGTTTCAGCCATCCAGATTCCACCGGTGACGGTGCTGATAGCAATACGAAAAGGAACACTATGACAACGAACAAGGCAGGCAAGCAGCAGCTTTCCAATGCTTTCGACTTCGACAAGGGCATGACAGCCTTGGACGATGACGAGCGGGCACTCGTGGAACGGCGCAAACGAATCTTGGGAACCATGGGGCCGCTGTTCTATGACCGGCCGGTTCATATAGTGCGAGGGCAGGCGGCACATCTCTTTGATGCGTCCGGCAATGATTATCTGGATTGCTATAACAATGTTGCATGCGTCGGCCATGCAAACCCACGAGTGCGCGAAGCGGTCAACGATCAACTTGGTCGGCAAGACACGCATTCCAGGTATCTGCAGGATGAGATTCTTGACTATGGAGAGCGCCTTCTGCATTCCTTCCCTGACGCTTTGGACCGGGTGAACTTTACCAATTCCGGTTCGGAATCCAACGACCTCGCCCTGCGCATGGCTCGCGTATATACAGGTCATCAGGGGGTTGTGGTGACCGCTCACGCATATCATGGCATCACCTCGCTGGTCTCTTCGATTTCTCCAAGCTTTGGCACAGGCGTACCATTGGCACCATTCCTCGCAACCGTTGAGGTTGCTGACGTGCTGACAAGCAAGCAGCCTGAGAGTCAAGTCAGAGCCACATTGAAGCAGCGCTTCGAAGATGCGTTCCAGAAATTGCATGATGGCGGTTTTGGCGTATCGGCAGTGTTGCTGGATCAGATTTTCTCCTCTGACGGCATTCTTCCAGGAGCGACAGGCTGGGTGGGAGATATCGCTCAGGCCGTGCACCGCGCTGGCGGCATACTCATCGCCGATGAAGTCCAGTCAGGATTTGCGCGCACTGGAGAAGCCTTCTGGGGTTTTCAGCGCCATCATGCCGATGCGGACATGGTCACGACTGGCAAACCAATGGCCAATGGAATCCCGACCGGTGCCGTCATCTATAAGCACAAGATAGGTGAGGCATTTGCTTCATGCACTCGCTATTTCAATACCTTCGGTGGCAATCCAGTATCGATGAGAGCGGCTGGGGCAGTGCTTGACGAGATTGAAGAGCGGCATCTGCTCTCCCATGCGCAGAAGATCGGTGAAGAGCTCAGCGCGCAGCTTCTACAGCTGCTTGGGGGAACACCGCGTTTTCGAGGCATACGTCATGCTGGACTGTTTCTTGGCATCGACATAGGCAGCAGCGATTCAACCAGTTCGGACCCGATGGCCGCGCGGGCCATTATCAGCAAGCTACGCGACATGTTCATTCTCATATCATCCTCTGGACCCGATGGCAGCACCTTGAAGCTCCGCCCCCCGCTGGTATTTTCTTCCTCGGACGTGGACCGTTTCATGAAGGCCTGCTCCACACTCGTCGACGAGGGATATTTTGGCTGATGCGCGTGTGACCGGATGGTGAAGCAAGCTGCGCGAGTCAGTAGATCGAGTCAGTAGGTGACGTTGCCAGCGTCAGTGGCCTTACCGATGATATTGCGCTGACTTTACCAATGGAACCGCCGATTCCCTTGCCAATGACGGCGTCAATGCCATGCCGATTGCGGCATCGACAACGGTTGTGACGAACTTGTGCCCTTACTAGAGCCTGATGTAGAAAGCCTGCTTCTGTTGTTGCTCGGCAATGAACACGATTCCCGAAGGAACTATGTGAATGACAGGATCAAGCGATTCCTCTGCAATGCCATGAGTCCTGAGTGCCGTGGCGCAGGCATATACCTCGACACCGTCTGGAATGTCTTCGCGGTGAATGCTTGGTGCAGCAGTGATGGCATCATGGTTGACCACCACATATACAGTATCTGAGCATTGCCGATCATCTACGATGGACTTGCACACACGCAAGCCTCGCCGCACATCATCACCATCATCAGACGCATGCACAATCACGGGTTGAAGGCTGCTGTTCGTGGGCATTGCTTCCTCTTTTCGTTATCCAACCATGCTATGACCATGTCGATGCATTTCACGTATAGAAAATTCGTACTCACTTTCCAAGGGGGCGTGGCTGGCTACCTTGCCAAGAATAGTCTCGTTTGTCCATTGCAGAAGATGTTGCTTCAACACTCACTGCATCTCACAATCTGCAGACGCGACATTCATCGACAGAAGAAGGCTCCGCAGTGGAGAGAGAAAGTGAAGAAAAACGGCGAAGCATTCGATAGAATTGATGCGTTGGAATGAATGCCAGGTATTCGCGCCAGACACAATACAGGGGATTCAACAATGAATCCGACAAGGGATTCAGTAATGAGGGAGAACATGACACAGCCAAACAATCCGCAATTCAATGCTCAACGTCCACAAGGCAATCAGACCGGTGCCCCTCAGATGCCGAATCAGGCGCAAGGCCAAGGACAGCCCGGTTTCCAGACTGGCCCACAGCCCTACGGTCGGCAGCCGAACATGGTGCCACCGAACCCGGCTGGATATCCTTACCGGCAGTATCCGAATCGCGAACAAAGCAAGAGCGCCGCCAAGGGTTTTGCCATCGCCGGCTTCATTCTTGCCCTTATTGGGCTTTTCATTGTCGTATGGCAATATAACCGCTTCGTGAGTCCATTCGGCACGGTCGGCCTGGTCCTTTCGGTCGTCGGTATACTCATTCCTGAAAAGGGCGAGGAGCGCTCGCGTGCCACATACATCTTTGCAGTCGTTGGCGTCATCGTGTCAATCATCGCCATCGTGGTGAATCTACTGATGGGCATCTATGACTATCGGCCGTCATTGTACTGAAACAGATAACTATGCACTGCGGCATAGGGTTATGAGGTGGGCATAGGGTTATGAGGTGCTAGACTCCCACTCGGAAACACATGAGCGAGGAGCGGGTATGAAAACGATAGCGGTTATCGGAGCATTGCAGGAAGAAGTCAGCTTTATCGCACGATCACTGTCGAATTCATCGCATAGCCCCGATTCGCAGCAGGCCAGCCTCGATGTGGTCCAAGGCAATATCAGCTCGACAAGCGGTGAAGAGATTCGTGTCGTCGCCACGGTTGGCGGTATGGGAACGGTGAACGCAGCATCGACGACACAATATCTCATTGATGTCTATCGACCTGATGCTGTTATCTTTTCTGGAATTGCGGGCAATCTCAATCCTTCGCTCCACATCAATGATGTGGTCCTTGGCGGCACCATGCGTTATCTCGACTCTGACATGCGCCTTATTGCCCAATTTGCACCACAGCAGAACGAATTCCACTCCGATCCAGACCTGCTGGCCATTGCCGACGACGTTCTGCGCGACATGGGCACGAAGCATATAACAGGCGTCATCGCCTCTGGCAACTATTTCGTAGATTCGGCGGACAAGATTCAGCAGGTCCGCCGTGACACGGGTGCCGATGCGGTAGAGATGGAAGGTGCGGCGGTGTGTCATGTTGCAGCCCGTAACCATGTTCCTGCTCTCGTGATTCGCGCGCTGAGCGATAATGCCGATACTGAATACGAGTCGTTCAAGGACTTTGACATTTCTGAATTTGCCGACACGGCGGCCAAGCAGGTCGTTCGAATCATCGAAAAGCTGTAAGCATTCGCGCTTCCGTGCAGCACGGTGAGATGTCTGAGACACGCCAACTGAACATGTTTGCCGTCACTAATTTGCATTGTCTTGCAATACGGGTGTAGTCTGGAAAAGTTGTAAAACCACAGACCGCTGGTCGTGATCGTGAGATTGCGCGAAATATGGTTGCCAAGCCAGCGTAGGTTGAGAAGAAAGCCCAGAAGCTTCGTCTCGAACTCCTTTGTTCAAGATGCTTGTGGATGTTGATGCTCTGCCTGCGCGCAGAGCTTTTTTATTGCTCTCCTTGACTTGATGTTCATATTTCTCCTTCCAGTGGCCACTTAGGAAGGAACGCCATGAAAAGGCCCGAAAAGGAAGAGGTGGTCGCGGAGCTTACGGGTAAATTCCGTAATTCCGACGCGATTCTTCTCACCGAGTACCGCGGGCTCAGTGTCCCGCAGATCGCAGACCTGCGTGACAAACTAGGCCGCGATACTTCCTATACCGTGGCGAAGAACACGTTGGCTCGCATTGCAGCTAAGGAAGCAGGCGTCGAGGGACTGGATGATTACATCTCGGGCCCAACCGCCATCACTTTCGTCAAGGGCGATTACGTCCAGGCTGCGAAGACACTTCGTGACTTCACCAAGGCAAACAAGCAGCTCGTCGTCAAGGGTGGTTTCGCAGATGGAACTGTCTATGACGAAGAGGGCGTCCAGAAACTTGCGGATCTCGAATCCCGCGAGGTTCTGCTTTCCAAGATGGCTGGCGCGCTGAAGGGCACGATGGCCAAGGCTGCATTTGCGTTCGTTGCGATACCTACCAAGGCTGTTCGCACCATCGACGCACTGCGCGAAAAGCAGGAAAAGGCTGCCTGATTCTGTGGCTTATGCCGCTGAATCAATGCAAGAATACAAAACGATGTTTGGTGGAATGCCTGCATGTGCAGGCTCACGAATCGTGAACCACCGCAAATGAAAGGAAGCCATTATGGCTAAGCTCTCATCCGATGAGCTCCTTGAAGCTTTCAAGGAAATGACCCTCGTTGAGCTCTCCGACTTCGTCAAGAAGTTCGAAGACGAATTCGATGTTGAAGCTGCCGCTCCTGTCGCAGCCGTTGCAGCCGCCGCTCCAGGCGCTGCTGCACCAGCTGAGGAAGAGAAGGACGAGTTTGACGTCATCCTCTCCGCTGTTGGCGACAAGAAGATTCAGGTCATCAAGGCTGTCCGCGCACTGACCAACCTCGGTCTCGCCGACGCCAAGGGTGTTGTCGATTCAGCTCCTAAGGCTGTTCTCGAGAAGGCCAAGAAGGAAGATGCCGAGAAGGCCAAGGCTGCTCTCGAAGAGGCCGGCGCCACTGTAGAACTCAAGTAGTTCTTTTCGCGTCGCTCACACGAGCTCTAACGAATCAATATTCGTTGCTTTCAATGACCTGCCGGGTTAGCTCGGCAGGTCATTGTTGTTATTGTGCATGCATGCTGCATCACATGTCTTATAGGCGTCTCAAGGTGGTGATGGTGAAGGGTCTGGGGTAGTTCAGCCACAAGAATTCACTGATTGTGCGAGAATCGCGGTGTTTTTCAGTTTTTATTGCCCATCCATGACACAATGGACATGGCACAATGGACATGAGGCCATGGGGCGCATGAAGCTATGGCTACTATGCGGGTGATACGGGCTTTATCGTAAGGAGGACGACAGTCGTGAGTGTTGATAAGCGACCGACTCATCAATGGATCGTCAGTGTCAGGAATATGGACGACGTGATGGTGAACTCAGGTGAAAGCATCGAAATTGGGCGCAAACCGCTACGACCTCTTCCCGATGAAGGTACATCACGACTTGATGTTCCTGATGAGACGCGTTCCATGTCAAAACGACACGCTGTCTTCACCGTGACCGATTCTGGCGCTGCAACGATTCGTGATCTGCACTCGACCAATGGCACATATATTGTGCGCACGAATGGCGATCTTGTTCGCGTGCCGCTCGATCAGGACTTTCTGCTACCTCGAAACGAGATGACTCTGCAATTCGGCGATGTTCCAGCGATATGCAAGCGCCATGACATTCAGCCTGAGCACAAGCCCGTGCAACAGCACTCCAACAATGTTTCCGACCTGTTCTCATACGCCACGGATAACGCTCCGGTTGAGCCCGATGCAGCCGATATGTCGGTCGATGACATTCTTGATCTGCGCGCCGGCGAGCCAACGAGCGCATTCGATGCAAGCTCTGTCCGCAGCCGGATCACGCGGCTGCATGATGCCGTTCTGGGTGAGGCCTCTGCTCAGCAACCTGGCACCGCAGCGACGCAGCCAGCAGCGCAGCACACCGGTCAGGTAGATGTACATAAGGTGGATAAGGTAGATAGAGCAAGTACAAGTACCGAGACTTCTCAAACCAATCAGAACCTGTCAGGAACGACACGGCAAACAGGCTCGGATGCAGTTGAAGATCCGAATGAGTCTCAGCACGATGCACCAGAACAGCGTGATCTGTTCGAAGATGCCCTCTCCGACGCTCTTCATATCGACAAGACTGATGAGGCCACGAAGGACAGGGCCGCACAGGATGCTTCCCAGACAGGGGAGAGCACGAATCGAGCACTGAATCCTTCCGATGCAAGGTCCGCACATTCGCCACGCACTACCTTCACACCGCTCGCGGCAGCAACGGTAGACAATGACAATGATGACCTGGCTACGCATACGGCCGAAGCGTCCACACAGACGCAACAGACTGACACCAATCAACTTGCATTCAAGCCGGTCTTCGAGCCGGGATCGGTTTTCGAGAAGGTTTCAAAAGGCGAATTCTCCAAGAAGCAGCATATCGTTGAAGTCGGCGGCTTCACCTCGGATGATGCTCGGACAAGCCATGACTTCTCCAAGCAGTTCGACATGGCAAGGCATGCTGAACTTCTGCCGTTCCTTGCCATGAATACATCGCTATACGATGATCTTTATGCTTGGCTGGCAGCTCAGGGCAACCATGACATAGATGTCGCGCTCCAATCCAACACAGGGTATCAGGAGTATATCGAGGCAACGCGGAAATGAGCAAGAATGAGTGAAGAACCAGCCAATGCATCCTTACGTCAAGCACGAGGGAAAGAAGGGAATATTCTGGATTCGATACGCGCATGGAGACGTGAATACCAAAATGAGGTCGGGCAGACTCCATTGGAAGACATATCCCAACTGGCGGCTCGTCTGGACCTTACGCACGCACATCCGTCTGGAATAGCTCAACTTTTTGCAGGAGGCCAGACGCATCTGGACTCGCTGTTCAGAGACAATGGCGTGCTTCGTGCAGCGATTCAGCGAATGGGTCGGGTCTTGGAAGATCAGACTGCAAAGAATCGCCTCAGTGGCTGTGCAGAACTGTCGTTGGTGGTGGGTGTGGCGACTTGGCTTGGCAGTTCAATGCCTGTTCTGCTGTATCCCATCGAGGTCGAGGCTCCGCAAGGTGCCCGTGCGAAGATGACGATACGCATTTCGGGACCTGTGGAAATCAACGGTGCGCTGATCTCGGCGTTGCGCGAGCACGGCGTTGACATCAATGCCAAGCGACTGTTCAACGAACTGCATTTCCAAGGGGGAACCGCAGAAACGAGTGCACTGTTCAATCATATCGAGAACGAAACGAATGATGAGATTGCCGACTTCACCATCGCTCACGACATCATTCTCGGATGCCTTGTTGAACCATCGACGCTGCTGCTCAACGAGAGTCAGAACATCATCGATGAACTCGCTGACGGATCTTCAGGCAACACGGTGCTCGATGCAATTGCGGGTCAGTCCGATGCCGTCGAACTGCTGAAGAACCAGCCCATGGCCGATTTCAGTCCCTTCGATGCTGATCCTCATGATGAGTTGGAGATTGCAGACGTCGACAATCATGTCCGTTTCGCAGCCCACCTTGCCGCTTCGGGTCGTTCCATCTTCATGAATGAGAGCTCTCTCAAGCACACGGCTACGCATGCGGCGGCAGTGGCATCACGCTGCATCATGAACGGTCGCACAGTGCTGTACGTGCCGAGCGTTGCCGACCAGAAACGCAGGTTCACGCAGGTGATGATTGCCAACGATATGGAAGACATGGTGCTTGATGTTGCCGATGGCTCCACCAATGCAATCATCGACCGGCAGCTGATTGATGCCGTAGGATATCAGCAGGGCACAGCCGGCTCGCATTTCGATCAGCTTGCTGACGAGCTTGTGGGCGTGCGTTCGCGTCTCACCCGCTATCTTGGCGATTTGCACGGAGTCAATGAACGCTGGAACGTCTCTGCCTATCAGACCATTCAGAATCTTGCGCACATCGCTGCTTTGCCAACGCATCCCACCACGCGAGTGCGTCTCGACATCAATGCGGCACGCACCATCGGCCCGAACATCGGCAAATGGGCATCACTGCTCGAACGCGCGGCGGATATCGGAGAATTTACCATAGGTCCCAAGGACACCGTGTGGTACAAGGCATCAATCAGTTCGGAAAACGATGCTGTCGATGCTTACCAGCGTGTGGTGAGACTGCTTGAGCGAACCTTGCCTTCGATTCGTCAGCAAGTGGCGAACACGGTTCAGACATGCGGGTTCCCGGTTCCGGCGACTGCGCATGATTGGGAGAATCAGGTTACCGTGCTCAAGAATCTGCGCAGGGTTCTCGACATCTTCCAGCCTGAGATCTTCGAACGTGACATTGCCTCGATGATAGAGGCGACCAAGCCCAAGGCCGAGCGTAAGGCCAACGGTACGACCATGGGCTTCTGGGAACGCAGAAGGCACACGAAGGAAGCGAAGGGGCTGCTCCGAGTCGGAGCACAGGTCGATAACCTTCACGATGCTTTGATCGTCGTCTCCAAACAGGCAGAGCAGTGGCGCATCTTCGTTCCTCATGGTGGATGGCCAGTGTTGCCTCCACGGCTTGACCAGATTATGGAAACGCAGGATTCACTGTCGACTGATCTGACAGCTTTGAACACGGTGTTGGCGACCACTCCACAGGGTGCCGAGCTTGAATCCGTGACCTTGAACAGTCTCGAAGAACGGCTGAAGGCTCTGTTCAGCGATCATCTTGCATTGGAGACCTTGCCAGAGCGTTGCCGCCTTGAGGAAGACTTCGACAAGGTCGGTCTGGGAGACCTCGTTCGCGATCTACATTCGAGGCGTGTCGAATCCAAGGCCGTTCGCGCCGAACTGCAATTGGCTTGGTGGACGACCGTTTTCGAGGATATCGTGCGTTCCTCTGAAATGATTTCCAATCAGGATGGTTCGGCGCTTTCCAGTGCTGCCGATCGATTCGTGCAGATCGATACTGAACATGTGCGTAGCGTTGGGGCAATGTTGAACCAGGAACTGACCAAGCGTCTTTCTGAAATGCTCTTTTCTCACACGCAGGAGGCAAACCAGCTCCATACCAGGCTCTCCGGCAGTCAGAGAGTCGGAGTCGATGTGCTCCACCGTGATTTTCCGCGGCTCATCTCGGCGGCAAAGCCGATTTTTGTGGCGACACCTGCCACTCTGGCAGCATTGACCGGCACTGATCAGCTCGCAGACATGGCAATCGTCGATGCTGCTGCGCATATGCCATCCATCGAGTTGCTGACCATCGCCAAGCGAGTCAAGCAGATCGTGATCCTGGGGCATCGAGAGACCGTCACCTCCAACTCGGTTAAGCGTCTGATATCGCTGCTCCCGAGTATCGATATTCCCGGCACTCCTGATCGGCGACCACAAGATGTCTCCGCATTCCTCAAGGTGCAAGGGTATGGTTCTTCGATACCCGATGGAATCTGCCCAACGGCACAGGGCACGGTGAAATACAAGCGTATCGAAGCTACCGGAGTCCCCGTCATGGCGACCGGCCTGGTTGAATCCAGCCAGCAGGAGATTGATGCAGTGGTCGGAGAGCTGCGTCAGCGCGCTCGTTCGTTCACCATCGTTCCAGCATCCTATGTGCTTACCATCGTCACGCTTTCACCGACGCATCGGAACAGACTGGGTGCAGAACTGAAATCCTGCGCCATCAAGGATCCAAACTTTGCCAAGTTCCTGCGTCATGTTCGCATCATCGGCATCGATGAAATAGCAGGTGCCCAGTCTGGCGATGTGATCATCTCCTTCGGTTTCGCCAAGACCTCGCACGGAAGACTGCTCCAGCAGTTTGGTGAGCTGGAAGGCGAGGCGGGCAAGGGCATGCTTCTTGATGCTTTGGCGCTTTCCTCAAGAAATCTTGATATCATCTCGGCATTTGGCTCCGATGACATGGAGGACGACAGAATTCATCAGCCAGGACCGCGGTTCCTGAAAGTCGTGCTCCAATGGGCTGAGAATCTCGACAAGGAACGCATCAAGCCGGTGGCACACGACACGCCATCGCCTGACATGCTGCTCGATGACCTTGCTGACCGCATCCGCAAGCGAGGGCTTGATGTGGCCCTCTACTATGGATACGCTCAAGGAGCCCGCATTCCGCTGGTCGTCGGCGTGAAGGGGAAGCCTTTCGCGCTTGCCGTATTGACGGATAATGCCGATTACATGCGCATTCGTTCGACCAGGCAGCGCCATCGTTTTATCCATGAAAGTCTGCAGATGCTCGGCTGGTCGGTTATCACCGTATGGAGCGTGGCCGCATTCGTCAATCCTGACAAGGAAGTGGACCGTATCGTCAGCCAGCTCGCAGAGGTTTATGGGGATACGGAATGAGTGGGAGATACGCAATGAGTGCGGTTTCCAGAGAAGACGATTCCTCACAGGCCGAGAGCTCGACATCGCATCGAGATGCTTCTGCTGCGAGCTATGAACCCACCAGACGGTCAAAGCGAGAGCATCGCCGCGTCGTGATGAAGGGAACCGAGCATTTTGATGCAGACGGCGTCAAGCTTGAGGCTGGCGATAGGCAGACAAAAAAAGCCAAGGACGCGGACGATGATGCGCGCATCCTTGGCGAATTGCCACCCCATTGGGGTGTGTTCACTGCAGAGAAAGAATGACTGCTGACGTTACTTGATTGCTGAATTCTGCTCTTTAAGCTGGTCGCGAATCTCCTGAAGGATTGCAACGGACTGCTCTTCAGGTGATGGTTCAGCAGGTTTCGGCTCCTCGACTCCTGCCACGGCTCTGGTCATATCACGAAGCTTGTTGATGGGCAGAATGATGCAGAAGTACACTGCCATCGCCACAATCAGGAAGTTGATGATTGCGCCAATGATGGCCCCGAAGGAAATGGTTGCGCCGTTATAGGTGATGGTCAGAAGATTCGACAGATCAGGTTTTCCGAAGATCATGCCGATCAGAGGTGTGATGAATGATTTCACGATGGCATTCACCACTGCGGTGACTGCAGCGCCCATAACGACACCGACTGCCATATCAATCATGGAACCGCGCGAAACGAATTTCTTGAATCCGCCTATCGGCCCCTTATCGGTCAATGCAGCCAACTGGTGCGTGGCCTGCATGGTTGTTGCGCTCATTCGTTTTCCATTTTCTGACAGAGATGACATTCCTGCTCCTTATCGCTTATTGATACGAAGGTTTGGCCCTATGACCTTGCGCTCCTTGTCCCGAGTGTACATCAGTCACTCACCGCAAGAATAGGAGCCTGCTCCTGTTGACTCAGCACTGCGACCGCCTCTTCAGGGGACACGCAGAAGGTGATCAACGATTTGTCCTCGGTATTCGCGGTTATCGAGTTGAGCAATGAATCATCTGATGGCTCGGTGATACTGAGTACTTGGGCCTGTTGTGCAAGAGTACAGACAGAATTCAATGCCGAGTTAGACTCAGTATTTGCACTGTGTGAATCCGGGTCTTCGGATATGCCTTGTGCGGGGTCGCTTCCTGCCTGAGCGCCTGGCTCGGAGCCTGGCTCACCCCCCGATGCACTGCCGGACTCGCTTGTTGAGCAGCTTCCAGACGATACGAGTCGCACCGTGTCTCCAACCGAAAGCTGCGCAGGCACGCTGGCAAGCTGAATCTGAATGGAGGTGCGTCCGGCAGCGATGCTTAAGCCTTCCGAAATGGCATTGCTGGTCAAGGGCTGTCCGGCCGAAAGGATGGTTTGCGACTGCTTGCCGTCTGCCGCCTCAATGGAATGAACAAAATGACGCGATATCGATGACTTGGGAATGCTCACGAGGCTCAGATCCTTCGAACTGAGTTTCTGACCGCGGGCAATATCGTGAGATGCGACGACTATCTGGATATGATTGCGCGATCCTTCAGCGATGGACTGGCACACTGCAAACAGGATTAATCCAGCGCATAGTGCGCACAGAATCTGCCGGACATGAGCGTTGAAACGTCGGCGCTGCAGCGAATCCTTTGCGCAGGAGCGGGAAGAAAGAAAGTCAAGCATTGAGCAATTCTTGAACGGATCGCTTCAAGAATGCATCTCGCTCACGAGCATGTGGTCGAATGTGATTGCATGGCTCTGGAAAATTGTCGCTGATATGGGTGGAATTACTTCGATGACGAGCTCGAATGCGAACCCGAATCGGTGCGATAGAAGCCGTGTCCTTTGAATTCAATGGGAACGGCGGAAAAAATCTTACGAATCTGAGCCTGACCACATCGTGGGCAGACGGTGATCGGATCATCGTTGAACGACTGCTGTTCCGTGAAATCATATTGACAGTTCTTGCAACGGTAATGATAGGTAGGCAAGGTCATCCTCCACTGATTCTTGATTCACCAACAACATAGCACTGCGCTGCACTCAGACAGTGCTGCATTAAGACAGTATAGACTGCGCTCAATGCTCCAGACCGTATTATTGCACTCTCTACGGTCTTGTGCCTCAAGGCTTGTCTATGGGCGTGAAATCCAAGGGGGTGAGCACACCATCAACCGCCACATCGTTCGAATCATGGGGGATGGGGACCTGGGACACTTCCCAAGGCCAGCAGACGGCAATGATACGAGCGTCTGGATTGCGGTATTGCAGCGCCTGATCGTACCAGCCTGCACCGCGTCCGAGGCGATTGCCCTGGCTGTCTACCGCGAGAGCGGCAATGATGATGGTCGTGGCCTGCTCAAGCGCCTCGGGCGGAAGAATCTCGTCGGTCGGCTCTGCAGGACGGCGCTCTCCCTTGTCCTCCAAGGTTTCAGCGCCGGAATAATAGCTCCATCCCATATCCAGGCCCTTGCCGAGACGAGGCACAAGAACCCGCACAGACTGCTCCATGCAATACTGCAACAACCCTGATGTTCGAACCTCGCTGCCCATCGACACGAAGCAGGCAATCGTGGCGTGCGCCTTGACGAGGTCAACCCGCTGTGTGACATGCGCAAGCTGCTTCGCCGAGGCGAGACGGCTGGTCTGAGGAACTAGCGAACGGCGGCGCAATATGGTGTGGCGCAAAGCCGATTTCTGAGATGCGATGCTTTCCATGTCCACCAGTATGGCGCGCGGCGAGGCAATCTACCAGTTCTCGGCGTGAACGGTGCGATAATGGCGGCATGTCCGTTTTCCAAACATTTATGGACGCGTTTCGGTCACGCATCGACAATGGTCATTTCCGTACGCCGACTGAAATTGTCGCTCCCGAGGGTAGGCCTGCGATCAGTCTTCGCCCCCTGCGCGAAGAGGATGACGTTGAGTGGAACACGCTGAGGTGCAACAATCGTGACTGGCTTGAACCTTGGGAGTCAAGCGATCCGATGCATGGTCAGGGCATTTCGTTCTATCAGTGGGTGCGCCGCGAGCGAGAGCTGGCCGAGGCGGGTTCAGAGATAGTGTTCATGGTCGAATTCGAGGGCCGGATCGTAGGGCAGATATCACTGGGGGCAATTTGCTATGGCTCAATGAGAACCGGGACGGTCGGATATTGGATTGACCAGAATCATGCCGGGCGTGGATTCACTCCTCTTGCCCTCGCCATGCTTGCTGATTGGGCGTTTGGCGCAGTCGACGGGCCGAGACTGCATCGTCTGGAAATCGATATTCTGCCCTCAAACGGTCGATCCAAGCGTGTGGTCGAGAAATTGGGCATTCCGAGGGAAGGCCTGCACAGAGAGTACATGTATATCAATGGTGAGTGGAGAGATCACGAAGCTTACGTATTGCTGCTAAGCGATGTGGACGGCACCGTCGTTGACCGGCTTGGCCGTTTTGACCGTTGAACAGCTGGGAAACTCGATGACGAGCGGCTATAAGTGGCCTTAGGTGGCCTTGAACGACTACGGTTGGTGAAGGCTGACCAGAGATGCATGCGAGCGACTGAATTTATTCGACACGCCACGACTTTTATTACATAATCAACATTCTTACTCTATCGTAGGCCATATGGACTATGAATCACTAAGCAGCATCGTACTCTTAGTGATTGCTGTGCTTCTCATTTGCGGTTGGTTACCGGGAAAGACCATAATGGGGATGAGACGTGCATCGGAGCATCGCGAAGACAGATACTCCTCATCGCTGCATGTGGTAACTCAAGAAGATGCTGCACGCGTTGGTGATACGAAGTCGCATGTTGCCGGCATGCAAAGGGTGAAAGGTTCGTTCATGGACTCTGAAAAGACGCAAAGCATTGCTGCGCACAAACAGGAGCATATTGAGCGAATTCGGCAGACGAGACGTGCAGCCATTCGAAGGCGACAGCGCATCGTCGCAACGCTTGCCATAGTGACTGTCGCATTGGTGATACTCGGGGCCACCAAGACCATCTCCATGCTGTATGCGGTAATTCCAGCGCTGCTGCTTCTCGCTGTTTTGCTGCTTGGCGCGCATGCTGCGAAGTCGGCCCGAGCGTGGGAATTGCGCGTTGCACAAAGTTCAAAAGGTGCTTCCACAACGCCATCCGCCACATCAAATGCCACTGCCAAGCCGCAGACTGATACTCGCGAATACAGGAAAGCCTCGCAGTCGGCAGACATTGAGACGAGGCAATCATCCGTGCAGCCGAGCAATCGTCAGGCTCAACGGCATGTACGCACTCCTTCTTCCGGCCAACAGGCACAGTCTGCTCCTGCAACAGCGACCGACGTGCTGAATAAGGCTGAAATTCAACGGATTCTTCAGCTCGCCAAGCAGGAGCAGCAGCGCTCGAAGCGGGCGTCTGAAGCTTCACGGCCTGCGTCGGTGCCGTCTCCAGCCAGCGTAAGCGTTCAGGCGCGTACCGATGTGGCCGTCTCGAAGCCCAAGTCGTCCCGCGCATCAGGTGGCGCGTCGAAGCCACAGAAGAAGCCACAAGAGTCGGCTGCCGCGCGCAAGGCATCGTTGCCCAACGTCGATATGCCAAAGCTTGAACAGGATTCGCAGCAGAAAGCCGCTTCACAGGATCTGATTTCCTTCTCGCTCGGATCGGTCAGCGAGACTCGTAATCTGCAGAATGACGGGCCCGAAAGTCGAGAGATCAAATCCAGCAAGCAGGTTGCCGTAGCAAAGCCGAAGCCCAAGAGCAGACATCAATCGGCGGACAAAACTCAAGGTAAAACTCAAGGCAAGACTCAGAGCACGGCTCAGGGCAAGCCCCAAGGGAAGCAGCAGACCGCAGCGAACTCCACAATGAAGTCCGCAGTGAACTCCGCAATGAAGTCCTCAACGAATTCCGCATCGAATGCTCAGAAGAAGCCAGCGGTGGCAACTCCTCACCTTGAGGATTCATCTGCAACCGCAGCATCCCCGAGTATCAAGCGATCAGCACCATCGGCTCACAAGGTGGACACCTCCACTCAACCGCAGCAGCCAGAGGATGAAACCCGTGAAATCGTTGTCGCAGGTGTCGTTGACAAAGTCAAGTCGGGGCACACGCAGGCAGACAGTCCAAACGCTGCTGCTGACAATGGGTCAGCGTTTGCTCTCGACAACAATAATGCCAATGCTGAGCAGTTCCATGCCGACGAGATTCATGCAGAGGTCGAGCCTCCGACACAGAGTTCTGAATCGCTGAGCATCGGGCTTGAAACGATCCTTTCAAGACGAGGCAATCACTGATTCTTTGGTTTCGCTCTGAGCTGCTTTTCGACGGCCGTTAGCACTCGAGTTGGCAGAGTGCTAATTTCGCGCTACCATGTCGTGTAGCGCGAATGACCCGTGTGGAGTGTCCCGTCAGCCTCTCGACGTGGGTTACGGCGCGAAACATATTGATTCTCTTATAAGAAAGAGGAGGTCCACAGTGTCGATCTCACTCACACCGTTGGAAGACAAAATTGTCATCAAGCAGGCAGCGGCTGAAACCACAACAGCCTCTGGTCTTGTAATTCCAGATACAGCAAAAGAAAAGCCACAGCAGGGCGAAGTTCTTGCGGTCGGACCTGGTCGTCGTGACGACAAGGGCGAGCGTGTTCCTGTTGACGTGAAGACTGGAGACAAGGTTCTCTACTCGAAGTACGGCGGCACGGAAGTTCACTATGACGGTGAAGATCTGCTCATCGTTTCGGCTCGTGACGTTTTGGCTATCTTGAAGTAATACCAAAGCTGATGGCTAACCCCGCAGGCATTGTACGATGCTCTGCGGGGTTTTTCATACGCTTATGTTGTTGAAACGGTGCTGTTTGTGAAACAGTGCTGTTGTTGAAACGGTGCTGCTTGTAAAACGATGCTGTGCGCTTCGCTAGCACGCGCGCAATGCCTGATCGAGGTCACGAATCAGGTCGTCGGCATCTTCCAATCCCACCGAGAATCTCAGAAAGCCTTGATGGAAGGCCTCTGGATAGAGATACTGTCGTTCGTCGTCTTCTCCAAGGAACACGATGAGGCTTTCGTCATGGCCGAGCGACACGGCCGAAGTCACGATCTGCAGCGCTGCGATGAAACGATTGTAACCGTCATGGTCGGTATGCAATCCAAAGCTCAGCACTCCTGAATACCCGGCATCCGGGCCAATCAGCTGGCTGGCCGCGATGTCATGGCCAGGATGACTCTTCAGACCAGGGTAGGCGACGAAGCTCACCTTCGGATGACTTTCAAGGTATTCGGCAATGCGCTGCGCTGAAGCGTTGTGCTGTCTCATTCTCAGCGGCAAGGTGACCGAGCCTCTGTTGATAAGCCAGGCGTTGAACGGGCTGATGACACCGCCATAGTTCACCTGTGACGTGAAGCGAATCTGGTCGGTAAGCGCTTTGCTCGCCGCGATGGAACCGCCGAGCGCATCGCCGTGTCCGTTGATGTACTTCGTCAGGCTTTCGATCACGATGTCAGCCCCAAGCTGGATGGGCTGAACGTTGAACGGTGAGTTGAATGTGTTGTCGACGCTCACCAGAATCTCTGGGTTCGCATCATGCGCATATCGTGCAACCGTTGCAATGTCGCTCACCTTCAATGTGGGGTTCGCAGGGGTTTCGATATGGATGAGCTTGGTATTGGGCCGGATTGCGCGTTCCACGTTCTTCGCATCCGACGTATCGATGATGCTGGTTTCGATACCGTATTTTTTGGGAAGTATTTCGTTCAGCAGCCGGTATGCCGCGATGTAGGTGGTGTCCGAGAAGATGGCGTGATCTCCGCTCGAAAGGAAGGTCGTGAATGTTGCGGCCAGAGCTGCAACGCCCGATGCCAGCACGACGGCATCCTCGCTGCCTTCCAGATTGGCTATCTTAGTTTCAAGATAGCGCTGGTTGGGATGGCCATTCCTTGCATAGAGGTTGAGATCCGAGCTTGACCAGTTCAGTTCGGATGCGTCGTAGGGGAGAGCATATGCGTTGGCAAGCGTGATTGGCCTACGAATCGCGCCTGTCTCTGCGTCCGTGCCATTGCCTAGGTGGATGCTTCGCGTTGAAAATCCCAGCGGCTGATCGTCGAAAGAGATGCCCTGGTGTATTGAATCTGTTGCCATGGTTTATCAATATCATGCAATCGCCTTTTCCGCATGCTTCTGGTTTTCCCGATTTCCTCTGCGATATCGGGAATCTATTACCGCCTATAAGAAAAAGCTAAGACGAATCTGCAATCGAGGTGGCGAATGTGATAGCTAACATCTGGATGGTGCGATGGCAAAGCCCGGTTTTGCAGGTGGAGCGTGTGACGGCTCGGATTTCTATGTCAGGCCAGGGCATAGGATAGGGCTATGGCTTTCAAACATCGTGCGGACATAGACCTTCTTCCTTCATACAAGCAAGGGAAGCCAGCCCCGGAGTCCGATCGTCGTACTTATAAGATTTCAAGCAATGAGAATCCCTTTGAGCCGCTTGCAAGCGTCAAGGCAGCGATACGCAAGGATGCGTTGGATTCCATCAACCGATATCCCGACATGCGCGGGTGGGGAGTCGTGGAACGCCTCGCTCAGGAAACGGGCGTAAAACCGGAAAACATATGCCTAGGCTGTGGATCGACCGAGGTGATTACCCAGCTGATTCAGTTGGTTGCAGGGCCAGGCGATGAAGTCGTCTATCCTTGGAGAAGCTTCGAGGCATATCCGATCATCGTTGCCACTGCAGGCGCGAACAGCCATCAGGTGCCATTGACCGCTGACGGACATCATGACATCGATGCGATGATTGCTGCCGTGAATGACAAGACGCGTCTGATCATTGTCAACAATCCAAACAACCCCACCGCGACTCCTGTGAGCGAGACCGAGGCGCGAAAGTTGCTGGATGCCGTTCCCAGCGATGTTCTCGTGCTCTTTGACGAGGCATACTTCCAGTTCAATACCGACCCCAACACGGCCGTCGCCATGGAACTGTTTCATGAATACCCCAATGTTGTCGTAGCCCAGACCTTCTCGAAGGCCTATGGCTTGGCCGGATTGCGCATTGGATATGCGGTTGCTCCTGAAGAGGTCATCGATGGCATGCGCAAGGTGGCATTGCCCTTCGGTGTTTCTCGCGTTGCTCAGACTGCTGCGCTGGCAAGTCTGGATGCGTACGATGAACTCAACGACCGCGTTCAGGTCATCATCTCGGAGCGTCAGCGTGTGCTCACCGCATTGCGGGAACAAGGATGGACGATTCCTGATGCCGAGGCCAACTTCTTCTGGATTCAGTTTGGTGACAAAACCGAAGAGGCGGAGCAATACTTCATCCAGGCAGGTCTTTCCACTCGAGTCTTTGCTGGAGAGGGTATCCGCTTCACCATCGGCGAGGCTGCCGCCAATGATCTGGTCATCCAGACATGCTCCAAGCTAAAAACCGCTGGTCTTTTGGTCTGAAAAGGGACAAAAAAACCTACGACTTCGAGTTTTGCGGCAATTCTCAGATATATCCGTTCATTTTTCGCTGATTCTCGTGAATGTTTCAACGAAAATCAGTCGTGATACCTGAAAAAGGCAACAAAACTCGACATCTCGCGAACAGAGTAGTTCGTAGAGCGCATAGACTGTCAAATTACATCAATGTGATATTGACCACATGAAACACTATATCTAGTGTTGCTATTGGGGGCAGTACCTAGATATAGTAGTTTCCGCAATGGTTTGAGATAATTGAGTCTGCGGATGCTGCTGTGGGAGTCGCACCCGTTGATGAGGGGGATTCATGAACGGAACACTTGAGCAAGCGACCAATGCAGCCAGTGACATCGATCAACGGCATGAAGGCACTGACGGCAATCCAGCAGTCAGCACACCGGATATTCCTGCGGAAGGTGACGTCAGGGGAGCGGTGGTGTTCTTCTCATCAGCCTCGGAGAACACCGCACGATTCATCAGGAACTGCCATCTTGAGCGTGAGGGAATCAACGTATATCGAATTCCCCTCCACCGTCGAGGTGGCTCGCTGAACATCCGTGAGCCGTACATCCTTGTCGTTCCCACCTATGGTGGCGGCACTCCTGACAAGGCAGTTCCGACGCAGGTCAAGCTGTTCCTGAACGACCGTGAGAATCGCGATGGAATCCGTGGAGTCATAGCGTCCGGCAACACCAACTTCGGCGAAGCCTTCTGCATGGCGGGTGACCTGGTATCCAAGAAGTGCAAGGTACCATTCCTCTATTATTTCGAGCTCATGGGTACCAAGGAAGACGAGGACAAGGTTCGCAAGGGAGTTCCTGAATTCTTCGCCAATCTCAAGGAACAGCAGCAACCAGCCCAGCTTTGAGCGGCTCACACATACGAAAACACGAATACGCAACAATACGACAACACAATCGGTGAAGGGGAAGCAATGGCAGTTCAGGAAGACACCACGCTCGAAATGGATCAGACGAGCGAGGAGACCTATGATTCGGCGCACGACTATCATTCGCTGAACGCGATGCTGAATCTCTATGACAGCAACGGGAAGATTCAGTTCGACAAAGACAAGCAGGCAGCAAGGGAATTCGTGAATTCGCATGTTGCCGCCAATACTCGCCCATTCGAGTCAACGCGGGAACGGCTGAGCTATCTGCTTGAGAACCAGTATTATGCCAAGGATGTATTTGCCGAATACTCTGCGGAATTCCTCGACAAGATCTATGCCCACGCCGAATCGCTCGGCTTCGAGTTCGAAACCTTCCTCGGGGCATTCAAGTTCTATTCCTCGTATGCGTTGAAATCCTTCGATGGCAAGCAATACCTTGAAGATTTCCCTCAGCGATGCGTAGCCGTGGCTCTCGAACTGGCATCGGGCGACGAAGATATGGCCATCAAGTATGCGGATGAGATCATTCAAGGGCGTTTTCAGCCGGCAACGCCGACATTCCTGAATCTGGGCAAGGCTCAGCGCGGAGAGCCGGTCAGCTGCTTCCTGGTTCGCATCGAAGACAATATGGAATCAATTTCGCGTGGCATCAATGCCGCGCTCCAGCTTTCGAAGCGTGGCGGCGGCGTGGCGCTCCTGCTCAGCAATCTGCGCGAGCTCGGCGCGCCAATCAAGCATATCGAAAACCAGTCCAGCGGTGTCATCCCAGTCATGAAGCTGCTTGAGGACTCCTTCTCGTATGCCAATCAGCTTGGCGCACGCCAGGGGGCAGGTGCCGTGTATCTTTCGGCACATCATCCCGATATTCTGCGATTCCTCGACACCAAGCGCGAGAACGCCGATGAGAAGATTCGCATCAAGTCGCTTTCGCTTGGTGTCGTAATCCCTGACATCACCTTTGAACTTGCCAAGCAACGCAAGCCCATGGCGCTTTTCAGCCCTTACGACGTTCAGCGCATCTATGGCAAGCCGCTGTCAGATATTTCGATCACCGAAAACTACGACAAGATGGTTGCCGACGACCGCATCACGAAGCAGTACATCGATGCCCGCGAATTCTTCATGACCATCGCTGAGATCCAGTTTGAATCAGGCTACCCGTACATCGTCTTCGAAGACACCGTGAACCGAGCCAACCCGATTGACGGCCGCATCACGATGAGCAACCTGTGCTCCGAGATTCTGCAGGTTCAAGAACCCAACGAGTTCAACGAGGATCTGACCTTCAAGCATGTGGGCCGCGACATTTCATGCAACCTGGGCTCGCTCAACATTGCGAAGGCCATTGATGGCGGCCTCGCCGATACCGTGGAGACTTCGATACGCGCGCTCACTTCGGTTGCAGAGCACACCCATATCGATGCCGTACCTTCGATTCGTCGTGCGAATGAAGAAGGGCATGCCATCGGTCTCGGCGAGATGAACCTTCACGGCTTCCTGGCACGCGAAGGCATGCATTACGGTTCACCAGAGGCGCTTGACTTCACCGACATGTATTTCATGACCGTCGCATACCACGCCTACCGTGCGTCGCATCGCATCGCGGTCGAACGCGGCAGAGCGTTCGCCCGCTTTGAAAAGTCTGCGTATGCAAAGCCGGCTGGCGAGGGCAACTACTTCGATAAGTACACCGATGGCCGTCGCTCGTTGGAACCGCAGACCTCGTTCGTGCGTGAGCTCTTCGCCAAGTTCAAGATTGAGATTCCCACCGTCGATGACTGGAAGCAGTTGCAGGCTGCGATTCTCAAGGACGGCATCTATAACCAGAATCTCCAGGCGGTGCCGCCAACCGGTTCAATCAGCTACATCAACCATTCCACGAGTTCGATTCATCCCATCGCTTCGAAGATCGAGATTCGTAAGGAAGGCAAGATTGGCCGCGTCTATTACCCGGCGCCATACATGACCAACGACAACCTACAATACTATGACGACGCGTACGAAATCGGCTGGAAGGCCATTGTTGACACCTATGCAGTCGCCACGCAGCACGTGGACCAAGGGCTGTCGCTCACGCTGTTCTTCCCGGACACGGCAACCACCCGTGACTTCAACAAAGCACAGATCTATGCGTGGCGCAAGGGCATCAAGACCCTGTATTACATCCGCATCCGTCAGCAGGCGCTCGAAGGAACCGAGGTCCAGGGCTGCGTCAGCTGCCAGCTCTAGCATCGAACCACCAGGCGGGGAGTCCGAAAGGCTTCCCGCCTGGTGAGGCGGACGAGGTGGAGCTTCACCGTCCGCAACAGTTCATACCCTCTCGAAGCAAGCATTTCGTTCGGCGGCGTTGCCGGGCGATTCGTGCAAGACATGCAAGTGATGATATTTACATGATAAGTATCCGAAACAATTGATTTCTAGACTGCGTTCTATATCGCATATCATTTTGAGCTTGTCATGCGGTAGCTTCACTATCAAGCGTCATCACTACAAGGCGTCGGTACTTGTTCCGACGAGGGGGTGTCTGGCATGAAATTGGCCGATACAGGATTAACGCAGCAAGATATCAAGAACCTGGTTGATACCTACATGATTGAAACATATGAGCGATATGACTTCGTTGCAGAACGCGCCGAGGGCATGTACCTCTACGATCCGGATGGGAATGCGTACCTGGATTTCTACGGTGGTATCGCGGTCAACAATGCAGGTAATGTAAACCCCAAGGTGGCTGCAGCCATACGCGATCAGGTCGGCGACATCATGCATACCTTCAACTATCCGTATACGATTCCGCAGGCACTGCTTGCAAAGAAGGTCTGTGATGCCATCGGCATGGAGAAAATTTTCTATCAGAACTCGGGCACGGAGGCGAACGAGGCTGCAATCAAGCTTGCAAGAAAGTATGGAACCGATCATTACGATTCGGAAAAATATACGATCATTTCTGCATCTAACTCCTTTCACGGGCGAACTTTCGGTTCCATGGCGGCGACGGGGCAGCCTGGAACGGCCAATCAAAACGGATATGGCGGCATGACCCCAGGCTTTGTCTACGCTCGGTTCAATGACTTGGATGATTTCGCATCGAAGGTAGACGATACAACCATCGCGATTCTGCTTGAACCGGTGCAGGGTGAGGGTGGTGTGCATCCGGCAACGCAGGAATTCCTGCAAGGTATCCGCGCATTATGCGATTCCAAGGGATTGCTTCTCATTCTTGACGAAGTCCAGACCGGTTGGGGACGAACCGGCTCGCTGATGGCATATGAGCAGTTTGCGATACGACCCGATATAGTGACGATGGCCAAAGGCTTGGGCGGTGGAGTACCCATCGGGGCAATGTGCACGACGAAGAGCATCGCTGCATCATTCACCCCGGGAACTCACGGCTCGACTTTTGGCGGAAGCCCCCTGTGCACTGCCGCGGCGCTGGCTGAGGTTGGTGAAATCATGGATCGTGACCTGCCGGGCAATGCGCGCCGCATGGGCGCATATTTGATGGAAGGTGCGCGTGCACTGCCGCACATTCGTGAGGTACGTGGCATGGGATTGCTGGTCGGCTTTGAATTCGATTCATCCGTCAATGCGGTGGATGTCAAGCATGAGGCATTGCGCCGAGGCCTGCTGACCACGGCTATCGGCACCTCGATCATCAGAGTAGTTCCTCCGCTGATTGTTACCCGATTCCACATCGATGAGGCGTTGTCCATCTTGCGCGATGCCATTCTGGCAACCTGTGGTGAGCTTTCCAGCGTGCATGCGTAGCGCGTAGTACGGCATTCACTCCTTGCAATGGATTGCCAGGGCGCGCATGCTCTTTCTGATGTGCTCCTACCACCGATGCGCGTGATCTGATACGCATGGTGATACGTAAGCATCGTTGGCACTGCCCATTGCAAGTATTTACATAATGCATACTTTCATACATGCAAACCACGCTGCCTCAGCAGCGCATATATGCGAGGCATGGTGAGAGTGGGATTTGGAGTGTGTTGAAATCCTTTGAAATTTACCACTGCTACGTGCCAACTAATACTTCATACTAGAACGTAGTTCACTTACAGTTTACCTTACCGAAAAACAATCGATAACAGGAAGACTTTTACTAGGCTGCAAGAGGTTAGGCGCTACCAGCTGATCTAGCACATGATTTCTTCTCCACTATGGAATTTTCTCGGGATTCATCCCACGAAGGGGGTTGCGCATGGAACCGCTTCTGGTTGTTCTGCAAGGACTTCCGTTAACCTTGATAGTTACCATTGGATCGTTTATTTTAGGTGCGATACTCGCGGTTCCCTTGTCTCTCGGTCTGAGAACATCGATTCTGCCCTTGCGTCTGATATGTCGTCTGGTCGTTGACCTGCTTCGCGGCGTTCCGATGATTGTCTGGCTGTTCGTTCTCAAGTTCGGCATTTCCTCACCTGAGTTTCGCCTCACATCGCTGGAGGCGGCGCTGCTAGGTTTGGGTACAATCTCTGCGGGCTATCTCGCAGAAATCTATCGCGCAGGCTTGCAGACCGTCCCTCGTGGGCAGTATGAGGCATCGCAAGCCCTCGGAATTTCGCGTCCGATTGCCTTTTTCAGGATTATCGCGCCCCAGGCGGTGCGCATCGTAAGCCCGACCATAGCAACATACTTCATTGGCCTATTAAAAAATTCCTCAATCGCATCAACCATTATCGTCGCAGAAATGGTATTTCAGGCTCAGGCTTATGCTCGTCAGAATCTGAGCATCTCAGGGGTTCTGCCGTACGTGTTTGCAGGGTTGCTCTACATCGCTTTAAGCGTTCCCATTGCGATGGCTTCGCGTTCCTTGGACGAGCGTCTACGAAAGTCGGTGATTTGATTGTCCGATAATACTTCACTGCTCGCCAGCTGGTTGCAGTTTCTTCCCACCTTGCTCGTTGGTCTACGTCAAAGCCTGTGGATCATTGCCGCCGTGATTGTGATCGGTCTCCCGCTCGCTTTCTGCCTTGCTTTGATGGTGATGTCAAAGCGTCGGCTGATCAATGCCGTGGGACTCGTCATCGTCGAGGTAGGGCGAGGAATGCCAGCTCTGGTCATCCTCTATCTCGTCTATTACGGTCTGCCGCGATTTGGACTGAATCTGACCAACATAGCTTCCGTAATCGGTGCTTTGGCTTGGAACTATTCGTGCTACTGCTCGGAGATTATCCGGGCAGGCATTCTCTCGGTTCCCAAGGGTCAGCTGGAAGCAGGTCAGGCGCTGGGGCTGAAGCCGAGAATCACCTTCTTGCGAGTGATCGCACCCCAAGGTCTGCGGTCAACGATTCCCGGTTTGATGGGTCAGACCATTCTGGCATTCCAAGACACGTCCTTGGCATATACCATAGCCGTTCCCGAACTTATGAAACAGGCATATTCGTTGGGAGGAGAGAGTTTCCAGTATCTCAGAGTATTCGTTCTTGCCGGGTTGGTCTACGCCGCGGTGACACTTCCATCCACATGGATTACCACATGGGTGGAGCGGCGCATCAACAAGGCATATTAGCCAAACCGTCAGCATTATCAGGTTGTTCTCATTGCATGACGGTTTTCAGCGGTGTCCGACTCCAATCCGGGGTTGGCACGCAAGAACCATGAAGTTGGGTTACCCAACCCAGGAGTAGAAAGAGATAGGATTATGACACGTTTCTCGTTACGGAAAGTAGTGGCAGCGGTGTCTTTGGCAGCGTTGTCGGTCGCAACGTTTGCAGCATGCGGATCAAGCAGCTCAAGCGGATCATCCTCGTCAATCACCACGGTGACTCCCGGAAAGCTTACGGTGGGAGTCATCGATATTCCGCCGTTCTCAAGCTATAACAACGGCAATCCCAAAGGCATCGATGTGACGTTGGTCAAGGACATAGCCAAGGAAAACAATCTCCAGCCTGTGTGGCAGCAGGCCACCTATGCCGATGCCGTTCAATCCATCACTGGTGGAAGCATTGACATGGCCATCGGCTGCATCGATGCCACGGCGAAGCGTATGCAAGCGGTTGACTTCTCGTCATCGACGTATCTTGACGGACTGGGCATGGCTGCAAAGAAGAGCCTTCATGTGGAGACCATATCCGATCTTGAAAAGGTCAATTCGGTCGGTACCGTTGACGGTTATCTGTGGGTCAACGACTTGAAGAACATTCTTGGCAGTAAGCTGAAGACCTATCCAAGCAGTGTCGAGCTGAAGGCCGATTTCGATGCTGGCCGTATCGACGTGGCAATTGACGCATATGGCGTGCAAGTTCCTCAATTCGCCAAGGACGATTCCATCTCGGTCGCGCTCGCCAACGATCACCCAGATAAGAGAGTACAGGCGACGGTTCAGGCACCGGAAGCCGCCTTCCCTTATACCAAGGGAAATGCTTCACTCGGCAAGGCCTTGAGCGCAGGCATCAAGAAGGCTCATAGTGATGGCACCATCGTCAAGCTGCTCAAGGAACAGGATTTGAGTGCCGGCCTGGCAAAGGTCGGAACGAAGCAATATGTGGTTCCATTGAGCTAGTTCGTTGAGTTGGTTGTAACAACGAGCTGACACATCAAATGGCACACACTGAGTTGTGCTGAACAGCAATCGTTGGCAGCAATCGATGGCATGTCTATCCGTTTCATGTGCAAGCGGCTACGGCATGCCATCGTGCGAACATCGGGTGCATGGACAACAGCTCACCTTTCCAGATATCACATGTTTTCAGGTAATACACCTTAAGGTGCGGTGACATTCCGCACAAGGAGCACGTATGAATACTCAACCGAATGAATCAGAAGACTTCATGTTGGAGTTGGGGGCAATCACAAAATCTTTTGGCAAGAACACTATCCTGCACGAGGTTTCATTGCGTGTGCGCAAAGGAGAGGTCTGCTCTATCATCGGACCTTCAGGCGCCGGAAAATCCACCCTGCTGCGCTGCATCAACCTTCTGGAGCGGCCTGACTCAGGCAATATGATGGTGGACGGACAATTCTATGACGTATCGTCACCTCTTGGACAGGATGAGCTGCTGTCGTTACGGCGAACGTGTGGCATGGTCTTTCAGTCGTTCAATCTGTTTCCCCACATGACCGTTCTGCAGAATGTTGTGTTCCCTCAACGCCATGTGCTGCAGCGAAAAGAGGATGAAGCGCGCGAGATAGCGCTGAAACTCTTGGATAGGGTGGGGCTGAAGAACAAGGCATCCTCCCATCCCACCCAGCTTTCAGGCGGGCAGCAGCAGCGTGTGGCAATCGCAAGGGCGCTTGCACTCGAACCTAAACTGATGCTGTTCGATGAGCCGACATCAGCGCTCGATCCCGAACTGGGGCATGAGGTGCTTGAAGTCATGCGTGAACTTGCTGATAGCGGCATGACGATGGTCGTGGTGACGCACGAGATGGGGTTCGCGCGAACGGTAGGTGATCACTTGGTGGTTATGGCTGACGGCCACAAGATAGAGGAGGGCATTCCAGAGGAGATCATGGATCATCCCACACAGGAACGAACCCAACAATTCCTCAGTGCCGTGAACCACTAGGTGCATGGGAGATACAAGTCCGTGGGCTGGCAACTACCTTACCTGAAATATACGTATTCGTAACATGTATGTTCAATTGCTCTGACTAGAATGCATTCTAGAACAAAGAATAATCAGCATATGCCGTTCATTCCTTGTGACAGAGGCGCGATGCATGTTCACACACCTCCGTATATAACCCTGAAGTCTGCTGGCCGGCGTCGCCATTCGTGGTGAATGCCTTTCTGACAGACATATCTCATACCTTTTCTAGCTGGAGGAGGGAACATGACGAATCGCGAGTACCACGTCATATCAGCAGCGTCGTTGCTGGGGGAGCATGTCGCAAGCACGATGCCTGCGACTCTTTCGCAGACCGAACGAATCCGCCAGTCGGGACTCGTCGGCATGGGCGGGGCTGGCTTTCCGACTTGGAAGAAACTTTCCTTTGGAAAAGGTTGCCATACCGTCATTGCCAATGCCGCGGAATGCGAACCTTTGCTGGAACACAATGTCGCGCGGGTGGGAACGAATCCGGAAGAAATCCTCAGCGGATTGACGATCGCCATGCACGAAGTCGGCGCCGAGCGTGGCATCGTAGCCATAAAGGCCAAGCATGAGCGTGAGATCGCTGCGCTGCGGGCAGCGTTGTCGCAGGCGGCACGCGACCATTCGGACTATGAGCGTGATTCACGATATGACATTCACGCGGGGATAGAGATAGGAGTCCTGAAGGATCGATATCCGGCAGGTGACGAGCGTGCCATTGTCCGCGACATCGTCGGCGAGCTTCTCGACCCTCAAGACATACCAAGCAAGGCAGGCGTTGTGGTCAGCAACGTTGAAACTTTGATGCGTCTGCATCGTGCGGTCGTTGATCGGGAGATAGTTACGACAAAGGACATCACGGTTGCCGGAGAGATCGCAGGCAGCGGCTTCGACAATGGCGTAAGCCTGGTACTATACGACGTTCCTGTCGGAGCGAGTGTCGGCGATGTGCTCAACGCATTGAAGATACACGTCAACAAGGATGCTCAGCTGCTGATGGGTGGCCCATACATGGGCAATCCGACGACATTGCACGATGATATTTCACAAACATCAGGTGGCATCATCATCGCCGGACCGGAAATCCGCGACAAGGGACCGATGGGAATTATCGTGTGCGCATGCGGTGCAAGCGAGGACCGACTCAGGGCGATTGCTGCCAGCAAAGGTGCCTCGGTATGCGCTGTCGAACTGTGCAAGAACGCCTCCCGGCTGCCCAACGGTCGACTCAAATGCCTCAATCCCGGTGTTTGTCCCGGTCAGGCCCAGGCGGTTCTCGCATTGAAAAAGCACGGTGCCCAGAGTGTTCTTATCAGTCATTGCACGGATTGCACGAATACGGTCATGCAGATTGCTCCCAAACTTGGAATGCGCGTGCATCATGCAAGCGATGCATACATGATTGCCGGCAGGGAGCATCTGGTGAGGTCTTTCAGAAAAACATCGACGACGTTACAGGCGTGATACCACATAGAGAAAGGAACGGATATGTCATTGTCTCAGGAGCTTGTGCAGGAACATCTTGACGACCCTGCGGTGCTGTGTTGCAGGCGACCGGCAGGAACGGTACTGAGCGGCGAGGATTTTGAGGATCCCACGATTTTTGACGATATGGTCGAATCTCATTTGATGACGCTTACAGATGATGGTCTCAGCATCAGACAGGCCTTGGGTGGCACGCTTGCCTCCGACGCAGAGGCGCTGACCCAGCTGACACCCGACATGCTTGACGCAGTGGCTGGTATCAGTGACACTGCGTCTGTGAAGCAGCCTGCGGATAAGGCTTCACATCAGCCTACGGCAGCAGCACCGGAGCCGGTCATGCCATCGGTGGTGCATCCTGCGGGAGCTGCTTCAACACTCACCGCAGATGGCATCTTGCATCTGCATATCGCTAAAGGAGAGGGAATCGATCTGGACCTTCCCCTTAATGGGCTGCCACGTATCGCGGCATCGAACGAGGAAGGCCAGTCGGCAGGTGTCGACGCCCACGATGTGGCGCTCGGTGGCGCGGTTTCTGGGGAAACCGATGCTGGTGAAGCTGCAGCTGAGGGAACTGCTGTCGGGGAAGATGCTCCCGATAAGGTTCTACGCACGCTCGTGAAGCGAAATTATCCTGTCAAGCAGGTAGTTCTCGCAGATACGACCTCATATGGTGACGGTGTGCTCTCCATTGACACGTCACTCATAGATCAGGCCAAGCAGGCCGATCCCTTGGTCAAGGACATCACGATGGATGTGATTGAGCCCGATGAACGCCATGTATATTCGAACACGATCATGGACGTTATTCCCATTGCAGCCAAGGCAGAAGGAAAACTCGGCGAAGGATTGACCAATGTGCTTTCCGGGGTGGTGTTCGTCCTTACTGGCATGGACGAGGCCGGGGTGCAGATACACGAATTCGGGTCATGCGAAGGATATATGGATGAAAAAATCCGTTTCGGTCGTCCGGGCTGCCCCGATGACGGGGACATCATGATTCGCGTCGATGTTCGCATCGAGGAGGGCACCGGCATGGAACGCCGTGGACCGTTTGCAGCCCACAGCGCCTGCGACGTCATCATTCGGGCTATCCGCGAGAAAATCGCAACCCTATCTGATGAAGACATCGCCGGAACGGAAGTGTTCAAGGACGTTCGACGGTCCGGACGTCCTCGTGTTGTTCTCGTCAAGGAAATCATGGGGCAGGGTGCCATGCATGACAATCTGCTGGTGCCGTCTCAGCCCTGCGGTGTTCAGGGTGGCGAAAAAAACGTTGACATGGGTAATGTTCCCGTTGTGCTCAGCCCCAATGAGGTGCTTGACGGCGGCATTCATGCGCTTGCATGCATTGGGCCTGCGACCAAGGAGATAACCAGACATTTCTTCCGCGAGCCACTCGTCGAGGCATTGCAACATGACGAGGAGCTTGACCTCACTGGCGTGGTCTTTATCGGTTCCCCACAGGTGAACGATGAGAAAAGCTTCGTGTCCGGTCGTCTCGGTTCTCTGATCGAAGCGATGGAAGTGGATGGCGCGATAATCACCACCGAAGGTTTCGGCAACAATCATATTGATTTTTCAGAGAATATTGAGCAGATCGGTTCTCGTGGCGTGCCGGTGGTGGGTGTGACCTTCGCCGCATATCAAGGACAGCTGGTTGTCGGCAATCCTTATATGGATGCCATGATCGAGCTCAATAAGGACAAGAAAGGCTTTGAAAATGAGATTCTTGCCGACAATACCCTCACGTCTGACGATGCGAAACGCGCAATTCTGATGTTGAAAAACAAGATGTCTGGAATTGCAATCGAGCCACCGGAGCGACGCTGGGATGAGGAAGTCATCGCGAGCAACCAAAAGCTTGTTCAATGATCGTCCCTTCATTGCGGGCGTCATGCACAACCGCATGATGGTCGCACGACCAAGGTCAGTGAACTTAACAGTCATGATGGAAACGAGGAAGCCATGCAGGTTGAATTGCAGCCTCTGCTCTTGCACGGAAGCATCAAGGAAATAACGGAAGTCGGCGTTCGTATCGGCGTTGACGGTCGCATGGGGGTTCTCTCCCTCCCGCTGCGATGCATCCTGACTGACAGGCCCTTGGAACTGGGACAGGAATGCGAGTTCTATCTCAGCTATGTGAACGTACTGTAATCATCGCACACGTATTCCCGCGTATCTCAACGCAAAATATCTCAACTCAAGAAAGTCAGGATCAGATAATGGTTCAGCATACAATGATGAAACTCACCACCTCGCCGGGGTTACGGTCTGAAATATATGTTCCCAACACTCCAAAACCCGTCTGGACACCGTTGCAGAAACCCTTGTCACAATGCTCGGTTGCGTTTATCACTTCAGGAGGCATCCACAACAAGAAGCAAACGCCCTTCAATACGGCTGGCGACTACACCTATCGGGAGATTCCCAGTGACACGCCATCTGATGAACTGATGGTGACGCACGGCGGTTTCGACAATTCCGACATCAACAAGGATGTGAACGCCATGCTGCCCATAGATCGTCTGCGCGAACTGCGTGATCAGGGTTTCATCGGCTCCTTGGTCGGCACATTCTATGGATTCATGGGAGGCGGCGGCAACGTAGACAAGTTCAGGAACGTCACCGGCCCGGAGATTGCCGACAAGCTCAAGGCTGAAGGTGCCGACATCGTGTTGGCAACCGGCGGCTGTGGCACATGCCATCGTTCGGCAACCATCGTGCTGCGTGCCTGCGAAGCCGCCGGCATGAGCACATGCCTTATTGCAGCCTTACCGCCGATTGCTCGCCAGCAAGGGGCGCCAAGGATTACGGCTCCCCATGTTCCTATCGGCTCGAATGCCGGAGAACCCAATAACAAGGACATGCAAACGGGGATTCTTAAGGATACGCTCGAAGCAGTCGAGGAATTCGATCACTACGGACAGCTCAAAATGCTTCCCTATGAATACCGGCACAACGTCTGAGCGCTACAGCGTTGCGGCCATGATGTCTGCAATAAGCATCTGTCAGCTGAACTGACTTCCAGACCGCGGTCTGTTGTAGAGTGCTAACAGCACTATTGCAGACGCGCAAGGGAGTTGTTCATGGTGAGGGATGCAAGGGCAAGCATCATCCACGCGGCATGGAGCTTGTTCAGAGACAAGGGCTTTGACAAGACAACCATTGATGAAATTATCGAAAAGGCTGGCACTGCGAAGGGTACGTTCTATCACCACTTCCAAGGAAAATCAGCGTTGCTGGGCACCTTGAGCGATCTGTTCGACGACAAATACCATGAGCTTGAGCATCAGCTTGATCCGGAATCATCAGTGGTCGCGCAGATCAAGTGGTTGAACGTCCAATTTTTCGATTATATTGAGCGTTCAGTCCCCGTCGAAATGCTCAGCGCCCTGCTGGCTTCCCAGCTCAATCCGCGTGGTGACCGTTCACTGGTGAATCAGAAGCGATATTACTTTGCCATTCATCGCAAGCTGGTCTCAAAGGGACAGGAAAACGGTGAAATAACAACGGATACGTCGGCGCATGACATAGTCAGATTGTACGCGATTACGGAACGATCGATGCTCTATGACTGGTGCCTCTACCAAGGTTCTCAGCCCTTGGTGGGCGAGCCGACACGGATAGTAGCTGAAACCTTGGAACGGTACGTCATCAGGCAATAACCGGCAACCCTTTGGACACACCAGGAGGGCGTGACGGAAGTTCTTCGGCTCATGAAATGTTCTTCCATGACGCAACGTTCCTCCACAATACAATGGTTCTCCAAAGGAAAACGATGAACACCACTGCTCAGACAGGTAGCAACGCATCAGTCGATAACGATTTTTGGGAGCGCAGCGATGCCGCTGTCAGACGATTGCAATCGTGCGACGTATACAGAGAACGAGCGATCATCCGAACCGTGGAATCACACACCCAGGGCGAGCCCACGCGAATTGTCGTCTCGGGATTGCAAGGACTGCATGGAACTAACGCCATAGCAGTGATGCAGCAGCTGGAACACCACTATGACGGCCTTCGACGGTTGCTCATGCTTGAGCCACGAGGTCACCGCAACATGTTCGGTGCGTTTGTATTCCCTCCCACCCGTGCTGATGCGGATCTCGGCGTGGTGTTCTCGCACAGTCGAGGCTTCGCCACAATGTGCGGTCATGGTTCGATTGGAGTTGCCACCTTTGCCGTGGAGTCGGGACTCGTGACGGGAGAGTATGGATCCTTTGAGGAGATTCACCACGATGATATCGATGTGAGGCTGGACACGCCTGCGGGCCTGGTCGTCGCGCAGGTTCATGTCAGAGACGGACGAGTGGCCAACGTAACGTTGACCAACGTGCCCGCATTCGTTGCACAACAGCATGTCGTGCTGAAACTGCCGGACGCTGATCTGCCTGAAGTCGATGCGACCATTGCATTCGGCGGAAACTTCTTCGCACTGGTGGATGCCGATAAGATCGGGCTTGATCTGGAAGCAAGGAACTCGCCGAAAGTGATGGACCTGGGCATGGAGATTCTTCACGCCGCACAGCAGCAGTGTGATGTGACCCACCCCTTGGTCGATATTTCGGGCGTGAACTTTGTCGAGTTCGGCAGCGCGCGCGGTGCCAATCGACAATACCGCAACGGCGTCGTCTTCGGAGATCGCCAGATCGATCGTTCGCCTTGTGGCACGGGAACCAGCGCCAAACTCGCCACGCTGCTGAGCAGGGGCAAAATCGCCGTGGGGGAGCAGGCCGCGTTTTCGTCCATAACGGGTTCACAATTTATAGGGAAGGTGCAACGGACGACGCAGATCGGCCCCTATGATGGTGTCATTCCACAAATAACGGGGCAGGCGTTCACCACAGGTTTCTCGACATTCGTTCTCGATCCGGACGATATCTATCCGAACGGCTTTCTTGTCTGATGGCGAAGCGATGATGCTGCCCATACCATGTTGCACGGTATGGGCAGCATGGTATGTCACAGTGATTGTTCCGTTCTTGCAATGATTTCGTCCTGCAAGGCCTTGTCAAGATTATTGAAATAATCGCTATACCCGGCGACTCGAACGATGAGATCAGTGTATTCCTGAGGATGTTTCTGGGCATCGATCAATGTTGCGCGGTCAACGACATTGAATTGAATGTGATGGCCATCCAAAGTGAAATAGGCGCGTATCAACGCCGACATTGCGAGAAGCCCCTTCTTGCCGGCAACGACGGAAGGTGTGAATTTTTGATTGAGCAATGCCCCGCCTGTGCGTAGCTGATTGATTTTGGCAGCGGATCGAATAACAGCCGTCGGACCATGAAGGTCAGCTCCTTTTTCCGGTGATATGCCATCGGGAAGTGGAATATGGGCGCGTCGGCCATTCGGTGATGCCGTCATTGTCTGACCAAAATATACATGGCAGGTAGTTGGCAGGAATTCAACGATGGTCCGAGCGCCTTTCGGAGTTGGTCTGCCTGCAATGATGGCTTGCAGTGAATCGTCCACATCGTGAAGGATGGAGTCGGCGAATTCATCATCATTGCCATATTTTGGCGTGTGATTTTTTACAAGGTCCAGCATTGTCTCGCTGCCGTGAAAATCATCGTTGCAGGCATCTATCAACTCGTTCATGCTGAAGCTGTGGTCGATGAAAACGTGTTTGCGCAACACGGCCAAAGAATCGGTGATCGTGGCAATGCCAACGCACTGAATGTAGCTCGTGTTGTACCGAGCGCCGCCGCAGTTATAATCCTTTGCACAGGCTATGCAGTCATCGGTGATGACTGACAGTAATGGAACGGGCATGGTATCCATGAAGAGCCGTTCGATGAGATTGTTACCGGCAACCTTGACATCCACGACAAAGCGCAACTCCCGTTCGAAGGCGGCATACAGCTCCTCAAAGCTGGTGAACAAACGTGGGTCACCAACATCGAGACCAATCTGCCTGTTGCTGTAATGGTCAAAGCCACGATTCAACACCAGTTCCAGCACCTTGGGAATGTTGAGGTATCCGGTGAGCACATACGCCTCCTTGCCGGCAGTGCCAACTTCAACGCAACCCGAGGCGATTCCGGACTCGCGCGCATCTTCCAGCGTTTTCCCCATGCCCAGAAGTTCCTGGATCAGGGCGTCGGAATTATAGAAGGCCGGTTGTCCCCAGCCCTTTCTGGAAATCTCGCAAGCCCTATGCACAAAATGTTCAGGAGTCTTGCGAGATATCTGCACGTTGGAGCTTGGCTGCAAAAGCTTCATCTCGTCCATAACATCGAGAATCAGATAGCTTAGGTCACTGACACCGCAAGTACCGTCTGCATTGAGCGCTCCGGTATTGATATTGCAAAAATCTGTATATGTCGCTGATTCCTTGAGAGTAATGCCAACCTTTGGCGGGGCGGGCTGATTGTTGAATTTGATCCACAGACATTCCAAAAGCTCACGCGCCTGCTCCCGTGTGAGCGTCCCCTCCCGAAGGCCGCGCTCATAGAAGGGCTGAAGATGCTGATCAAGCTTGCCGGGCGAATACGAATCCCAATTGTTCATCTCACTCGTCACACCGATGTGTGTGAACCAATACATCTGTATGGCTTCACGGAAGGTTGCTGGCGCATGAGCAGGAACGCGTTCGCAGATATGCACAATGTCCAGCAACTCCTGCCGACGTTGCGCATCGGCGGCGTGTGAAGCCATGCCTTGAGCCTTCTGGGCATATCTTTTTCCGAGGATAATCATGCCTTCACATACCAGTCGCATGCCTTGAAGTTCGGCACTTTTTGCAGCGGCATCCATGTCATCGTTGTAGTTGATTGCTGCAAGCCGCGCATCAATGTCGGCAATCCAGTCAAGATAACCCTTGCCATATATTTTTCCGTCGGCGACAGTGTGCCCGGGTCCTCGCTGTGTCATGAATTCCGTGAACATGCCACCTTCGAACAGGAGATGCCAGCTCTGTGGAAGCGCGGCATACATTGTTGTCATGGTCGCCCGTTGTTCCCAAAAAGGGATGATGGTGTCTTGCTGAATGCGTTTATCCTCTGGTGTCACCTTGAACGAAACATGTTCGCGGTCGTTCATGTTGTTGAAATCCTGGATTGTGTGGCAGCACAGTTCAGGGAATGTCGGTGCACTCTGCGGTGACGTTCCCTTCTCTCCAACGATGAGCTCGTCATCGCCAAGATAGAGTGTCCGGCGTTCCATCAATGTCTTGAAGAAAAGACCACGCAACACCGGTGTGGGAAGTTTTCCTTCATATTGGCGGTATACATCGGTTTCGATGAGTGCCCTCTCAAGGGAAATCGAAGGGTGCGTCGATTCGCTGACGATGCGAAGTCGCTGGGTTCGTGGCGTTGAGCCGCGCTGTTTCAGCGTCTGTCGTCGTTCCTGTGTTTCTTCGTGAAGCTGTTCCGGTCGTTGACTTGTGGAACTTGGTATGGTCGAAATAAAGTGCAGATCACTCATTGTTGCTCTCCAGATTGCTATAAGGATATTCAAGCTTGGCATGCAAGACGTGTCGCCTAAGGCTTGTCATTGCTGGTTGCTGCTGTGTGTTGCTGTTCGTTGTGGTGCCGATATTGCCGCACTGCGGTGATGGTCTGCGATACATTGCACAGCCCCATTGACTGCGATGGTGCCAGTGGAATGCGCGTACCACAATATGGTGCGGCGTGCGATGCCTGTTCCTATCGTCCTATCGTTTCCGCGCCAGATCTGGATCCTGGATGGCTATGGCTGCGTTTGCGCAGTACTGGAAACACAAGCGTCATGGTCAGCCTCCTATTGTCACATTCTGGTAGAAGTCTTCTATCTGCCGCTTGATTCTTTCAATAAGCTCATCGGATGGAACAGTGAAGGGCACTGCCTTTCGCCCAAGCCTTGCATATTTATTCATGCCATAGGTGTGATAAGGCAGTATGTCAACCTGTTCAATTGCAATGTGATGAGTCTTCAGCCATAGCATGGTGCTTTCAATAACCGATTCATCTGAGTTCAAACCGGGGAGAATGATGAGTCTGAGCATAATCCGTGCATTCAGACGGGTAAGGGTTTCCAAGTTTTGCAGCACCAAACGGTTTGACCCTCTGGTGTATTTTCTGTGCATCGAGTCATCGATGAACTTCACATCATAGAGATAGAAATCTGCATATGCTGCGCTTTCTTCGACAATTCGTGGTGACGCAACCCCGCATGTGTCAATGCCTATGCTGATTTCGCGCTCACGGAGTCCTTCCAGCAGTTCGAATACATAGGTTCTATCCTGCGCCAGCACCTCGCCGCCGGAAAGCGTTACCCCACCGCCTGATTGGTCATATATGATCTCATCCTTGGCCAAGTCGTGAATGAGTTCATCAACACGATATTGAGCACCGATGTATTCGGTGGAACCGTCTTCATTGGTCATGGTTTCTGGTCTGAACGATTGGCTTTCAGGATTATGACACCATGCGCATCGGATTGGACAACCCTTGAAAAAGACGGTTGTACGCACGCCCGGCCCATCATGCGTCGAAAAATGTTGGACGTTGAATATATATGGTGTCATGAATCACCTCCGAGTCAAGAAGTGCATGCTGCGTGGTCAAGACTGTGCAAGCGGCTCGGTTGTCTTGCGTATCCGCATGATTGGGAACTCGATGTTTACATCTTGGAAGCAATACTAGAACGTCTTCTGTTTTCGCCATGTTACGAGGCCAGTACTCCAAAAATGTGATTTTTCACACGTGCAGAAAATTTCTTGTTGAGCGATGACGCGCGTGTATTTGAGTACAATGAGTGTGCATTAACGGTTGGTGTTTCTGGAGAACATCCATCAGTACTCATATCAGTACTCATAGAAGGATGCCGGGGCTCGCAATTCGCTGCGATAGTATGCCTATCCATTGCGGTGATGGGGACCGCATGCAGCAGGAAGTTATGTGAAAGGAAGATTATGGTACCTATTTCCATACCGAGACAGCCACTGAAACTGATTGATCGCGTGTCTGCAATCAATTGGAATCGTCTTGAGGACGACAAGGATTTGGAGGTATGGGATCGCCTGACCGGTAATTTCTGGCTGCCTGAGAAGGTGCCGATCAGCAACGACATTCCTAGCTGGCAGAAGCTGACCGATGATGAGCGCACACTCACGATGCATGTGTTCACCGGTCTGACTTTGCTCGATACTATTCAGGGCACGGTTGGTGCGGTTTCGCTGATTCCCGATGCACTCACGCCACATGAAGAGGCGGTCTACACCAATATTTCATTCATGGAATCGGTGCATGCAAAGTCGTATTCCTCGATTTTCTCGACGCTTGCCTCGACCCCTGAGATTGACGACGCATTCAGCTGGAGCGAGGAGAACGAGTACTTGCAGAAGAAGGCGCAGATTGTTCTCGACTATTATGAGGGCGACAGTCCGCTGAAGCGCAAGGTTGCCTCAACGCTGCTCGAATCCTTCCTGTTCTATTCGGGCTTCTACCTGCCCATGTATTTCTCAAGCCATGCGAAGCTCACCAACACTGCAGACGTGATACGACTGATTATTCGTGACGAGGCAGTTCACGGATACTACATCGGGTACAAGTATCAGAAGGGTCTGGAAAAGGTTTCGGAGGCTGAACGCCAGGACTTGAGCGACTACACCTATGAGCTGCTCAACGATCTCTATGACAACGAGGTCGATTACACGCGCAGCCTCTATGAAGGCGTTGGCCTGGTCGAGGATGTGGAGAAGTTCCTGCGATACAACGGCAACAAGGCTCTGATGAACCTCGGATATCCGGCGCTCTTCTCCTCGGATTCGACGGATGTGAACCCTGCAATCATCGCATCCTTGAGCCCCAATGCCGACGAAAACCATGACTTCTTCTCTGGTTCCGGCTCAAGCTATGTCATGGGCAAGGCCGTCGAAACCGACGATGATGACTGGGACTTCTGAGCAGGTAATGGAGTTCTGACTGCTTCATGTGGCCACAGTCACCTTGCCATCAACCAAGTCGTTGTAAGGCTCTGAATCGTATATTTCCAACATTCAGAGCCTTTTTCATGCCCTTGCCGACTATCGGAAAGGAACAAATGGAAAACTATGGAATAGAATCGAGGAAAACTACGGAGTAGAATCGAGGAAAACTACGGAATGAACGGAGTCCCACGATGAGTCTCACACAGCAGGGATATCTCAATCGGCTTGTAGATGCCAAAATCGACACGATGCTCAACGCTTTTGGTGCTGTGGCAATTGACGGGCCAAAATGGTGCGGTAAGACGTGGACTGCGCTTAACCATGGCAATAGCGTGACATATATCGGCGACCCTACGGGAAATTTTCAGAATCGACAGGCGGCACAGCTTGACCCTTCTCTGGTGCTGGATGGAGAAGCGCCGAAAGTCATTGACGAATGGCAGGAAGTGCCTGCATTGTGGGATGCGGTTCGCTTTTCTGTAGATCAATCAGCCGAGCGAGGCAGGTACATCCTCACTGGATCATCTACACCCAATTTCAAAGGTGTGTTGCACAGTGGAGCAGGTCGCATAGGCGTTACCAGAATGCGACCGATGTCTCTGTTTGAATCCGGCTATTCCACTGGCGTTGTGTCGCTTTCTGCCATGTTTGAACTTCGTCTTGAGTCACGTTTTACTGGCGAAGTTACTGTTGATGCGCTGATTAAGCATGTCATCATGGGCGGTTGGCCTGGGACGAGAGATATGTCCCCCAGGGACGCAAGGGAAGTGACTGAGGGGTATCTCTATGCGGTCACGCACAACGACATCAGTCGGATTGATTCAGTGAGTCGCAACCCCCATAGGGTGATGATGCTGCTTCGCTCACTTGCTAGGAATGAATCGACTATTGCCAGCCTCAGAAGATTGAAAAAAGATATGCAGGAGTATGACGACGATATTCTCGATGAAAAAACCATCACGGACTATCTTGAAGTCTTGCAACGTTTGTTCCTGATTGATGATCAGCCGGCGTTCAATCCGAATATGCGTTCTTCGGTGCGTGTCGGGAAAATGCCGAAAAGGCATTTGGCCGATCCCTCGTTGGCGGCAGCGGCGTTGGGTGCGACGCAAGAAACGCTAAAAGGCGATTTGAACACTTTCGGTTTCCTGTTTGAGGCAATGTGTGAGCGTGACTTGAGAATTTATGCGCAATGTGCTGATGGCGAACTCTACCATTACCGCGATGGTCGGGGTCGCGAAATAGATGCCGTCATTACTTTGCCTGATGGACGATGGGCCGCCATGGAAATCAAACTCGGCGCTCACCAAATTGACGAAGCTGCGTCGAAACTTTTGGCGTTGCAAGCTGACATGAAACGCGACCCGAAAGCAATTCCCCCTTCGCTTTTATGCGTCGTCTGTGGCATGACCGCGTATGCGTACACGAGGCCAGATGGGGTATGCGTCGTGCCCATCACAGCGTTGCGTGAATAGCATAACTGGGAACTCTTGCAATTTTGGCTGACTTGATGGTGGATGAGAGTCTCTTTCATGCTTCTTGTGTGACCACGACACGGCAACCTCGCAACTTGCATGATTTGAATATCCGTGGCAAGATAGCAAAGTTGCCGTTTTCGGTGACATGGCGGATTTCCCAAGCGGTCAAAGGGAGCTGACTGTAAATCAGCCGCGTAATGCTTCAGTGGTTCGAATCCACTATCCGCCACGCCTCGATAGCTCAGTGGTAGAGCACTTCCTTGGTAAGGAAGAGGTCGTGAGTCCGATTCTCACTCGAGGCTCTATGGCGGGGTAGCTCAGCTGGCTAGAGCGTACGACTCATAATCGTAAGGTCGAGAGTTCGAGTCTCTCCCTCGCTACAATCACTGGTAACATCCGGTGGGAAAGACTAATAGAGGTGAACTATGGCAAAGGCCGCAGATATTCGTCCAGGCATTACGCTGGCGTGCACCGAGTGCAAAGAGCGTAATTACATCACGACGAAGAATCGTCGTAACACTCCGGATCGTCTCGAGCTGAAAAAATACTGCCCACGTTGCGGCAAGCAGACAATTCACCGCGAGACTCGCTGAATCTGTAGATTCTTGTATCGAAACCCGACCATTCCAGTCGGGTTTTCTGTTTTTCCGAGACCACAATCCTGATGCTGTGACCAGAACGCAACAGTGCTGGTCAAGTTCGAGAGATGCCATCCGCTGTTCGGCGCATGCGCAAGCAAGGCAGTGAGCGCTTGGGTTCAGGTGAATGCATATCATCAGCGGTTGCAAGCGATAAGTGAGATAGTCTGATGTATATGAGTTCCTTGCCATCATTTGCAGACCTGACCACCATTGGGGTGGGGGGTAAGATTGCACACTTTTCAGAACCTACGACGCGCGTGGGTCTTATCGAGGCAATCGAAGATGCCGACCGCGTTGGAATGCCGCTGTGCATGCTCGGTGGTGGATCGAACATGCTGGTCAGCGATTCACCGTTCAATGGCTTGGTGATCCGAGATGGACGCAGAGACATCGTCGTCCCTGATGAGGCTGAACCGGTGGAAGGATCTGACAGAAGCGTTCATCTCACCGCAAGTGCAGGAGCCAACTGGGATGATTTCGTTGAATTTGCAGTGTCTCTGGGGCTCGAAGGCGTAGAGGGGCTTTCTGGAATTCCGGGAACTGTCGGTGCCTCTGTAGTGCAAAACATTGGTGCGTATGGCCAGGAAGTCGCAACAAGCGTCGCAAGCGTCGAGGTGTGGGATCGTCAGGCCAAGACGGTTCTGACATTCGATGACGCTGACATGCAGTTCGGGTATCGCACGTCCGCGTTGAAGCGGTCGATGTTCACGGACGATGGGGCGAGGTTCTTCCCGAGCCCGCGTTATGTCGTGCTTTCCGTGACTTTCGTGCTCAGACACAGTCCGACTGGCATACTGGCCTATCCGCAACTCGCCAAGGCTCTGCATGCAAGCCTGGGGGATCGCATGAACACCGAGACCATCCGAGACGCGGTTCTGAAGGTACGAGCCGCCAAGGGCATGCTTGAAGATCCCGCCCGATATGAAAGTCGCTGGATGTCGGGAATGAAACGAGAAGAGAACATTGCCAAGGCCAGCCAGTCTGTTGAGACCTTGCAAGTGCACGGTACAGAGCCGTCGCGTGTGTTCAGGATTACCGACCGTCATAGCTGTGGAAGTTTCTTCGTCAATCCTCAGATCAGTGCTCACGATGCGGCAGGGCTTCCAGACGATGCGCCGAAGTTCGGCGTGACGCTGCCTGATGGTCAAACTGGTGTGAAAACCTCTGCCGCATGGCTTATCGACCATGCAGGATTTCATAGAGGATTCAGACTCAGTGAGCGCAGCGGTGCGGCACTGTCATCGCTTCATACCCTTGCACTGACCAACCTTGGAGGTGCGAAGGCCAGTGAGATATGGGCTCTTGCACATGCCATCCAGGATGGAGTCCGGCATGCCTTCGGCGTCGATCTGGTTCCTGAACCAGTTATTGTCGGACTGTAGCAGGACTCAGATAGCTGCACATTGCATACGGTTCACTGAGCGAATCAGGTCTCAGCATTCGTCCAGCTTGCTTCCTGAAGACATTGCGCAAGGTTTATCGTCATACGCAGCAGCACTCCAGCCTTTCACACGATTTGAGTCCTTGAATGGTATCAGTCGCACAGAAAGGCCACCATCATGAGTGACATGAACCATACCAATCCAGAAGAGCAAGGCTCGAATCAACAATCACGCGAATCGGTTCCCAAGCCGCAGCAACGCCCTACTCACCCCATCGGCAAGTATCCGGTCGATGCTGAGCAGATGCACGGCAACGGCTACCGTCCATATGAGTCTGCGAACAACTCTATGAATGGCTCTCAGCCTGGCTCACCTCGTCCGGCAGCGCCGCAGCAGACAGCACCGTCTCAGCAGGGATCGCCGTCTCAGCCGGGAGCGCCTCAAATGCCATATGCAAACGGCATGCCTATGGGGAACAATGCCCATTATCAGCCAAATGCCAATCCACACGGTTGGGATCAACGCCGTTCAGATGGTTTCGGTCAGGTACCGATGCCAGGTCGAAAGAAGCCCTTTGCGCAGCGTTTCGGCATCAAGGGCAGCATAGTGGGTCTTGTGGCCGGAATGTCGCTGCTTTGCGGACTGCTCGGCGGACTTGGTGGAGGGCTGATTGTCTATGCTTCGACCTCCGGTTCGGCTGCTTCGAACGATCATGGATATTCCCGGATCGGCAATGGCTATGGCCGTATGAGAGGCAACATGAATGGCATGTCGGGATCGGGCACAGGGTCAGGAGCGGGTTCAGGAAGCGGATCAGATTCCGACTCAGGTTCTGGCTCGTCGGAATCGGGCAGCAGCTCCGATTCCAGCCAAAGTGGTGCAGGTGCAGCATCGTCATCGTCATCGTCAGATAGCGCGAACATCACTTCCTGACCGTTCGCCAATCTAGCCGAGGCTTAAGTTCACTGTGCCCGCAATACAGATAATCGTTGCAATGAGTGAGAATCGGCTTGCGGGCATAGCGAAACGGCTTATACTTATGACCCCACAAGGCGGCGTATCGCAGTCTTCGCAACGAGGGCATGGGGAATCAGAGAGTATGCACATTTTTAGAACGAAATCGGTTGAGCAGACGGTTGCTGAAACAGGGGAGGAGCATCGCAGTCTCAAACGGACGCTCAACGCCTGGGACTTGGCTGTCATGGGTGTGGCGGTGGCAGTCGGTGCTGGCATCTTCTCGGTAGGAGCTCAGGCTGCCGCATACCATGCAGGACCTGCCGTGATCTTGAGCTTCATTCTCGCAGCAGTCGTCTGTGGCGCTGCAGCGATGTGCTATGCGGAGTTTTCCTCGATGATTCCGGTCGCTGGCTCTGCCTACACCTTTACGTACACCACAGTAGGTGAAATCATCGCATGGATCATCGGATGGGATCTCATTCTCGAAATGCTGATGGCCTCATCGGTCATTTCCAAGTACTGGGGCGTATATCTCAATGATTTCATGCAGCTGATGGGCATCAGGTTCAACACGAACGTTGTCATCGGCTCGTTCCACATCGATGTTGCCCCAATCATCATCGTTGCCTTCTTCACCACGCTGCTGGTGTTGGGAACCAAGCTTTCCGCACGAGTCGACGGTGCATTGACCATCCTCAAGATTGCCATCGTCATATTCGTCATCGTTGTCGGATTCTTCTACGTCAAGGCTTCGAACTACTCGCCCTTTATCCCCACGTCTCAGCCTGCTGGTTCTGTCAAAGGCGCCACGGTTACCGGCACGATGACCGAACCGCTATGGCAATGGGCAACGGGCATGGCACCATCGATCTATGGTGTTCCAGGCGTAATCTCCGGTGCTGCCCTCGTCTTCTTTGCCTTCATTGGTTTCGACGTTGTTGCCACCACGTCGGAAGAGGCCAAGAATCCGCATAAAACCATTCCCAAGGGCATCATTCTTGGACTTTCCATCGTTACGGTTCTCTATATTCTCGTCTCCATAGTCACCACCGGAATGGTTTCATACAAGGATCTCGCCAAGGCAACCGAACCGTCCCTTGCCACAGGATTCGAGCTTGTGGGAGCCACATGGGCGGCCAAGATCATATCCTTCGGCATCATTGTTGGCCTCACCACAGTCGTGATGGTGTTGCTGCTCGGCTTGACCCGTGTCGTATTCGCAATGAGCCGCGATGGGCTGCTGCCTCGCGGACTGTCGAAAACAGGTCGCCATGGCACGCCGGCAGCGATTCAGATCATCGGTGGCATTGTGGTGGCAATCATCGCATCGTGCTTCAATATCGGCATCCTGTCTGACATGGTGAACATCGGCACGCTTTCAGCATTCACTCTTGTGGCTATTTCCGTGCCGATCATGCGTCGCAAGCGTCCGGATGTACAGCGTTCATTCTCGATTCCAGGCAATCCCTGGGTCCCGATTCTGGTCGCCCTTGCGTGCTTCTGGCTCATGCTCAATCTGACGGTGCTCACATGGATTCGATTCGTGGTCTGGCTTGTTATCGGATTCATCATTTACTTTGGCTACTCATATCGCCATTCACGCTTGGGCAACGAAAAGCTGAAGGACAAGCCATCTGCAACAACCATTGCACGATAGGATGATCGAAGGCTTTCACAGGCATTCTCTCGCAGGTTAATCGCCTTGAGATAGACTGAAGATCAGCTATGCATATCGTCTGGAACTTGGAGCTGAGAGCACGTGGGATTTCATAATTTCGATTCGCCTTATGACTGGTCGCGCGTTGCCAGATTTCGCCGCATCGCGCAATCGCACGACGGTGGAGCCATCGATCTGTCCGTGGGGTCGCCGGTGGATCCTGTGCCTCAGTCAATTCGTGTGGCATTATCGCAGGCATCCGATGATGCAGATGCGCACGGCTATCCTCAGACCATAGGTTCATCCGAGCTGCGCAATGCCATACATGACTGGTTCCTTCATCAGCGTGGCGTTGATCTGACGATGCTTCACGCTTCCGTCGTTCCTTCGGTCGGATCGAAGGAAGCAGTCGCGCTGATGGCAAGCCTCCTGCACCTTAATCCCGGCGATGTGGTGGTGCAGCCCAGGATTTCGTACCCCACGTACGAAATAGGCACTCAGATTGCAGGGGCCAAGGTCGTCAAGGTCGATGATGTCACCGATGTCTCGTCCTGGCAGAACATTGATCGTGTCAAGGCCATCTGGGTCAATTCCCCATGCAACCCAACGGGCGACATCATTGACTCTCAAAGGCTTGCTGCGATTGTGGCGGCGGCACGAGCGATTGGTGCGGTCGTGCTCTCCGATGAATGCTATGCGTTTCTCGATTGGCGAGAGGCCAACGACTTCTCACTTTCCGAACACCGTACCAACATGGGGGAGCGCCCATACGCCGACGTGCCGGAGGCCGTCGACATGTCTTCGGCGTTCAATTCGGCACCTTGCGTGCTCAATCCACAGGTATGCGCCGGTTCGGCACGCGGAATCCTCAGCCTGTACTCCTTGAGCAAGCAGTCGAACATGGCTGGATATCGCACAGCGTTCGTTGCAGGCGACGATGCGCTGATCGAAGACATGATTCGCTATCGCAAGCAGATCGGACTCATCATTCCCGGTCCGGTGCAGCACGCCATGTCTGCCGCCCTGCGAGACATCGAGGCGGTTCAGGAGCAGAAGGCTCGATACCATGCGCGCCTCACCGCGCTCGTCAATGCGCTTGGACAATATGGCTATGACGCTCGGATGCCGCAGGGCGCTCTTTACGTTTGGGTGCATGCGCTTGGCGACGATTGCTGGGATGACATGGGCACGCTGGCGAAGCTGGGCATCGTTGCAAGCCCTGGTGAATTCTATGGTGCGCCGAAATATCTGCGCTTCTCCATAACCGCTTCAGACGATGCAATTCGCACAGCCGTCGCCCGTCTGACCGCATCTTCGAACCGTCACTGAGCGCCACAGCACGCCACGAAACAACAAAAGGGCTTTGGGCGAATGCCCAAAACCCTTGCTTGCGGAGACGAAGAGATTCGAACTCTTGGATCGCTTGCGCAATCAACACCTTAGCAGGGTGCCCCTTTCGGCCACTCAGGCACGTCTCCATCACGCTGCTGGCATGTACGACAGCCATAAAGCGCAACAGCATCACATATTACCATGCTCCTCGGATAGCTCATACCAAACACTCCGAAACTGCGATTTGGCTTTGACTTTCCACCGGTTCCGCCTTCGCAAAAGCGGCAGACCATAAGCGCTTCGTCACGATAGGATTGAATCATGAGCACATCACCGAGACTCGCCGCCGCCAAGCGTGATTGGGGCCACGATGAATCTGGGTGCACCATACTTCATATCGACATGGACGCGTTCTATGCATCATGCGAGGTGGCAAGACATCCAGAATTGCGCGGCAAGCCGGTCATCATCGGTACCGGCTCACGATCTGTGGTGAGCGCTGCCAGTTACGAGGCGCGTCCATTCGGCGTGAACTCGGCAATGCCCGTATCGCGAGCCCGCAGACTGTGCCCTCAAGGAATCTTCCTACCGGTTGACATGCACTATTATCGGCACATGTCACGTCGTATCTTCGATGAGGTGTGCAGTCAGATAACCGACCGCATCGAACGCGTGTCGGTCGATGAGGAATACATGGACGTGGGTCCTGCTTTGCGACGATGGAAAAGCCCATCAGCCATTGCCCGTTGGATTCGCACCACCGTGCAGGAACGATTTTCGCTGACCTGCTCCGTTGGCATCGCGTCGAACAAACTGATTGCCAAGATGGCATCGACCAACGCGAAACCGAATGGAATGCTGCTGATTCCGGTGAACAGACAGGCCGAGTTTGTACAGATGATGCCCTTGCGCGCAGTCCCCGGCATCGGCCCGTCACTCGAGAAAAAACTCAACTCATGGGGAATCAACAGCGTTGAAGCGCTGTCTCGGCACAGCGAAACCGAACTCTTGAACATGGTGACATCGCCGGGTTTGGCACACACCCTCTTTCTGGCGGCTCGCGGTCAGGATGAACGACAGATCGTGCTTCACGCACCCGAAAAATCCATAGGTGCGGAGCGAACCTTTTCCCAAGACACGAACAGCGCCCTTCCGGTGTTGGCGCTCCTGCGTCGTTGCTCCGACGAGGTAGCTTCCAGCCTGCGCTCGCATCATCTGCTGGCGCGCACGATAACGGTGAAATTACGCTTCGATGATCTGAGCTATCGAACCAAGGCCCAGACCATCGAGCGGCCATGTGACACGGCCCAGGTCATCTATCCAATAGCGCGCTCGCTGTTTCAAGCCATGATGGGCATGGATGACATGAAGGACGAACAATCATCGCATGCCTTGCAGTCCAGACCGTTGCCAAGGAGCATTCGTTTGGCTGGGGTGAGTACCTCCGGCTTGACGCAGGCCAAGAGCACGGCGATTCAGGCAACGATTGACGACATGCTCAATGAGCCGGCCCAATTGCAGCGTGAAAAGCATGGCGATACGGAACGGGCCGTCGATTCGATTCGTCAGCGCTATGGGAAGCAGTCGATTCACATCGGTCTGTAGGACGAAGCGCTTCAACACTCACACTTGCGATAACGATTATCATTAGTTATGGTTCTATTCGTAGGTCTGATACGTGGAATGGAAGTGCTCACACCGTGAGTGTGAGTTCGCTCTGGTCTGCTCGTCAATCTGCGATTCGAGGCTGAGTCCCTCTTTATACCTCAGAACTTCGCCTCAAACCATGTGCATGGACTGCATTCGAAAGCAGCCAAGACATGCAGGTCACATCATTGAGATAGAAAAGGAATACGCCATGTCCGCAACAGGCAGCGCTCCATCTAACGACAATCAGAATCAACCGGAAAACCATCACCCATTCGACGGCGCAGTGGCACAAGCCTTCGCCACCAAGCGCAACAAGACCATCGCCATCATCGCCATTGCAGCAGTTGCAGTCATCGCGTTAATCCTGGGTGGTACCTTCTTCATTCTTAACAGGAACGGCAAGCTCGGCACAACTTCCAGCAACCAGACCGTGGCACAGGGCATTCCCGACAGCTGCGACACGACGCTGAATCTGGTCGCATCCGTGAATCAGTGGGGCAGCCTTGCCAAGGAACTTGGCGGCGACTGCGTCAAGGTAACCTCAGTCATCAGCTCCACATCCGCAGAACCTCACGATTATGAGGCCACCGCAGCGGATCTTGCAACGCTCATTTCAGCAGACATCGTTGTCCTCAATGGTGCTGGATATGACTCCTGGGCTGAGAAGGCCGATTTTGGCGAGAAGCAGACGGTCATCAATATCGCTGACGAAGCGGGAATCGTGGCGGACGAAGAAGACGAGGAAGAGGAGCATGAAGAGGAACATGAGGATGAAGAGCATGACGGGCATGCAGAAGATGCTGAAGAGGAGCACCACCATCATCATGGTTCGGTGAATCCGCATCTATGGTTCGACCCCTCCGCGATTCTCAAGGCATCGCAAGCAATTACCAAGGCCTATGTCTCTTCAGCCGGCGAACACAGCAAGACCGCTGCGACTGCACAGCTTCATTCGAATGAGTGGAATGCACGCTACGCAGATTTTGTAGCCTTGGTCAATGATGCTCGCGCGGCAGGTGTGAAGCGTAACTTTGCTGCGACAGAATCCATAGCGGACTATTTGATGAACTATATCGGAGCCACGAACAAGACGCCGCAGACCTACACCAATGCCGTCACCAACGATGCCGAACCCTCTGCATCGGATTTGAAGAACGCGCTTTCGGCTGTGGCGGCATCGGATGTGGATGTGCTGATAGTCAACCCTCAGGAGCTCACGGGCTTTGCCAAGCAGATGCAGGAAGCAGCGATCACATCCCACAAGACCATTGTTTCCGTGACCGAGCAGTTGCCGGAGAATCAGACAAGTCTGCTGAGCTGGCTGACTGTCGTGACCAAGCAGACCTTGGCAAACGACACCTATAACGGTTTCTTCCTGACGCAGGATGTCAAGGACAGGTCACTTGAAGATTACGCTGGAGATTGGCGTTCGGTGTACCCGCTGCTGCTTGATGGCAAACTCGATTCCGTCATGGATGCCAAGGCGAAGGCGGGTACGATGACCGCCGAAGAATACAAGAAGTATTATGACACGGGCTATAAGACCGATGTGAGCAAGATTGACATTTCAGGCAATTCCATGACCTTCACCACTGACAAGGGCGAAGCCACTGCAACCTACCAGTATGACGGCTTCAAGATTCTTGACTATGCCAAGGGCAATCGTGGAGTCCGATACCTGTTCACGGCGACCGGAGACGTGCCTCAGGGTGCGCCCAAGTCCGTCCAGTTCTCGGATCATGGCATCGGGCCGGTCAAGGCTGAACACTTCCATATCTTCATGAGCGACGAATCCCAGGAACAGACCTTGAAGGAAATGGACAACTGGCCAACCTACTATCCCAGTGCCTTGACCGACAAGGAAATCGCCAAGGAAATGCTTGCACACTGACGACTTTTGGCAAGGCAGACCGGCAATCCTACAACTGAACCCGGGAAACCCTTATGGCTCGATGTTGTGGAGTCGTTTGTTAAGTCATCGTTGATTCGTTGCTGCTGAGTCGTTTGTTAAGTCGTCGTTGTCGAATCATAGTAGGCTAGGAGTGGCAGCAATTGCGCTGCCACTCCTTGATTAGTTGCGTATCAGGCCGTATAGAAAGTCACGCATGCACCATAACCACGCAGAACGCGCGTCCAGTGCGGCGGCTTCCCTCGCCGCCACGTCTGCCATAGGGCAGAGCGATGAACCCTGCATCGAATTCGTGGATGCAGCCGTGCAGAGAAATGGCCGCACCGTGTGGTCTCAAGGCAGTTTCAGCATCCCTTCTCGCTCGGTGACTGCCATTGTCGGAACGAATGGAACTGGCAAGACGACGATGCTGAAGACTGAGCTGGGATTGGTGCCACTCAGCCACGGAAAGGTTCATGTGCTCGGCTGCCGGGCAGGGCAGGCGAATGGGCGCATAGGCTATGTGCCGCAAAGCTATTCATCCGAAATGGATTCGAGCATCACCGTGGCGCAATCGGTGCTGCTGGGACTCACTGGAACCAGTTTCGGCATCCATATGACGTCGAGAAGCCAGATGCATGCATGCTGTGAGGCGATGGAATTCACTGGAATCCTTGACCGGTCTCAGATGCGACTGTCTGAACTGTCGGGTGGGCAGCGTCAACGTGTGGCCATTGCGCAGGCTTTGGTGGGTGACCCCTCCTTGCTGATGCTTGACGAGCCGCTCGCGAATCTTGATCTGGCCAGTCAGAAGGCCACGGTGCAGGTGCTGTCGCGGCTGAATAGTGAGCTTGGGATGACGATTCAGATCGTGGCCCACGATTTGAACATGCTGCTTCCGATGCTTACGGGAGCGGTCTATCTGCTCGATGGTCATCCACACTATGCAGCAATGGGCGATGTGCTGGACGCCGAGCTGCTCACTCATCTCTATGGGACCAACGTGCAGGTGGTAACGACTCCGCAGGGAGATATGTTCGTCACGCCTCACGCCAAGATGAAGACGGATGAAGTGGCAAAGGAGTCCTCTGCATGAACACCATTCATCTCTCATACGACCCCGATTGGGTTGTGGTCATGCAGACACCCTTTATGCTCAATGCCGTGATTGCGGGTGTGTGCATATCGATTGCGGCCGGAATCATGGGATATTTTACGATTGCGCGCAAATCCAATTTCGCGGCACACGCGCTCTCGCATATCGGATTGCCGGGAGCGACAGGAGCGGCGTTGCTCGGACTGCCCGTATCCCTTGGCATGGGTCTGTTCGCACTGGGCGGCGCACTGGTTATCGGTGTCATGGGCAAGCGCGCTCAGCAGCGATCCGTTGCCACGGGAACCGTGCTGGCCTTCGCCACCGGTCTCGGACTGTTCTTCGCACGACTTTCCACCTCGGCATCACAGCAGATGCAGGCCATTCTGTTCGGGTCGATTCTGACCATAACCACCACACAAATCGTCAGCTTTCTGATAGCTGATGCCGTCTTGCTGCTCATTATCGCCATCGTGTACCATCCCTTGCTGTTCTGTTCGCTGGACGAGCAGGTCGCTCAGGCGAAGGGCATCCGCGTGGGTGTCATGAACGTCATCTTCATGGCAATGATGGCAGGCGTGGTGACGATTGCAGCGCCCGCCGTCGGAACGCTGCTGATATTTGCGCTGGTCATCACTCCTGCGGCCACGGCGAACATGATCGTTGCTCAGCCGATGACGGCAATCGTGCTTGCAGGCGGTATCTGCCTGATTTCAATCTGGGGTGGTCTGCTGCTGTCCACCATGTTCCCAACACCTCCCAGCTTCGTCATCGTCACGATTTCCTCGACGATCTGGGTTCTGGTCACGCTTGTGACGAACCGTCGATGATGCTTGAGTGTTGTTCGCATGCATCTGCCAGATGTCGTGCCGCACGCAGGCACGCTAGTTCTGGCTGCTGTAAAGCTTCAGGTCGGAGCTGAGAGAACGCATGACGGCAAGGAGGCGTTCAATCTCCTCGGGATTGTTGCGTTTGACAATATCGATGAGTGGCTTTCGCGCTGCTTCTGCCTGCTGTGCGAGCTCTCTGCCATGTTCGGTGAGGTGAAGCAAGTTTGCTCTCCCATCGCTTGGCGAGGGGGAGCGCTCGATGAGTCCGCGCTGCACGAGGCGAGAAACCAGGCGGCTTGGATGCCCTGATTCGGCAACCAGATGTTCGGACAGCTCAGTAAGCGTGGCGGGTTCTATGGGTTTAAGAGCGAGCAGCGCCTCTGCCTGAACGCAGGTGAGATTGAGCGGTCGAAAGCAGTCTGCAAGGGCGTTGTTCAATTCAAGAACCATCGTGCGCGATGTGTATGCCAGCGACACGGCGAGTTGTTTATGTGACATGTTACCTACTTTCTGCTACGCTTCATCTACATGACATGTTACTTAAATAAAGTTCGTGAAAGCCCTTCTGCTGCAAAAGTCTCAACGTTTTCACAGAAAAATCCCACATTCACCAACACAGCCGTGCACGGCAGTGGATGCGACATACGCGTTACCCATGCATCGATTGGTGCAACCGACATCATGGCCCGCCGTGGTGACTACTTGCTGCATCCTTTCCCAGGATTCGTATCTGGGTATGACTGTGTTGGCGTGATCGAGCGGTCAGATAGGCATGCAGCAGGCTACGGGCTTGCGGTTGGAGATCGCGTTGCTGCAGTGCTGCCGAATATGGGTGCGCATGCAGAGCGCTTGAGGATTCCCTCATCGCTTCTCGTGAAGGTGCCAGAGAGCATGCCATCGGAGCTGGCGGCGACACTGCCGCTCGACGCAGTGACAGCGCGCTATGCACTCGATCTCTTGGGGAAGCAACCTCGGCGCATATTCATCAGCGGTGTCAGCGGTGCAGTCGGGCTGCTTGCGGCTCAGTTGGCTGCGCACGAGGGAGTGAGCGTCTATGGCACCGCATCTGCCCAATCCGCCGCCATAGCCGAGCGATATGGTGTCAGAACCTTCGACTATCGAGACGAGCAATGGCCTGAGCTGCTGGTGAAGGAGCTTGGGCGGCTTGATGGAGTCATAGATCATACGGGGTCTCGACAAGTCAACGGGATTGTGCTCGAACACGGCCGCATAGTACGAACCGCATTTGGTGGGAAGGTCGGCCATCAGAAGGCTGCGACGGCTGCGGGTCTTGCCCGAACGCTTGCAAGACGTCATTGTCATCCCCGCGAGATCGTCTGTTCTGCGCCCTTGTATGTTGCAATGCAAAGAAATTCATATCGCCATGATCTCGCGCTGCTTCTCAATCGTGTGGCGATGGGGAAGCTCATGCCACTTACGCCAGAAATATTCAGCTTCAACAGCTATGACAAGGCTTTGCAAGGGGCCGAGCATGTTGCGCCGGGCAAGAAAATAGTGCTGAGCATGGGTGAATAACATATTGTCTGCGGATGCGATTGGGGACGCATGCATAAGTATTCAGCAAGTAGTATGGAATAACAGCTTGCGCATCCTTCGCAAGTCACGAACGAGATAGGTGGACTATGGCAGTTGCAAAGTGTGCTTCAGTTTCTGCGTTGACTCTTGGCTTGCCTGAACAGACAGCGATGCCTGAGGGCAAAGGAAAGCTTCCCCAACAGTTGTTCTATGCGAAAGTCCCTGTATCTTCCGGACTCAAACGACGATTTGTCAATGACATCAGCGAGATAGGGGTCCTTGGCATCGTGAACTCGTCCAATATGGGGCTTCCTGCTGAAGGACAGCTGAAGGAGATTCTGGTCATCGGTGTGGTGCTCAATACATCGGAAGTTCCCGTCGACGCTCTCGAACATATGGCGAAACTGCGCCCATCGGGCATACTCTTCGTCTGCATCAGAAGCGGCAATCAGGGGGATGAGTGCGCTCTGGCGGTGCGAAGGGCAGTGCCGGTGAGAGCAGGTCATATGCAGCAGAATACCATGTTCGTCGGGCAATGGTACAAGGCACAGGATCTCAGCTTGAAAATTCGTGGGAAGAGTATCGATGAGGTGTGGGAAAGCTTCAATTCCCAGACAATTCTGAATACCCCTGACCCTGAGAATCTCGATGAGCGCATTGCGCGGTCTCAGTCGCTCTCGCAATTGCGCAATCTTGAGGCCAAGCTTGCCAAGGATCATGCCCGAGCAAAGAATCCCACGCAACGCAATGAGATATATGCCAAGCTGCATAAGGTGCGGGCACAACTTGAGTCATTCAATGAGGGTCTATGAGTTGCAGCCATGGAATCCACGTCGTGCGAAGGATGCCATACAGGAAGGAAGACCTGAAGAGAGAAGGTTGCAAGAGTGCTGATAGAGGTAAGAGGGATGATAAGACTGGTAAGCGAGAAAGTCTGTAGGAGGGGGGGCGAAAGGTACGCCATTGTCCTTCCGTTCCCTGAGATAAAATCTACTACATCGAATGTCAATATTTTACATTTTCTTCAAATTTTCTTTCTGTTGTGGATAACCTGTTGTGCATAACTCCTGCTGTGGAGTTTCATGAGGTTCTCGCTCCACTCGGCAGCGCCCTTGAATGGTGCAGGATGATCCTCAAGACATGCGACAATATTGGTGACGGGGCATGTTGCCTGAGCCCCTTCACCATCCGTAACACCCATTACAACCAGCGAAGATGGGCAGCTCCTCATGATGAACCGTCGGTCAAGACCGCAGCACACGGATAGCAGGCGTCGCAATCGTGGATATCTTCAAGTCGGTAAGCCGATGCTGTGGGTGCTTGCCGCGCTGCTTGCAGTGCTTGCAATCTGGATGATTTCTTCTCGAATAATGGACAGCATGACTTCGGCTCCGAGAGCTTCAGAAGTGATTGCCCATGATGCGATAACCAGGCAATCGGGAGCGCCCGAACCCGTGACCAGTCATCATGGGAACGCGCCTGATTGCCCCGATCAAGACTGCATCTCGATACTCGTCAATGGAGACCTGCTGTTTCATCCAACGCTGTGGCAGCATTTCGAAGGTCCGAGCACCGCTGCGCAGGACGGCTCCGCATTCGACTTCACGCCGCTGCTTTCACCAATGGCCGATTACATTAACGCGTCCGATCTGGCTATATGCGAATTCGAGACACCGATAGCCCCTCGCGGCGGCCCCTATGCCGGATATCCGATTTTTGCCATTCCGCCCGAGGTTGTCGACGCGGTTGCCAAGGTAGGGTACAAAGCCTGCACCCACGCCACGAACCATTCATGGGACCAGGGGGCAGAGGGCATAGTCCGTCTTAATGACGAGCTGAGCAGCCACGGCATCGCTCACACAGGATCATATGCGTCCGAGACGGATTCCGAGAAGCCGCTCGTCATCGACTCCCCGTCCGGGGGTGGCAGGATTGGCCTGGTTACGGGAACGGTATCACTCAATGCCATGGTTCCTGACTTTGATTGGCGGGTTGATCGTCTCCGTGACTTTGGAGATTCTCAGCATCAGACAGACATTGATCGTGCGGTTGCCAAAGCGAAGAAGGCACGCAGCGAAGGTGCCGATGTGGTGGCCATGGCGATGCATTCCGTTCAGGAATATCTCGATGATGCAGATTCCTGGCAGAGAGCGGAGGCGCACGCCTTGGCGGATACCGGGCAATTTGACGTTATCTACGGAGCAGGATGCCACTGTGCTCAGCCTATCGAGCAATACAACGGAACCTGGATCATCTACGGCTTGGGCAATGCGGTCACGGTCAGCGCTCCTTCGGAACGCATCGTGAACAATCAGGGAGTGACGGCACGCATTCAGTTCGCAGGCAAGCGTGGTGCAGCCGGGTCGTGGAAGGTCAATCGCATCGACTGGATCGCAACCTCCAATATAAAGGGAAACCAGTATCAATGGTGCCCGCTGTCACCACTCAATACATGCACGAATCCGGCTCAAGATCAGCTGATACGACAACGCATTTCGAATGTCATCTATGCGATGGGAGCAGATGATGGCGTTGTGAAGGCCTGGGATTTGTCCGCAGAATCGACGCAGCCACAAGGCTGATGACGAGATATGTGACCTTGCGGGGAAAATTGTTGGACCGAATGCGAGTTTTGCGACAATTATTCAGTATCAAAGCTCAGAATCGTTGGAATATGGTCCACAATCGGCGGAAAATGCTACCTCATACTTTCGAATTGTCACAAAACTCGCAATCTCGGCCGTTCTTCATCACCGGGCACTCGAAAACTTGTTCAGTCTGGGGGACTTTTCTCTCAAAGCGAGAGCTGCGGAGCCGTTTTCTGGCCTGTAATGCTCCGGTTCTATCCTGACATGTATGAGTGTTATCGAAACTACGCCTTCACGCGAAGGACTGCCCCTGCTCGTTATTCCCAATTGCGTTCCTGTTATGGTAAAGGCCTTCAGAGCGTTGCTTCCTGAATTCGACGGTCTCTGCCGCGTTCGTCTTTTCACCGATACCATGCTGGATGAAGAGATTCTAGCTCGCAGAATGAAAGGTGCCGACGCGGTGATCGTCGTCGGCTTCCATGTCAGCGATGACTTGCTCAAGACCTTGAGCCAGACCGTGCGCTGCATAGCATTCGGTGGCACGGGCGTTGACAATTACGTCAATCTTGACAAAGCCCAGGAATATGGGATACGCATCTGCAACATCGTTCATTACGGTGACGCTGCAGTCGCAGAGCATGCCATTGCCTTGCTCATGGAAATCACTCGCCGAGTCGGAGAAATGAATGCCGATATGCACGAAGGCGAATGGCAGCCCCTCGATGGCATGGAGCTGTGCGGAAAGACGATGGGAATCGTCGGCTTCGGTGGCATAGGACAATGGGTGGCTCGAATAGCCCACGGATTCGGCATGCATGTCAAGGTCTGGTCGCACCATGCTCACGACGAAGCGATGCAGCAGATCGAAGCCACATCAGTAGACAGCATTCATGAGCTCTTCGAATCTTCAGACGTGGTAAGCCTTCATCTGGCATATAACAAGCACACTGAGGGAATCATCACAGCCGATGACTTGGCTGCCTTGCGCGAAGGGAGCATTCTCATCAACACGGCCCGTGCGGAGTTGATCGAAATGGGCGCTCTCGCGCAGCGTCTCGAAAAGGGTGACATCTATGCCGGACTTGACGTGTTCGACACCGAACCGATGCCTGAGATGGATCCGCTTCGCGTTGCCCCGAATACCATTCTCACGCCGCATGCCGCATGGTGCACCGATCAGGCCGTGCACAATGCAGTCCGTCAGTGCGTGGACTCCATCCGTGGCTTCTACACCGGAACAGCCACTAATGTTGTTGTGTGATGCATGATTCACTCACCATTGTCAATACCCCAGAATCCACCGCACATGCGATCTTCGAAGAGAAGCGCTCGCGATTCATCGCGCAGGCTTGCCACGTCGATGATCTGAACGATGCGGTGGAGTTCGTCGCCCATATCAGAGAGCAACATCCGAAGGCGCGGCATGTTGCCTTTGCCGCCTTGTGCCTTGATGCCAACGACGTTGCAGCAGAACGCTTGAGCGATGACGGTGAACCATCCGGCACGGCCGGCAAGCCGATTCTTGAGCTGTTGCGTCATCGCTCGATAGCGAATTGCGTGGTAGCCGTGACACGCTACTTTGGCGGCATTCTCCTTGGTGCTCCTGGCCTGACGCGTGCCTATGCGCATGCTGCAGCTGCAGCTCTTGACGACGCGCAGTATGGCAGAACTCTCGTGTGCGCTCGCTTCACGTTGAACATCGGCTATCCGCAACTCGACCTGTGCAAACGGGCAATCGTCTTGAGCCACGGTTCGATAGTCGATACGCAATATAGCGATAAGGTCGCTCTTGTCGCTGACATTCCCGCCGTGAACGCAGCAGCTTTCAAGACTCGCATCGTCAACGAGCTCAGTGGCGACCTGGAGATAAACGATGAAGGCTTTCAGCGCAGCATCGTTGCGCTTTCACGCTGAAGTCGCATCGAACACACGGAAATAACATAGAGAGCAGCCTCGTAAGCAGCAATGTGACTGTCGGCATACAAATCAGGCACTCTCATTAAGCTGTCTAGCATGACGGACGAAGAATCACAGCAGCACGACAATATTGGAGAGACACTCAACGTTTCCTATGAGCGTCTGCGTCACTCGACCGATGCAGCCGAACTGAGCGAAGTGGCCCGTGCGACGCTTCCTGACAGTAGCGATCAGGCGGCATTCTCGCGTTCTACGGCATTGCTGGAAGCCGTTGCCGGCAACTCCCACACACCTGTCGAAGATCGGGTGTTCCTTGCCGAAAAGATGCCTTTTCCGAATGTTCTGGTCAAACTCTCCAGCGACAGCGAACCCAGCGTGCGTGCAGGAGTCGCCGGAAATGTCTCGGACAAGAACTGGCTCGTCGGCAGACTTGCCAAGGATGACGATGCAAGGGTGCGTTCCGCTGCCCTGCAAAATCCACAGGCCTCATGGCGCATTCGACTCGAAGGGGCCCAGACCGAAGGCGTCGACGCACCGACCCTTGCCTATCTTGCAAGTCTGGGAACGGTGAACGAGCAGGACGCTCCGGTGATTCTAGCGACGATGGTGCGTCAGGCCGTAGCGCTCAATTCGGGAACGGATTACGAAACATTGCAGGCTCTCGCGAAGGATCCTCAAGCTGATGTGATGCACGCGGCTCAGCATGCATTGCAGCAGAGATCACAGACTGTCGATAAGGCTCAGCACTGACTTCGCAGTCTCGAACAACCAGTGAGCCACGTTGAAATCAAGTAAAATCGAGTGAAATTTAGAGAAATCCACAAAATTTACAAGCTGTGTTGATGACTGTAAGAATATCGTATTAAATTGGTTGTCATGGTGCACACAACAGAGAGCGACTCACGACTGGCTCGCCCCTTGATTCGGTTGGCAAATAGTCTTGGCATTGCTACTTCATACATCGGCCAGACTCATGATTATCATGAAATTTCCGATGATGTTCTCAAGTCGGTCATTCAATCGATGGGCTACGATGCCTCCACCGATGAGAAGATTCGAGAATCGCTGATACGCAAACGTGCAGAAAAGTATTCACTTCTGATTCCGCCCACGATTCTGCATATCCAAGGCGCGGAAAGCATCGTGGAGGTCAATACCACCTTGCTGGAATCACCAACGGCCACCATCACTCTGGAGGATGGTCGCCCATTCACAGGCTCGCTGCGTGTCGGCGCAGGCAAGGGATCTGCCGCCATTCCATTTCAGGGTTCGTACATCACCAAGACCTCCATCACTCTTCCTGTTGACATACCGGTTGGCTACCACACGCTTACGGTGAGCGCAGGAAGACGCAGCATGAAGGCAACGCTGATCTGTGCGCCGCAACGAATCCCGTTTGACAGAGATCTCGAGCTCACCAGACCGTGGGGGTGGATGGCGCAGCTCTATTCCATCCGTTCGAGCGAATCATGGGGCATCGGCGATTTCGAAGATCTGGCGCAGCTCCTGCAAGATGCAAAGCGCAAGACCGGTGCGGATTTCATGATGATCAATCCCCTCCACGCCTCGGAACCCGTGGCACCGCTCACGCCTTCACCATATCTGCCGTCATCGCGCAACTTTCTCAACTGCACATACATACGCCCTGAATCCATTGAGGAATACAATCTGCTGGATCAGGGGTCACGCGACAAGATCAGGCAGCTGCATGATTCCGTTCGCTCGCTCAACACCAATACCGAGCGACTGGATCGCGATGCCATGTGGCGGGCCAAGATGCCCGCTCTGTGGATCATTTTCAAGGCAGGACGCAGCCTTGAACGGCAGCAGCAGTTCGATGCCTTCAGAACTGAGCGGAATCCCGCACTGAAGACTTACGCAACATGGTGCCTTGCCTACGATAAATGGGGTGAGCCGACACAAGACAGCGCTTCATGGATTCAGGCATTCAGCATCGAATCTCCCGAAGTGCGTAGCCTCTGTTCGAAATATCCAGACACGCTGAACTTCTACGAGTGGCTCGAATGGATAGCAGACGAACAATATGGCCGTGCGCAGAGCAGCGCTCGCAGCGCTGGCATGCGCATCGGAATCATGGCCGACCTGGCCGTTGGAGTCCATGCCTTAGGTTCGGACGTTTGGGGCAACCCTGAACGATATGCACGTGGAACAACTGTCGGCGCACCCCCCGATTACTTCAACCAGCAAGGTCAGAACTGGAGTCAGCCACCATTTGACCCTCATAAGCTCGCGCAAACGGGCTACGCGGTGTATAGAGACATGCTTCACCACATGTTCGCCCACGCAGGTGCCCTTCGCATCGACCACATTCTTGGACTGTTCAGACTGTGGTGGATTCCCTCAGGAAAAGGGGCGCAAGATGGCGCCTATGTCCACTATGACGCTGGCATCATGCTGGGCATTCTGGCAATCGAAGCCCTACGGGCCCATGGCGTCGTCGTTGGCGAGGATCTCGGCATCGTTCCCGAATATGTACGAGAGTCCTTGAAAGCTCATGGCATTCTGGGCTGTGTGGTTGAGTGGTTCGAGCAGAACGATGGAGCGTTCGTCGAGCCGGGCGAATGGACACCAGATGCACTCGCTTCGGTCAATACCCATGACATGCCACCGGCATCGGGATATCTGCAGTTCGAACAGGTATCGCTGCGAAATTCGCTGAATCTCCTCACCCAGCCCCTCGATCAGGTCATGGCAGCGGCAAGAATCGAGCAGCGTGCCCTGATGAATGTGCTGGTCGATGGCGGCTGGATAGATCGCGAGTGGCTTGCAGACATCCCTCAGCATGAGCAGGATATCGTTGAAGGTCAATATAAGGCATTGTGCGCGTCACCGTGCAAGCTTCTGGCTGTTTCCATCGCCGATGGCGTGGGTGAAAGCAGGACGCAGAATCAGCCTGGAACCAACAATGAATATCCTAATTGGCGCATTCCCTTGGCGGATGCCAATGGCGAAGGAGTTCCAGCCGAGGAGCTCTTCATTCATCAGCGCCTGCAGTCCTTGACCCATATCATGCACCGGTATTGCTGAAGGCATTGATGGTGACGGATGGTGTCGTATGATGGCTGACGATGTCGTACGGTGGCGCTTGTCGAATGCGTCAATTTCGTCGCTTCGGTATGGTGCGGTTTGACGTTGTCGAGCCCAGCGGTATACTAGAGGATTGTTGTGTTTCCCTACGGGGTCCTCGAAGCGCTTTTCCCACTCGCCGTATAGGACTTTCAGGGAGCCCACGGATAAAGAGGTTTGCCCGCTTGCCTTTGCGGCGGTCAGGTGAACCCGGAACACAATGCAAGGAAAAGGTTGAACTGTGAAGACTTTCACGCCTAAACCAGCTGATTTAACTCATGACTGGTATGTCGTCGATGCTACCGACGTGGTGCTTGGCCGTCTGGCCACCCAGGTCGCGACTTTGCTGCGCGGCAAGAATAAGCCCACATTTGCACCACACGCGGATTCAGGCAATCACGTTATCGTGATTAACGCTGCCAAGGTTGCAATCACGGGAAACAAGCTCTCCAAGGAGCTCTACACACACTCCGGTCGTCCGGGCGGACTTCGCGCTGATACATACGCGGAACTGCTTGAGAAGAACCCAGATCGCATTATTCGCGAGGCAGTCAAGGGCATGCTTCCCAAGAACAAGCTCTCGAAGACCCAGATGGATCGTCTGCGTATCTTCGCCGGTGCGGAGCATCCTCATACCCCTCAGAAACCACAAACCTTTGAGATCTCGCAGGTCTCACAGCAGGCCAAGTAGGACCAAAGGAGATTATCAACATGGCTGAAAATACCAATGATTCCGCGGTTCTCGAAACTGAGGAAGAACTTACTTCATATACGTCCGAAACCAACGCCGGTGCTGGCACCGGTGCTTCGACAATCGCTCCAGGATATGGCACCGGTCGTCGTAAGGAAGCTGTCGCACGCGTTCGTCTGGTTCCAGGAACCGGTAACTGGACCGTTAACGGCCGTAAGCTCGATGAATACTTCCCAAGCCGTTTGCAGCAGCGCGAGGTGAATTCACCCATCGTCTTGCTCAAGCTTGAGGGTAAATTCGATGTGCAGGTGCTCGTTGATGGTGGCGGCACCACCGGCCAGGCCGGAGCAATCCGCCTCGGTGTTGCTCGCGCGCTGAACTCGATTGATACCGACGCGAATCGTGCAGCCCTGAAGAAGGCTGGATTCCTGACTCGCGATGCTCGTGCAGTCGAGCGCAAGAAGGCTGGTCTGCACAAGGCTCGTCGTGCACCTCAGTTCTCCAAGCGTTAAGCTTTCGGTTGTCTACAAACTCCTCAAGCCTTTCGGGGCTTGGGGGTTTTTTATATGCGCGCTGGGCTGGGCTCAGGCATTGTCGCCTCAAGTTCGAACGTGAAACGAGGGAAAGCACTTGCAGCTGTGAAGTCTGACAGTGAAGCCTGAATGTGGAAGCTGAATTGGAATTCTGCAATGAAATTCTGAAATGAACGCAAAATCTCCCAAAAGTTCACTGAAAAATATCACAACCATTGCTGCTTGCGTACACAACACGCTCAGCTTCTTATATTCGCGTACAAAATTGCCACCGACGCATAGCTACGCTACATTGTGATTTAGGTCACAATTGGGTGGCACTCGAAGATGTCTCTGGTCTCGAATCAGAGCAGTTCGATGTACGAAATAATCCGCATAATACAACAAGCTTGACGAATAGTATAGATTCGCAACACGTCCATGGGAGGAACTGTGGGAGCTGTGAAAAAGAATGCAGAAACCGAGAAGGTCTCTATTGAGAATCCGTCGAATAGTGGTGTGGAGGGAGTGAAGGTAATCCCGCCTGAACCACAGCAAAACATTGCGGCTGCAGAAGTAGACTCGCTGGTGCAGCGAGGCCTGGTTGCGCTGAAGGAATTCGAAGACTTTGACCAGACCACCGTCAATCGTATTGTGGCGAAGGCTTCGATTGCGGCGTTGAACAAGCATTTGGTGTTGGCGAAGATGGCTGTGGAGGAGACTGGGCGTGGTCTGGTCGAGGACAAGGCCACGAAGAACATTTTCGCGTGCGAGCATGTGACGAACTATCTGGCCAGGCAGCGCACGGTGGGCGTGATTGGCGAGGATGACGTCAACGGGATCGTGGAGATCGCGGAGCCGGTTGGTGTGGTGGCTGGGGTGACGCCGGTGACGAATCCGACGTCGACGGCGATCTTCAAGTCGCTGATCGCGTTGAAGACGCGCTGTCCGATAGTGTTCGGCTTCCATCCCTTCGCGCAGCGGTGTTCGGTGGAGGCGGCGCGCGTGGTGCGTGACGCGGCGGTCGCGGCCGGTGCGCCCGCGGATTGCATCCAGTGGATCGAGCATCCCTCGATCGAGGCGACGGGAGCGTTGATGAGGCATCCGGGCATCGCGACGATTCTCGCGACGGGTGGTCCGGGCATGGTCAAGGCCGCGTATTCGTCGGGCAAGCCGGCCTTGGGCGTGGGTCCGGGCAACGCTCCGGCGTATGTGGACAAGGACGTGGACGTCGAGCGTGCGGCGAACGATCTGGTCCTGTCGAAGCATTTCGACTATGGGATGATCTGCGCGACGGAGCAGGCGATCATCGCGCACGCGGACGTGTACGGCCGTCTGGTCGCGGAGCTGAGGCGTCGCAGGGCGTACTTCGTGAACGCGGACGAGAAGGCGAAGCTCGAACGGTACATGTTCGGCGTCACCTCGTATTCGGGCGGCAGGCCGAAGCTGAACAGCGTGGTGCCGGGCAAGTCTCCCCAGTTCATCGCCGAGGCCGCAGGGTTCACGATTCCCGGGGACGCGACGATCCTGGCGGCCGAGTGCCGGGAGGTCGGCGAGATGGAGCCCTTGACGATGGAGAAGCTCGCCCCGGTGCAGGCCGTGTTGAAGGCCAAGGACAGGGAGCAGGCGTTCGTCATGTGCGAGCGGATGCTCGAGCACGGGGCGGGCCACACGGCCGCGATCCATACCAACGACGAGCAGCTGGTGCGCGAGTACGGCATGCGCATGCACGCGTGCCGTATCATCTGGAACCAGCCGAGCTCGCTGGGCGGCATCGGCGACATCTACAACGCCATCGCCCCGTCATTGACTTTGGGCTGCGGCTCGTATGGCGGCAACTCGGTGTCGGGCAACGTGCAGGCCGTGAACCTGATCAACGTCAAGCGCATCGCGCGGAGGAACAACAACATGCAATGGTTCAAGATCCCGGCGAAGACCTACTTCGAGGCGAACGCGATACGCTATCTGCGCGACATGCACGGCATCAGGAAGGCCGTGATCGTGTGCGACAGGGTCATGGAGCGGCTGGGCATCGTGGACAAGGTCGTCGACCAGCTGCGCGCCCGAGCCGAGCGGGTGACGTTCCGCATCATCGACTACGTCGAGCCCGAGCCGAGCGTGGAGACCGTCGAGCGTGGCGCGAGGATGATGCGCGACGAGTTCGAGCCCGACACGATCATCGCGGTCGGCGGCGGCAGTCCCATGGACGCGGCGAAGATCATGTGGCTGCTCTACGAGCATCCCGAGATCACGTTCGCTGACGTGCGCGAGAAGTTCTTCGACATCCGCAAGCGCGCCTTCAAGATCCCCCCGCTGGGCGACAAGGCGAAGCTCGTGTGCATCCCGACCTCGTCGGGCACGGGTTCCGAGGTGACCCCGTTCGCGGTCATCACCGACCACAGGACCGGGTACAAGTATCCCATCACCGACTACGCGCTCACCCCTTCCGTGGCGATCGTGGACCCGGTGCTGGCACGCACCCAGCCACGCCGGCTCGCCTCGGACGCGGGCTTCGACGCGCTGACCCACGCGATCGAGGCGTACGTGTCGGTGTATGCGAACGACTTCACCGACGGCATGGCCCTGCACGCGGCGAAGCTGATCTGGGACAACCTCGACCCCTCGGTCAACGAGAAGGACCCCGAAGCCAGGAAGGCCGCGCAGGAGAGGATGCACAACGCCGCCACGATGGCCGGCATGGCGTTCGGCTCCGCGTTCCTGGGCATGTGCCACGCGATGGCCCACACCATCGGCGCGCTGTGCCACATAGCGCACGGACGCACCAACTCGATCCTGCTGCCCTACATCGTGCGATACAACGGGCAGGTCCCCCAGGAACCCACCAGCTGGCCCAAGTACGGCAAGTACATCGCCCCGCAGCGCTACCAGGACATCGCCAGGAACCTGGGACTGAAGGCCGACACCCCCGAACAGGGCGTGGAAAGCCTCGCGAGCGCCCTCGAGGACTACCGCGACGACAGGCTCGGCATGGACGCGTCCTTCCAGGCCGCGGGCGTGGACGAGGACCACTTCTGGAACATCCTCGACCAGATCGGCATGCGCGCCTACGAAGACCAGTGCGCGCCAGCCAACCCCCGCATCCCCCAGATCGAAGACATGAAGGACATCGCCATCGCCGCCTACTACGGCATCAGCCAACAAGAAGCACACGAAAAGCGCCAGGCCAGAAAAGCCTGACCCACCATTCGCGGTCGTGAGCGGCAGTGCTTGCTCACGACCGCGTTGTTATGTGAACGATTCGGCCTGTTCGACGTTTCAGATGGAATGTTTCAGATGCAATGTGCCAGAACGAGAACTCGCGACTCAGTGTAGTATGCGACGACGGCGCGTTTCCCTATGAAATTCAAGGAGACGGTATAGTTGTTGCGGAGAGTGAAGGGCGCAGAACATGTCAACGACTCGTGGTGAATGCAAACTGGTTGGCGGCAAGCTTGTCGGAGTTACTGTGACGATTGCCGACATGCACATCGAGAGTAGCCGTCTCGATGGTGATTTCTTCATTTCAACCCGTGAAGACGACATGGTGCTTGTCAAGGCCATCGAACAAAGCATTGTCGGGTTTACGCTTCCCATAGATGCTGAAGCCCTCGCGCATGTGATCGCGCATGTGATCGATGCCCACCCTGAAGCTCAATTAGTTGGCGCAAACGCCCAGACCATTGCCTGTGCCGTGCTCAGGGCAACGGGAGAGGGAGGCCACGCGGATGGCAGTGACCTGCACGGTAGTGACCTGCACGGTACTGACATTGACCTGCAAAGCCCTGACACCAACCTACGCAGTTCTGGCATTGGCGCAGATGCCAAGCCCTCGGCAGCAGCGCAGCCTTTCGAGCATGACAGGCCTGCGCCAGCGCTTTCATCGCGATGGGATTCGTTGAGTCCGCTCGTCATCCATGATCTTCCAAGAAGTCCTGCAGTGCAGATGGCTCTCGATGAAGTTCTGGCGGAAAAGGTTGCAGACGGAACATTCCCCGCAATGCTCCGGGTCTGGGAATGGCAATCTTCAGCAGTCATCATCGGCCGCTTTCAGTCCTTGCATAACGAAGTCAATCTTGAAGAGGCCAGACGCGAGGGTATCACCGTCGTTCGCAGGGTCACTGGCGGCGGCGCAATGTTCGTTGAGCCCAATAACACCATCACATACTCGCTCTATGCACCGCTCAGCTTCGTTGAGGGCATGGATGTTGCGCAGTCGTATCGACTGTGTGATGCGTGGCTTGTCGCCGCACTCAAAGCGTTGGGCATGAATGTCGGCTTCTCGTCCATGAACGATCTCGCCTCAGAGCAGGGAAAGATAGGTGGAGCGGCACAGCGTCGATTTGCCAGCAAAGGTGGCGGGCCGGGTGCAGTGCTCCACCACGTCACGCTTGCCTATGACATCGATGCCGAGAAAATGTCGACAATACTTCGCGTCTCCAAAGAAAAGCTCTCGGATAAAGCGGTGAAATCCGTTGTGCGACGAGTGGATCCGATGCGTTCCCAGACAGGAATATCGAGAAGCGCGATCATCGATCATCTGCTTGCATTCCTCGTGGAGCATCTGAATCAGGCTCAGGTGACGCAGCTTCCGCAGGCGGCGGTCAAGCAGGCGAATGAGCTTGCAGAGCAGCGCTTTTCCAAGGATGCGTGGCTTCAATGCATCGTCTGAATACAGGGATACAATCAACTGAGCAAGTTGCACGGTCAATGTCGATTGGTGCAAGGTCGATCAGTGCTTCAAGAAAGGAAGGCATGAGCGTTCGCAAGCCCAATGAACTGCCCAAGCATGGCAATACTCTCCTGCAGACTGCTCTCTTCAAACAGGTTTCGCCAGAAGAGGCAGACCAGTTGATTCCTTATCTTGATTCACGCATACTCAACAAGGGTGACTTCGTGTTCCGCGAGGGTGACGAGGATCAACGCATGTATCTGTTGGATTATGGCCGCGTGAAGCTGACTCGCAGATCCTCCGACAGCCGTGTGCAACTGCTGAGCATCCACGGCAGGGGAGAAGTGCTTGGAGAGATTCCGGTATTCGACCCCAAAGGTGGTCCACGGACCGCATCCGCCGTCGTGATGACCAACCATACGCACGTCGTATCCTTGGAGCACAAGGCCTTGTTCGACTGGCTGGACGAGCATCCACGCGTCGCCGTTGACATGCTGCAAGTGCTTGCCAACCGCATGCGTCGCAATAACGAGCACATCTCTGATCTGGTATTCATGGATGTTCCGGCTCGGTTGGCCAAAACCCTGATTTCGCTTGGGCAGCGTTTTGGCGAGCCGATGGAGGCGGGTCTCATGGTGCCTCATGATCTGACGCAGGAAGAGATGGCACAGCTGGTGGGAGCTTCACGCGAAACGGTGAACAAGGCACTGATGGACTTTGCCAATCGTGGATGGATTTCTCGCAAGGGCCGTTCCATCATCATCTTCGAACCAGGAATGCTGATTCGTCGCTCGCGCAGGTAATGTGGAAGTTACCAATAATCCACACATCCTGAGTTCGTTATTCAGGGTCTAGCTTTAGAATGAACAGCATGCCGAAGAAGAAGTCAATAACCGTACGTCGATTTTTTACGCTATTACTGGCTTACGCCTTGTTTTGCGTAACTGGGGGAGTGGTAGCCTCTGGATTCTTGCTACCAGCAGTGTTTGGTGCAAACACAGCCGTTAAGGCGCTGATTCCTAGCTTACAGACGCAGGGCATCAATTTCGATGTCACCGATCTGCCTCAGAAGTCGACCATTTACGCTTCCGATGGCAAGACCGTGATCGCGCAGTACTATACGCAGAACAGAATCGTGGTGCCGCTGAATCAGGTATCCGATTACATGCAAAAGGCCGTGGTTGCCCGTGAGGATCGCCGCTTCTTCGAACATGCCGGCATCGATGTGCAGGGCGTGATGCGTGCATTCGTGCAGACCTACATCAAGAAGGGTGACACGCAGGGCGGATCGTCGTTGACGCAGCAGTATGTCAAGAACGTGCTGATGAGTCAGGCAGAGGAAGACAACGATCCCATTGCCGTTTACCACGCTTCCGAGGAGACCGTTGCCCGAAAGCTTCGAGAGATGCTGGTCTCGGTGCAGATGGAAAAGAAATATACGAAGGCTGAGATTCTGCAAGGCTATCTGAACATTGCACAGTTCGGCAACGGCATCTATGGTGTCGAAACCGCAGCACAGCGATTCTTCAACAAATCGGCCAAGGATCTCACCATCGTGGAGGCGGCGACCATTGCGGCCATCACCAAGAATCCTGCGCAATATGATCCGACCGAAAATCTGAAGGAATCGCAGACCCAGCGCAACATCGTGCTCGATCTGATGCATCAGCAGGGCTATATCACTCAGAAGCAATGCGACGATGCCAAGGCAATCCCGGTCGAGAATACGCTTCATGTGCAGAATGTGAATGCAGGATGCCAGGCTGCCGGGGATGCTGCCTTCTTCTGCGATTACGCGACCAAGCAGATTTTGAACTCCAAGGAGTTCGGCAAGACCGAGGCAGCTCGCGAAAAGCTGCTGGAACAGGGTGGCCTGAAGATCTACACCACGATGGACGTGAATGCAAACAGCGCTGCAATGAATACCGCGCGCGCGACCATTCCTGTTGACGACCCGACAGGTTTCGAAGTTGCCATGGCGGCAATACGTCCTGGAACCGGTGAAGTGCTTGGATTCGGCATCAACCGTATCTATGACGCTTCGCAAAGTTCAGGCGGCGGAACCAGAACCGCCTTGAACTATGCCGTCGATCAGGTCGATGGCGGTGGCTGGGGATTCCAGGTTGGTTCGACATGGAAGCCCATTAACCTTGCGGCCTGGATGCGGGCAAACAAGTCCATCAATCTGCCGCTCAGAACCTATACAAGCTACCCGTTGAGCTCATTCCCCGGGTACGGATACAAGGGTACGGGCACATGGCCGGTGCAGAATTCAGGCGGTGGCACCACATCCCCTGAAACGCCGCTCCAAGGTCTGGTGAAGTCTCACAACACGACACAGGCTTCCATGGCACAGATCATCGGCATCAATTCGATTGCCGACACGGCAAAGCTCATGGGGTATCACAATTCTCCATCAGATCAGACCGATATTTACTCATCCAACTCGTATAACCCTCCTATGGTGATTGGAAGCGTTCAGGCATCGCCGTTGACGATGGCCAACGTGTATGCCACGATTGCCGCCAACGGGGTAGAGTGCACGCCCATCGCGTTGAAGAAGGTCCTCAACAAGGATGGGAAAAGCCTTCAGGTGCCGAGTGCCAACTGCCATCAGGCAATCTCTTCGGGCATTGCTCAAACCGTTGCCTACGCGCTGAATCAAGGTGTCGTGCAGCCGGGTGGTGAGGCAGCGACAACGCAGCTTGACAATGGCCGTAAGACCTTCGCAAAGACTGGAACCAACGAGTCCACGTATATGCTGACCGGTGGATTCGTTCCTCAGGTTGCATCGTTTGTTGCAGTCGGCAATGCGGAAAGCATCCAGTCCTTCAACAACAAGACCATCAATGGGGTCTATCACAACACTTGGTACGGCATGTATATCGCGACGCCTGCGTGGAAGTCATTCATGAACTCCTATCTGAGCGCGGCACAGATTCCCATTGATAACAATTACGGAACCCCAGATGCCGCGTACACAGGTACGACCGATGCGGCAACGACAAGTTCAGCCACCTCGACGGGCAACTGACTCGAGGACTATGTTGTTAACCGATCCGAAGCTGAACCGAATCTAGTCGGCGATATCCGAAGCGAGTCGCGGATAGCATGTGCGCTGTGTGGATTAGTGGCATCGTGCGTTGCCAGGTGAACATACAATGGAAGCAGTTGCGGAGAGTCTGCCAGCCACCATCGGCAGCTTCCTCAACTGCCCGGCAGTCATGGTGGCTGTGGGCATTCACCAGCGCTGATACAACCCGAGAAGAAGGGGCATGATGTCTGAGATTTCACATTTGTTTTCTCCAATGACCTTGCGTGGCTTGACTGTGCGAAACCGAATCTGGCTGCCTCCGATGGACACCTATTCCGTGTATGCGCAAGACGGCAAGCCCACGCCTTTCCACTATCAACACTATGTTTCGCGAGCCCTCGGAGGCTTTGGACTCGTCATCACCGAATCGACGGCAGTCAGCCCCGAAGGACGAATATCGCCCTGCGATGTGGGTTTGTGGAACGACGATCAGATTGCAGCCTGGCAGTGGATTGTCGAAGACATCAAGAAAACCGGGGCAAAGGTTGCCGTTCAGCTCAATCATGCTGGACGCAAGGCTTCGACCGGTTCTTTCTCGCTTGGCCACATTCAGGGCAATGTGCCTGAAGATGAAGGTGGATGGCAGCCGGTGGGACCGAGCGACCAGCCCTTTGGCAAGTGCGTTGCGCCGAGTGTCCTCAGCGTTGACGACATTCACGGGATTGTGAACGATTTTCGAGATGCGGCAGGCCGAGCGGTCGCTGCAGGATTCGAAGCCATTGAAATCCATGCCGCACACGGCTACCTCATCACGCAGTTCCTGGATCCTCTGGTCAATAACCGTCGTGATGAATACGGTGGTTCTCTGGAGAATCGCATGCTGTTTGGAACGCAGGTCATCGATGCCATCCGAGGCGTGATTCCAGAGTCCATGCCATTGCTTGTTCGAGTTTCTGCAACCGACTGGGCAGCCGGGGGCTGGAATTTGGAGCAGACCATAGAATTTGCCAAGGTCGCCAAGGCGCATGGAGTAGACCTTGTTGACGTATCAACGGGCGGCATAGTTTCTGGTGTGAGCATCCCTGCAAAGCCGAACTATCAGGTGCCGTTCTCGGCAGCGATTCGTGCACAGGTGCAGATCCCGACGACGGCTGTTGGATTGATTACCAAGCCAAAGCAGGCGGAACGAATCGTTCACAAGGGACAGGCCGATGCCGTCGAAATCGGCAGAGCCGCGCTACGAGACCCCTACTGGCCTTTGCGCGCAGCTCATAAGCTTGGGCTTGACAAGCATGAGGCCCCATATCCCGATCAGTACATTCGAGGAGCGTTCGGCACCGAGCGCTGACTTTCACCTGATCGTTCGTTTGGCTTACATAATCGAAGGAGTCTGGCCCCCACGTAGAGGCCAGACTCCTTCATGTATGCACGATATGTGCTGCATGCATTGGAATTCATCGGAATTCGTTGGGATTCAGCGGAAATTAGCTCCGACCGCTTCAGCAACGTTGGCGAATCCATCTCTCTGGAGCAGCTTGACCAGTCCACGCTTCAAGGTGGTGATCTGCTGAGGCCCTCGGTACATCAATGAGGAAACGAACATCACGAGACTTGCCCCATTGCGGATTTTCTCATATGCCTGTTCCGGCGTGAACACGCCACCGACACCGGCAAGGGTCAGTCTGTCGCCATACTGCTGATAGGTGCGCGCTAGGGTGCTGTTGCTGGGCACATAGCAGGGGCTTCCGGAAAGTCCGCCGAGCCAGCTCTGTGGAACGTCAAGTCCGGTGCGATCCTTCTGCAGGTTTGCCATGGTCACGCCCTGAACGTTGTGGCTGACCAAAACGTCCAGCAGGCCCTGGAATTCCTCCCAAGTCTTGTTCAACGGCATCTTCACCAGCAGCGGTTGGTCATGCTGAACCTTGTCAAGCTCGGTGAACAAGCGGTCGAGATTCTTGGGATCTTCGTTGAAGGGCTCTCCTGCACGAGTGTTCGGGCATGAGATGTTGATTTCAACAATGGAAGAGCGGTTGGCTGCGCGTTCGAGTGAAATGCGGTAGTCTTCGATGCCTTCGTCAATGTCACCCGTCTTGTCGTCGTTGGTGCGAGCGATTGAGATGGACATCTTCATGCTCTTCGCCTGCGTGTGCGCCTTCTCGACTCGGGGAATCACACGCTGTGAACCATCGTTTGCCAGTCCTACGTGCACCAGCATCGAATCGTATTCCGGAAGGCGATGGAACCACGGTCGTGCGTTTCCCGGGCATGGGCGGGAAGTGGTGGAACCCACGGTCTCGAATCCAAAGCCTGCGGCATCGAGCACGGTCGACAAGTCGCAGTTCTTGTCCAAACCGGCCGAAAGTCCGAAGGGATTGTCGAAATGGATGCCCATCACATTCGATTCAAGCATCGGATTGGTGTAGTTGAGCATGCCGTTGAGCAGTAGCATCAACGGAGAAATCTTGCCCGCCACGCGGCAGAAGGAGATCATCTGGTCGTGCGCGACATCTGGAGTTTCGTTGAAAATAAAAGGTTTGGCGACATGCTTGTACGCGAAGGTGAACATGTCGGTGCTGCACTGATTGATCATGTCATGTGCAAAAGATTGGGATACATAAGCCATGCCTACCATTGTTGCACGATTGAGCTGAATATTTCCTTAAATATTCAACCGTTCTGTGAGTTGCGTAGGAATCGTTCTTGAATTCGGTGGGTTCTACCGTTTCCATGCTGCAAAGGCGTTAGAGTTGTCAGAAGTCATGAAAGGAGTGACTGTGTGGGATTTCAAGAGTGGGGACTCTCCAGCGCAAGGCATAGATCGAGATAACGAGCATACTGTGCAGCAGAATAATCTTCATCAGCAGATGAGCCATGACGCTGCATCGACACAGCATCATGGCGCATCCGCACAGCGCGATGCCGTCTCTGTTCTCGTTGTCATGCCCACCTATAACGAGGGTGAAAATCTTGGTCCCACGCTGGCTCATGTCTTTTCGAGAAACCCACAGGTCAACGTTGTCATAGTGGACGACGATTCTCCCGATGGCACAGGCCGTGTGGCTGATTTTCTCGCGCAGGGGAATAGCCGTGTTCATGTGATTCATCGACGTGCCAAGGAGGGCCTTGGACCCGCATACATTGAAGGATTCCATTGGGGTCTGGATCGTGGCTATGACGTCATCTGCGAAATGGACATGGACGGCTCTCATCGCGCAGAGGACCTGACGCGGATGTTGGCCGTGCTGAATCGCAATCCTGCCATCGATCTGGTCATCGGATCCCGTCGAGTCGAAGGTGGTCAGACCATCAACTGGTCACCGACGAGGAATGCAATCTCGCGCTTGGGATCGTGGTATGCAAGGCATATGCTTGCCCTTCCCGTGCACGACATGACAGCCGGTTTTCGAGCCTACAAGGCAGACATTCTCAGAGCCATCGATCTTGATGGCATCAATGCGAACGGATACGTCTTTCAGATTGACATGACACGACGGGTTGCCGCTGCCGGTGGCAGAATCCGAGAGGTGCCTATTGCCTTTGTCGAGCGCACCCGTGGCGAATCCAAGATGACCCAATCGATTGTTATTGAGGCGATGCTCAAGGTCACGCTCTGGGGCATGAGACGCTTTTTCCGTAAATAGCGGCTCTGTAACCCTTTCGCGGCCACCGAAAATGTTCATTGTGAACTTCATGAAGTATAAAGGTCAATTTTCGTTGAATTTTTAGTCAGTTTCAACCGATTTCAGTCCTTTATACTTCATGAAGTTCACAATGAACGCAGCCAACCCGTGCGTGTGGGTCAGGTGGCGGCTGGTTGGAACGTAAGAGGTGAAAGCTGTCATGAAACGCTCAACTTGAGTTGTCATTTTGGGCGAATGTGTGCGATAATGTTCGAATGATATCCTCACAACGTCAACATCTCATACTGAGCAGACTGCGGACTCGCGGTGCCGTGCGCATCACGGCACTATCCGAGGAACTGGGCGTATCTGCAATGACAATACGCAGAGATATCGCCGATCTTGCAGATAAAGGTTTGCTCAAGCGCGTCCATGGCGGAGCGGTCACGACAAGCTCACTGCTCGCTGAGCCCCTGTTTTCTGTAAAATCGCAGATGGACATCGGTCTCAAGGATGCCATCGCCCGCGAAGCGATCAGCCATGTCTCCCCAGGGGATGTAATCGCCATCGGTGGTGGAACCACTGCCTATGTTTTCGCCCAGCATCTACTCGAGAGTAGGCGTTCATCGGGCATCACCATTCTCACCAATTCCCTGCCGGTTGCAGAATTGGTACAGGCCCTTGAAAGCAAGGACGTTGAAGTCATCGTCACCGGCGGCGTCATCAGCCGCTCGAATTCGCTGGTAGGCCCCATCGCAGACAAGGTCGTCGCATCCCTGCGCGTCAACACCGTCTTTCTCGGAACGCATTCCGTTTCGATTCCTCGGGGCTTCCTGATGCCGAACTCCTTGGAAGCGGCCACCGACATGGCCATGATGCAGATCGCGGACAAGACGATTATCTTGACCGATCACACCAAATGGAGCAGCACGTCCCTATCGTTGTTTGCCGGATTCAACGACGTAGAAGCTGTAATCACCGACGATGAACTTGATCCGGAAGACTCAAGAAAGACAAAGGAATTGGTCAAGACACTCGTGCTTGCCCATCAGAATTCCACTGAAGATAACAAGGAAGAAAGGGATAATGTCGATGAGTGACACTCAGCCAGCATTCGACCACTACACACCAGGCGAATATGCGTCGGAGCATATTCGCATCACGCCGACGACGCTTGCAGACGGTCGAGAGTTCTTCTATATGGATGACGATCCAGAATTCGTTTCCGGCAAGAAAACTCGCGAGCTTCACGACCCGCGCCCATTGTCGAACCGCTTTGAATCTCATCAGGACGCGAACGGTAACACCGTGCCGGTCCAGGCTCCGCAGATGCGGCGTGACCCTCTTACGGGGGATTGGATTCCCATGGCGACCGCACGCATGAATCGGCCCATTACCGCAGGGCCAGGAGCAGTGGCTTCAGGCAACCCCTTGGCAGCTCGCAAGCCAGGCGATCCTTATCAGGATGGCGAGATTCCAGACACCGATTACGACGTTGTAGTCTTCGAAAACCGTTTCCCGTCGATGATGCAGGTTCCTGGCGAAGCTGACAAGCCCTCCTATGTCGATGGCAACCCGCTGTGGGAAAAGCGCACGGCTAATGGCCGCTGCGAAGTGGTGTGCTTCGATCCCAACGAGCATGCGCTGCCAGCGGATCTGCCAGTCGAGCGCATTCGTACCATCGTCGAGGCGTGGGCATTCAGAACGGCTGAGATTTCAGCCATCGATGGCATCCAGCAGATCTTCCCATTCGAGAATCATGGTCAGGAGATCGGCGTTTCACTGGCTCACCCTCATGGCCAGATCTACTGCTACCCCTTCATCGCACCCAAGCTCGAGCAGGAACTCAAGCACACCGAAGCCTACTTCGACAAGAACGGCTCCAATCTGCTCGCCGACATGCTCAAGGCCGAACTCGAAGCCAAGGAACGCGTCATCTTCCGCAACCGCACATGGGTGGCCTACGTGCCAGCGGCCGCACGCTGGCCATTGGAGGTTCAGGTCTCTCCAGTTCGCGATGGCATCATGACCATCGACCAGCTCAACGACGACGAGCGCTGGGGATTGGCTCAGATGTATTCGACGCTGCTCAAGCGTGGCAATGCATTCTTCGATAAGGGCGATGGCAAGGGCATGGATCTGCCATACATTTCTGCATGGCATCAGGCCCCGATCCACGATGAGCGCCGCGATCACTACCGTCTGAACTTGCAGTTCTTCTCCTTCAGAAGAGCAGCAAATAAAATCAAATATCTTGCCGGCTCCGAATCGGGCATGGCGGCATGGATCTCTGACACGACGCCAGAGAAGATTGCCGCACGATTCCACGAGCTTGGTCCCATCGATCTCGAAGCTGAGAGGAACTAAGTGAAATGTCGTACATTGAATTTGTCGAACCGTTGACTGCCGAACAGGGCGTCCATCGTTCTCGGGCTCTTTTCCGAAGGGCCTTTGGCGGTCATGAAACTGGCGTATGGAGTGCTCCGGGCCGTGTGAACCTCATCGGTGAGCATACGGATTACAATGCTGGGCTCTGCCTTCCCATCGCACTGCCGCAGCGCACCTTCATCGCTCTGAAGCCCCGCCATGACAACATCGTTCGCGTGGTTTCCGAATTGAAGCCGGACGAAATCTCCGAAGCGCGTCTTGAAGGGCTCAAATCCGGAGGAGTCAAGGGCTGGGCAGCATATCCTGTCGGGGTCGCCTGGGCATTGCGCACGATGGGCTTTAGCCGTGTAACAGGCTTCGATGCCGCATTCGCATCATGCGTGCCGCTCGGTTCGGGCTTGAGCTCCTCGGCTGCCATGACCTGCTCAACCGCGCTTGCACTCGACGATGTTTTCAGGCTCGGTTTCGGAAGTTCCGATGAAGGTAGAGTCACGCTGATTCAGGCCGCCATGAAGTCGGAGAACGACATGGCAGGTGCCAGCACCGGAGGTCTCGACCAGAACGCCTCGATGCGCTGCAAGCCCGGTCACGCACTGCTGTTGGATTGCCGACCGGAGCTTACCGCCCTGGAAAGCGTCGAGCAGGAGCCATTCAACCTTTCGGAACAGGGACTCGAACTGCTCGTCGTCGACACCCAGGCACCACACCAGCTCAACGATGGACAGTATGCCGAGCGTCGCACCACCTGCGAGAAGGCCGCCAACATTCTCGGCGTGCCGAACCTGCGCGTGTGCGCCGATCAGATTCAGCAATCCATCGATCCTTTCCAGGCGCTGAAGGAGACGCTCGACGCGATTTCCGACGAAACCATGAAGAAGCGCGTCCGCCACGTCGTCACCGAAATCTCGCGTGTGCGCACGTTCGTCAGGGCTTTCAACGAGAAGGACATTGTCGAGGCAGGACGTCTGTTCAACGCATCGCACGATTCCTTGAAGTCCGATTACGAAGTGACCGTTCCAGAACTTGACGTTGCAGTCGATGTTGCCCGTCAGAACGGCGCATATGGCGCACGCATGACCGGTGGCGGCTTCGGCGGCTCGATTATCGCGCTCGTCAAGCAAGGTGCAAGCCGAACGATTGCCCATAAGATTGCCGACCGATTCGAAGCAGAAGGATTCCACGAGCCACGCGCGCTCGCAGCAGTGGCCTCAGCCAGTGCACATCGCGAATCCTGATCGAAGAGACGCAAAGCTTTCGTTCACCTGACACATGGCGCATTCCAGCACACGCTGGGTATGCGCCATGATTTATACTTGGGGCACGTTTGGATTCGTTATAAGAGGAGCTTTTCCATGGATCAGGCAGTCCCCAGTCATAAAGCGGTAATTACTGTTGTTGGGAAAGACACGGTTGGCATCATCGCTCGAGTCTGCACCTATCTTTCAGAGCATCAGGTCAATGTGCTCGACATCTCTCAGACAATCATCGAAGGTTTCTTCAACATGATGATGATCGTTGACATCGAAGGCTCAACCCAGGAATTCGATGAAATCACCGACGATCTGGATACTCTTGGTCAGAGCATAGGCGTACGCATTCGCTGCCAGCGCGAGGAAATCTTCACGAGGATGCATAGAATCTGAAGTTTCCTCGACGGACGGTGAGCTCAAGAGCAGTCCAACGGTCGCTCGACTGCGCGGCACTGAGATCGGTCATCGTCATCAAGGCATCAGGAACCAACCCCCACACAGTACACACGTTGCAGTAATGAGGAGCAGCACATGTTGAACATCATGGAAGTTCACGAAACGAACCAGATGATCGAGCAGGAGAAGCTCGACGTCCGCACGATAACCATGGGAATCAGTCTGCTCGATTGCGCGACCGATGATCTGGATGCGCTGTGCGAGCGAATCTATAACAAAATCTACGATTATGCCCACGATCTTGTTTCCACAGGCAAGCAGATCGAACGTGAATTCGGCATTCCCATCGTCAATAAGCGCATTTCGATAACACCCATTTCGCTGGTTGCCGCAAGCGCATGCAAGAAGCCCGAGGATTTCGTGCAGATTGCTCACACCCTCGACGATGTGGCGCATAAGGTTGGCGTGAACTTCCTCGGAGGATTCTCCGCTCTGGTCAGCAAGTCCATGACACCGGCGGAACGCATGCTTATCCAGTCGCTGCCGCAGGCATTGGCCGAGACCGAGCGCGTGTGTGCAAGCGTCAACGTGGGCTCCACCAAGACCGGAATCGACATGAATGCCGTGGCTCTGATGGGTCGCATCGTCAAGCAGGTTTCAGAAGCCACTGCCGATACTGACAGCTCAGGCAACAGCAAGCTCGTCATCTTTTGCAACGCACCTGACGATAACCCATTCATGGCAGGAGCCTTCCACGGTGTGACAGAAGGCGATGCGGTCATCAACGTTGGCGTGTCAGGCCCTGGTGTTGTCAGCAAGGCACTCGACAAGGCTCGTGGCAAGGACTTCGAGTTTCTCTGCGAGACCATCAAGCGCACGGCATTCAAGATCACCCGCGTAGGACAGTTGGTCGCGCAAGAGGCCAGCCGCAGACTCAACGTACCCTTTGGCATCATCGATCTCTCCCTCGCACCGACCCCAGCGGTTGGTGATTCCGTTGGCGAGATACTCGAGAAAATAGGACTTGAACAGGTTGGCGGACCGGGAACAACCGCGGCGCTCGCCATGCTTAACGATCAGGTCAAGAAGGGCGGCATCATGGCATCAAGCTATGTTGGCGGCCTGTCCGGTGCGTTCATTCCCGTTTCTGAAGACAAGAACATGATCGATGCCGCGCAATCGGGTTGTCTCACCATCGAGAAGCTGGAAGCCATGACATGCGTGTGCAGCGTCGGCCTTGATATGATTGCCATCCCTGGCGAAACCACTCCAGCTACCATCGCTGGAATCATTGCAGACGAAGCGGCAATCGGGATGATCAACCAGAAGACCACGGCAGTTCGAGTAATCCCAGTTATTGGCAAGACTGTGGGTGAGATGGCGGAATTTGGCGGGTTGCTCGGTCGAGCACCAATCATGCCCGTCAATCAGCACAGCTGCGAGGAGTTCATCGGGCGCGGAGGCAGAATTCCAGCGCCGATTCATAGTTTCAAGAATTGATTGTATCTGCGGATCGAGGCGAGCCCAGAGCTGCTCAGGTCCGCTCAAGTCTACTCATATCCGCTCAGATCGACGGCTCACTTCGGAAACTGAATGGCCTTGTCGGGCATGAGTTCGATAAGGCCGTCATCGTCAAGCGACGCAAGGCATTCATCGAGTTGCGAGCTGTTTGGCCATATCTTGACCAGCGTCTGATAGCTGAGAGGGCTTGCGTCCGTTTTGCTGCGCAACGCCGACAGTATAAGGCCTCTGACCTGACGGTTCGTTCCCTTGAAATGCTGCTGTGGGCGGGTTCGACCTTCTGCAAGCCCAGGCTTTCCCGCGGCAACGAAGTTGCATACCTCGGATAGCGGGCAGATCTCACATTGCGGATTCTTGGCCGTGCATATCGTTGCGCCGAGTTCCATCGTGGCCTGATTCCACACCTCGCTCTCCTTGGAATCATGGGGGAGCAGCTCGTTGGCGAGCTTTCGCTCCGCAGCGCTTGCAGCGCCTCCCAATGATTCGATTCCAAGGGCTGCGCGGGAGAGTACACGGCGAATGTTCGTATCAATAACGGCGATCCGTGTGCCGAATGCAAAGGAGAGCACGGCACTTGCCGTATAGTCCCCGATACCTGGGAGTGCAATCAGCTCCTCATAGCTGTGGGGAAGATGATTGCCATATTGCTCATTCACCGCACGAGCGCATGCTTGCAGTCGCAAGGCACGTCTCGGATATCCAAGCCGACCCCAGGCGGTGATGACTTCCGCCGTCGAAGCATTCGCAAGTGCGCGTGCATCAGGCCACAGACGCATCCATGCTGTCCAGTATGGGGCGACTCTGCTCATCTGAGTCTGCTGGCTCATCACTTCAGACACGAGAATGCCCCATGGCGTTGTTCTGCCGAAGCGCCAGGGCAAATCCCGTGCATGGTGATCCCACCAAGGGAAGAGTCTGCTTTTCAGTTCATCTACTTGCGCCGAATCCAGCGGCAAATCAGTCATACACTCTTCCCCTTTTTCACGCATCACCATATGCCATCATGCCATATTGCGAGTCATCAAGGGCATACCATCGGATATTGCGCTTACCGGCTGTATTCCTATCGAAAAATCGAATACAACCAAACAAAAACGAACAATTGTATGCAACGGATTCATGAGAGACGGGCTTCAGGAGACAAAAAACAGCGCGATGTCGAGTTTTGCGGCAATTGTCGAGTATATACCGGATTTTTTGGCTTGAAAGGGTGTCCAATCTCAGGAAAATTGGCTGTTATACCTGAGAATTGCCGCAAAACTCGCAATCCCTGGCGAGATGGCGTCAGACTGATGCCAAACGGCGGTGTTATGGTGGCGTTTATGACATCGCAAGGGCATTCTTTCAACGCACAGGCACAACAACCGGACTCAGCCGTGGAAACCATGTATGAATATGGCTATCGAAAGTCCAACTATGGGCCCGACGAGTTGGTGACCGATGCCCACGGCAATCCGATCAGCGTGGTTGATGCCATGATGAAGGCCGAAGATGCCAGTAAACAGGAAACGGTGACTCCGCATCTCTGCTTCTATTCTCCAAGAATCCCAGGCAACACCGGTTCGGCAATTCGACTTTGCGCGGTAACCGGCACAATTCTGCATCTGGTCGAGCCTCTCGGCTTCAACCTGCAGGACACCAAGCTTCGTAGAGCAGGCTTGGATTACCATGACATGGCACATGTGGTGCTGCATCCGAATTTTGAAAGCCTTGTCAAGGCTATGCCCAACTCGCGAATCATTGCGTTCACAGCCAACGCGACCAAACTCTATACCGAAGTGCAATACCGTCCAACGGACATTCTGATGTTCGGACCCGAGCCAGGCAACATTCCTGATCCGATGGATATCATGACCGGACCGGATGTTGCCGAGCAGGTGAGATTGCCTATGCGTCCATCATTGCGTAGTCTCAACTTAACGAACTGCGCTTCAATTGCGGTGTATGAGGCTTGGAGACAATTGGGATTCAAGGGTGGTGACAAGGATTGAAGAGAAGACGTGCAATAAGCAAACGGCAGCGACGTGTATTCCTTGTGCGCCGCATTGTCGCAGCAATCGCGCTTATTGCATTCCTGAGCGCAGTTTTCGGCATCATATGGGGCATCGTCCAGGGTATCCAAGGCATTGATCGTTGGATTCATAGGGGAGACATCAACGCCATCAGCCGACAGGCGGCCCCCACACCACGTCAGGCCGCCGGAGTATCGGACTGCTCGTCAGACGACATTTCTTTGGAATTGAAGGCCTCACCAGCAACGGTTGGTGTTGGTGGAACGGTGCAGTTCACCGCAACGATTCACCATAAGGGCTCGGAGAACTGCCTCGTCGACGCATCGGATGCGTCCCGGGTGCTCACGATCAGCTCGGGAGATCAGACCATCTGGAAATCCGACCTTTGCCCTGTGTCGACGCGGATGCTGTTGCTTTCACATTCGGACTCGGACATTCAGAACATAGCGTGGAACACCGACGCAACGGGATCGTCATGCCAGCCTGATTCGAGCCTTCTCAGGGTTAACGCCGGAACGTACCAAGCTCAGCTGTCCATGAGACACGATTCCAAGATAAGCTCCAACCAAGTCCCCATCGTCGTTCAATAGCGTTACTCCGCATGGGCTGCTGCCCATAGGCGATGTTGAACTCCTCGATAACAGGATAACTGCCTCGTGCGTCCCAATCTCAGGCAAGGTCACTCGCGTACCGTCGTCGTCAGCGCAGTTCTGTCAGTCGTGGCAGCTCTATGCTGGATGACCAAAGCACAGGAATATACTGCCAGAGAAAGCCAAATGACGCTGAAAGCAATCAGCATCATATGATTGATGGCTTCATGCAGGAACACAATCGCTGACAGGAATTGCAGCGTTGGATTGATGTATTGGACAAAGCCCACCGTCAGATATTGCGAATGCTGCACGCCATAGGCAAAGGTGATCAAGGGTATGGCTGTGACAATGCCCGCTCCCATCAGCAGTATGGTGATGCTGGTCTGCCGATGAACGAATCCGAAACTAGGCTGCCAAGCGAGCCAGAGGATTGCCAGCGGCGTCACGGCAGCCGTCTCGAAGGTGAGGGATTGCAAGGAGTCAAGGGGAACGAAGCGTTTCAACAGGCCGTATCCGCAGAAGGTCAGAGCCATAATCAACCCCAGCCAAGGAACTCCACCATTGCCCACGATGAAGACAGACACCCCGACTGCAGCCAGAGCGATGGAAATCCAGCCAAACAGATTGGTCCGCTCGCGCAGCACGATGATGGCTATCAGCATGTTCATCACAGGCATCAGAAAGTACGAGGCGGATGCCTCCAAAGTCTTGCCGGTATTCACGAGAATGATATAGAGTAGCCAGTTCGCGCTGATAAGCAAGGCCGCGACAATCGCAAGCACTAAGAGCATGCCATGTCTGCACAAATTCATGAAGCTGGCGAAGAAGTGCCGCTGCTGACGTAGAAGAACCAGCAGAATCATCATCGTGACCATCGTGGTGATGATGCGGAATGCGAGCACAGTGGCGGGAGCCACGCTGTGCAGCGCATCCCAGTAGACGGGGAACAAACCCCAGGCGACGCTGGAAATGGTGATTGCAAGTAGGCCGCGAGGTGTCTGAACAACAGGTGGGGTCGTTGGCATGGTGGCAATCATACCGGTATCGTGTCAACGATGATGTGTGCGAACTTAGACTCCTGACGTATTCGTCTTCTCGCGCAATCATGCCGCATTGGAGCATTGTGCGGAGAAAATCGTCGTAGGATGATGTCCACAAGCTACCAGAGCAACATGCTCAGGGAATAATGTGCTGCATTTTCCCTTGTCATAACTGTGTCGGTGTGGTAAAGTTTTTAATCAGTATGGAGTGTGTCATATAGCGGGCATGCCTCATTGGGGAAGCGCCCGCGAACAGAGTTACCATTTTTCCTTGGTTACTGCATCTTTTTGCGTCTCGCGCCCTCATGAACAATGAACCATCGGAATACAGCGAGCGATAAGGAAAGTCCATTTTGGCTGCCAATAAAGCTGCAACGAGTACCACTACAACATACGCACGCAATGATGAAGCCGATATTACATTACATAAGGCTCCAAACCGTGTGAATTTCGGATCAATCCGTGAACCCATCGACGTTCCCTACCTTCTGGGCGTTCAGACCGACAGCTTCGATTGGCTGGTCGGCAACGATCGTTGGAAGGCCAAGGCTGAAGAAGACGAAGCACAAGGAACACACAATGTAGCTCATGTGTCCGGTCTTGACGAAGTATTCCAGGAGATTTCTCCTATCGAGAACTTTGCGCAGACCATGAGCCTGACATTCTCGGACCCCTACTTCGAAGAGCCACGCCACACCGTGCAGGAATGCAAGGAAAAGGACTACACCTATTCCGCACCGCTCTACGTCAACGCAGAGTTCGAAAATGGCGACACCGGCGAAATCAAGTCCCAGACCGTCTTCATGGGAGACTTCCCGCTGCAGACACCTCACGGAACCTTCATCATCGGCGGCACGGAGCGCGTTATCGTCTCCCAGCTGGTGCGTTCCCCAGGAGTGTACTTCGACCGCAATCGCGACCGCACTTCCGACAAGGAAGTGTACGGAGCCAAGATCATCCCTAGCCGTGGTGCATGGCTTGAGTTCGAGATCGACAAGCGTGACGTGCTCGGCGTGCGCGTAGACCGCAAGCGCAAGCAGTCAGCCATCGTGTTCCTCGAAGCCATCGGCATGACCAAGGAAGAGATTCGCAAGGCTTTCGAAGGCTACCCACTGGTGCTTGACGCGCTTGAGAAGGAACCGATCAACGATCAGAACACGGCTCTGACCGATCTGTACCGCAAGATTCGTCCTTCCGACACCGCAACCCCTGAAGCAGGACGCAACCTGCTCGAATCCTTCTACTTCAACAACAAGCGTTATGACCTCGCCCGCGTTGGACGCTACAAGATCAACCGCAAGCTTGGTCTCGAAGCTGACTTCAACGACCGCAGCCTGCAGCGCGAAGACATCATTGAAACCATCAAGTATCTGGTAACCCTGCATGCGGGGGAGCAGACCTTCAAGGGCAAGCGCGACGGTGAGGATGTCGACCTCCGCGTTGACGTTGACGATATCGATCACTTCGGCAATCGTCGTATCCGTCAGGTTGGCGAGCTGATTCAAAACCAGCTGCGCACCGGCCTGAGCCGCATGGAGCGCGTTGTTCGCGAGCGTATGACCACTCAGGATGCTGAAGCGATCACGCCTCAGTCCCTGATCAACATTCGCCCCGTGAACGCGACCATCAAGGAGTTCTTCGGAACGTCGCAGCTTTCGCAGTTCATGGATCAGAACAACCCTCTCGCAGGAGTCACGAACAAGCGTCGTCTCTCCGCTTTGGGTCCTGGCGGCCTTTCCCGCGACCGTGCATCCATGGAAGTTCGAGACGTGCACCCCAGCCACTTTGGTCGTATGTGCCCCATCGAATCCCCTGAAGGTCCTAACATCGGTCTTATCGGTTCGCTGGCAACCTTCGGTCGCATCAACCCATTCGGATTCATCGAAACCCCATACCGCAAGGTTGAGGACGGTCTCGTCACCGATGACGTTGTCTACATGACTGCTGATCAGGAAGCCGAGCACGTTATCGCTCAGGCCAATCAGGTCATCGGCCAGGATGGTCATCTGGTCGAGAAGACAGCTCTTGTGCGTGATGCCGAAGGTGAGGCGGAAGATGTTCCCGTCGAGCAGGTCGACTACATGGATGTTTCCCCACGCCAGATGGTGTCGGTCGGCGCTTCTCTGATTCCATTCCTGGAACACGACGAAGGCCACCGAGCACTCATGGGCACCAACATGCAGCGTCAGGCCGTGCCGTTGATCAAGTCCGAGCGTCCGCTGGTCGGAACCGGTTCGGAATGGCGTTCAGCCGTTGATTCCGGCGATGTCATTCTCGCAGAGAAGGATGGCGTGGTCACCTACGTGTCCGCAGACATCATTCGCGTGCTGAACGACGATGGCTCCCAGTCAAGCTACAGGCTTTCCAAGTTCCAACGCTCCAACCAGACCACCTGCTACAACCAGGTTCCTGTCATCAAGGATGGCGAACGCGTTGAAGAGGGTTCCGTCCTGGCCGACGGTCCTGCAACGCAGGGCGGCGAGATGGCGCTCGGCAAGAACGTGCTGGTCGCCTTCATGCCTTGGAACGGTTACAATTACGAGGATGCTGTGATCATTTCCCAGCGCCTTGTACAGGACGACACCTTGAGCTCAATCCATATCGAGGAATACGAAATCGACGCTCGCGAAACCAAGCTCGGTTCCGAAGAGATCACACGCGACCTTCCCAACGTTGGGGAAGACGCAATCGCGAACCTTGACGAGCGTGGCATCATCCGCATCGGTGCCGAAGTCGAAGCCGGAGACATCCTGGTCGGCAAGGTCACGCCAAAGGGCGAGACGGAGCTGACACCAGAAGAGCGTCTGCTTCGTGCAATCTTCGGTGAGAAAAGCCGCGAAGTCCGCGACACGTCACTCAGAGTGCCTCACGGTGAGACCGGAACGGTTATCTCCGTCAAGGAAATCACTCGCGAAGATGCCGAAGAGGACGGCGACGAGCTGCCGAACGGCGTGAATCAGATGATTCGTGTCTACATCGCCCAGCATCGCAAGATCACCCAAGGTGACAAGCTTTCTGGCCGCCACGGCAACAAGGGTGTTATCTCCCGCATTCTTCCTGAAGAAGACATGCCATTCCTTCCTGATGGAACCCCAATCGACATCATGCTGAACCCGCTCGGCGTACCAAGCCGAATGAACCTCGGTCAGGTCCTTGAGCTCCACCTCGGATGGATTGCTCACTCCGGCTGGGACATCAACATCGATCCAGACCTTGAGGCCGAATGGAAGAAGCACATCCCAGCAGGCGCAGAGAAGGCCGATCCAGACACCCCAGTTGCGACACCAGTGTTCGACGGTGTTCAGCAGGATGCTTTGAATGGCTTGCTCAAGACCACGCTGCCTGACCGTGATGGAAACAAGCTGGTCGGAGACCACGGCAAGGCCGTTCTCTATGATGGCCGCACCGGTGAGCCTTTCACCAAGCCCATCTCCGTCGGCTACATGTACATGCTGAAGCTCCACCACTTGGTTGACGACAAGATTCACGCACGTTCAACGGGTCCTTACTCCATGATTACCCAGCAGCCGTTGGGTGGTAAGGCTCAGTTCGGTGGACAGCGTTTCGGAGAAATGGAAGTCTGGGCCCTCGAAGCCTACGGTGCCGCTTACACGCTGCACGAAATGATGACCACCAAGTCCGACGATGTCGACGGTCGTGTCCGCGTATACGGCGCTATCGTGAAGGGCGACAACCTTCCTCCTGCAGGCATCCCTGAATCATTCAAGGTGCTGCTCAAGGAAATGCAGTCACTGTCGCTGAACGTTGAGGTCCTGAATGCAGAGGGCGTTGCCATTGACATGAAGGACGAGGACGATGACCCATCATCGGCTTCGGATGATCTCGGATTCAATATCGGTGCGCGACCAGATGCATCCTCGGCAGTTTCACACGACGACGCAGAACCGCAATATCGCTGAGCGTTGAGCCGATTCTTGCAACTGCTTCATCGAAGCCACAAGAATCGGCAGCATGACTGCGAGAGAGTTGAAAGGCACACTCTCGCAGTCCCTGGAACAACAAACTTTCACAAGCAACATTGCCCATACAGGCAACAATGCCAATAAGACAAGCAACATTGCCAATAAGAAAAGACAGGACACATAGTGCTGGACGTCAACGCATTTGACAAACTGAGAATCGGCTTGGCCACCGCGGAAGATATTCGCGGATGGAGCTATGGCGAAGTCAAGAAGCCTGAAACCATTAACTACAGAACCTTGAAGCCAGAGAAGGACGGTCTGTTCGGAGAACAAATCTTCGGACCTACTCGCGACTGGGAATGCGCCTGCGGAAAATACAAGCGCGTACGTTTCAAGGGCATCGTCTGCGAACGCTGCGGCGTGGAAGTCACCAAGTCACGCGTTCGCCGTGAACGCATGGGACATATCGAGCTTGCAGCCCCTGTAACGCATATCTGGTTCTTCAAGGGTGTGCCATCACGCTTGGGCTACCTGCTGGACATCGCTCCCAAGGATTTGGAAAAGGTCATCTACTTTGCCGCCTACATGGTCACCAAGGTGGACGAGGATCAGCGTCATCAGGATCTTCCAGATCTGCAGGATGAATTCGATACCGAAATCGCACATCTCGAAAAGGCTCGTGACAACGAGATCGAAAAGCGTGCGAAGAAGGTAGAAGAGGACCTTGCCGAACTTGAGGCTTCGGCAGAGGCCAAGGGCTCGATGAAGTCCAAGATTCGCAATGGCGCAGAGCGCGACATGACGAACATCCGTCAACGCTACGACGATCAGATTCAGCGTCTGAGCGCCGTATTCGACCGTTTCAAGAGCCTGCAGCCAGGCGATATGGAAGGCGACGTCGATCTGTGGCGCGAGATGGAGGATCGCTACGGCGATTACTTCGAAGGCTGCATGGGTGCCGAAGCCATCAAGAAGCGTCTGCAGGACTTCGATCTGGCAGGATGCGAGAAGGAACTCCGCGAGGAGATCGAGACCGGCTCAGGCCAGCGCAAGGCACGCGCCTTGAAGCGTTTGAAGGTCGTGAACGCATTCCTCACCACCGGCAACAAGCCCGAGGCCATGGTTCTGGACGTGGTTCCCGTCATCCCTCCTGACCTTCGACCGATGGTTCAGCTCGATGGTGGCCGTTTCGCCACCTCCGATCTGAACGATCTGTACCGTCGTGTCATCAACCGCAACAACCGTCTGAAGCGACTCATCGAGCTGGGAGCTCCTGAGATCATGCTCAACAACGAGAAGCGCATGCTGCAGGAAGCCGTGGATTCGCTCTTCGACAACGGTCGCCGTGGTCGTCCAGTCACCGGCGCTTCGAACCGTCCGCTCAAGTCCCTCTCCGACATGCTCAAGGGCAAGCAGGGCCGCTTCCGTCAGAACCTTCTCGGTAAGCGTGTGGACTACTCAGGTCGTTCCGTAATCGTTGTCGGACCAAGTCTGCGCATGCACCAGTGCGGTCTGCCAAAGCCGATGGCCTTGGAACTCTTCAAGCCATTTGTCATCAAGCGTCTGGTCGATCTGAACTATGCGCAGAACATGAAGTCCGCAAAGCGTCTTGTTGACCGTGGCGATGCCGAGGTCTGGGGCGTGCTCGAAGAGGTCATTTCGGAGCACCCAGTGCTGCTCAACCGCGCACCAACCCTGCACCGTCTGGGCATTCAGGCCTTCGAGCCGATTCTGGTCGAGGGCAAGGCTATCCATCTTCCACCGTTGGCCTGCGCTGCATTCAACGCCGACTTCGATGGTGACCAGATGGCCGTCCACCTTCCTCTCAGCGCAGAGGCACAGGCAGAGGCACGTTCGCTGATGCTGGCTTCGGATAACATCCTCAAGCCCGCTGACGGACACACCGTGACCATGCCTTCTCAGGACATGATTCTGGGTCTGTACTACCTGTCAACCGTTCGTGAGGGCGCCAAGGGTCAGGGACACATTCTGTCTTCGCTCGCTGAGGCTCGTATGGCCTTGGATCGTGGCGAAATCGACATGCAGTCGAAGATTCTGCTTCGCGTACCTGCTGACTTCGTGCTTCCCAAGAACTGGGAACCGCAGGAAATCAAGGTCGTTGACCCAGAACCAGGCGAGCCCGACGTTGCCAAGGAGGAGCGTTTCAAGGATGGTTCCATTCTGTTCGCCACCTCGTATGGCCGCGTGCTGGTCAACGAGACGCTGCCGGTTGACTATCCGTTCATCAACGAGCAGGTGCCGAAGGGCAAGCTTGCTGGCATCGTCGATGACATTGCCACACGCTATTCCACTGCTCAGGTTGCTGCCACACTGGACGCGCTGAAGGATCTTGGATTCACCCGCGCACCGTGGTCAGGCGTGACGATGGCCTTCTCCGACATCGTTGCCCCGCCCGAGCGCAATGACATGGTTCATACGTATGAGCAGCAGGCCGACAAGGTCAATTCCCAGTACGATATGGGTCTGTTGACTGACGAGGAGCGCCGTCAGGAGCTTATCAACCTGTGGACCGAATGCACCGACAAGGTTGCTGAGGCCATGCGCGAGCATTTCACCGCGGACAACAACGTAAACATCATGGTTCAGTCCGGTGCCCGTGGAAACTGGATGCAGATTCGTCAGATCGCAGGTATGCGTGGTCTGGTGGCTAACCCGAAGGGTGAGATCATTCCTCGTCCTGTCAAGTCCAACTACCGCGACGGCCTGTCAGTGCTGGAGTACTTCATCTCGCAGCACGGTGCCCGCAAGGGTCTGGCCGATACGGCACTGCGTACCGCAGAATCCGGATACCTCACCCGTCGTCTGGTCGATGTGTCTCAGGACGTCATCGTTCGCGAACAGGATTGCGGCACCAAGCGCGGTCTGACCATGAAGGTTGCCGAACGTGATGAAAACGGCAATCTGGTGCTCGTCAAGAACGCTGACGGTGGTCCATATTCTCGTCTGCTCGCAGCCGACGTCATCGACCCGAAGGATGGCAAAACCGTGCTGTACAAGCGCGATGAAGCCATGTCGATGGATGTGCTTCGCAACATGGTCGCCCACGGAGTCGAAGAGGTCAAGGCACGGTCCGTGCTGACCTGCGAGTCCAAGCGTGGTGTGTGCTCCAAGTGCTACGGCTGGTCACTGGCAACCAACACCTTGGTTGACGTTGGCGAGGCCGTCGGCATCGTCGCGGCACAGTCCATCGGTGAGCCTGGTACCCAGCTGACGCTGCGTTCCTTCCACTCCGGTGGTGTGGCCTCGGCATCCGATATCACACAGGGTCTTCCTCGTGTCACCGAGCTTTTCGAAGCCCGCACACCAAAGGGTGAAGCTCCTATCGTCGAGTTCCCAGGCAATATCAAGGTCGAGGACACCGATCGTGGTCGTCAGGTCACGTTGACTCCTGACGATTCGACCATCGAGCCGATCTCGTACCCCGTGACCCGTAGAGCTCCGCTGCTGGTCAAGGATGGCGAGCATGTCGACGTGGGTACGCAGCTTATCGAAGGTTCCGTCGATCCGAAGAAGATTCTTCGCATTCTCGGACCTCGTGCAGCACAGGTCAACATTGTGAACGAAGTCCACGATGTGTACCGCTCACAGGGTGTGGATATCCACGACAAGCACATCGAGGTCATCGTGCACCAGATGCTCCGTCGCGTGACCGTGATCGATTCCGGCGACACTGATTTGCTGCCAGGCGAACTTGCCGATCAGACAAAGTTCAAGGCCGCGAACATTGCAGCCGTGAAGAAGGGCGGCAAGCCTGCAGCTGGCCGACCAGAGCTCATGGGTATCACGAAGGCTTCGTTGGCCACCGATTCCTGGCTGTCGGCAGCATCGTTCCAGGAGACCACACGAGTCCTTACCGAAGCTTCGTTGAGCCAGAAGGTCGATGACCTGAAGGGTCTGAAGGAGAACGTCATGATCGGTAAGCTCATTCCTGCAGGAACCGGTCTCTTGCGCTACCACAATGCGGTTGTCGAGCCTGACAAGGCAATCCGTGACACCATCTACCCGAACTTCGGTCTCGGTGGCGATGGCAGCAACATGGATCTGAGCGATGCCGATCTCAACGATGTCGACTTCTCGAATATCGACTTCGGCGATCTGAAGCTTGGCGACGATTTCAACCCCGACGACTTCCTGAACGATCAAGGCGGTCAGGGTGGAGCTGATTCACACGACACCGACAACGGCGCAATCAAGCCAGAACAGGGCAATGCGGCGGGAACAGCACCATCCGGTGCATCCTCAGCCGATAATGCCTGAGCCTTTGATCTGAACCCTACAGATGCAACAGGTACCCGTCATCCCTTTCGGATGGCGGGTACTTCCATTTGTGGAGGGCTGGCAATAGGTTGTATGTATGCAGGAATTTGGTGGTGAGCATGCACATGCGAGTGTTGAAGCAGCCCAGGCTGTCGAACGACTTATCGACGGAAGGTTGAAGAATCAGCTGGGCAATGCAACGCGAACGCTTGTGGTAACAGGACCTCCATGCAGCGGGAAAACCTCATTCGCACTGGATTCCATGCTTGCAGGATTGCGCGCGTTCGGCAATGATGCCACAGTTATGGTCGTTTCCCAACGTAAAGCAGCCGCAAATCTGAGCACTGCGATCATCCGCAGAACCGGCGTGAGCGATCAGACGAGACCAGTGGGAACGCTTGCTGCCCTCGCTTTCCGAGTGTTGACGCAGACTCGTGCCGCACGTGGATTGTCGATGCCGAAGCTGCTCAACGGTGCAGAGCAGGATGCCCTATTGCGAAAGGTTTTGGCCCGGCATGTTCAGGAGGCATTGCGGGGTGATGACTGTGAGAGCTGTAGGCTGCTGGCACAGTATTTCGGCAATGACCAGGCGAATGACGCGCCTTGGTGGGAAGTACTCGCCCCTGGGGTGAAGAGCATGAAGGGAATAGCCGCTGCCGGTGCCGTTACTGCTGCCGCTGACACCGACATCATGGCTGCAATCAATGACGATTTCGTAGCCGAACTACGAGACATGCTCGCCAGAATGAACGAGCTTGAACTGTCGATAAGCGATGAAACGCGCATGGTGCGCACCCTTGATTCGCAACCTTTGAACGTGTCGCAACGAGATAGACTCACCACCCAATGGAAGCTGTCTTTCCACCTGTGGCATGAATACGCGGCAGAAATCGAAGGCCAGTATCCGCATGAATTCCGACTCGATGCCTCGCGCATGCTCGTCGTCGCAACACAGCTGATACATGACTGCGATGCGGCCAGCATACCTGAATTCATCGTTATCGATGACTGGCAGGATCTGACCCTTGCAGGGATGTCCTTCATTCAGGCGCTTGAAACCAGAAAGAGTCGGCTGGTGCTGGTGGGCAACCATGACGAATCAGTGCAGACCTTCCGAGGAGCGTATCCAGAGTTCCTCGACTCAAGAATCGAAACGCAGGCCTCGTCCTCGAATTCTGAGCAGACTTCAGAGGCTTTGGTTTCGAACAGTCTCGGCCGTCTGGGTGCTGCGCGATGCAATCTTGACTGGCTACCCATCATTCCACAGCAGTCCAACGCATCCGTGGAATCAACGGATCAGCGTGAGAGGCCGCATACATATCTTGACCTCGTTGCTTCAAGGGTGTCACTAAGCATAACCGGAGAAATGTCAAGCGACCTCGCCTTAGCCAAAAGACCGGGCAAACTGCCTCAATGGGAGGGCGCATTGCCGATTATGCCAGTGCGAGCTCTTGACGGTGACGGTGACGGTGACAATGGCAGTGACGGCACGGTACGCAGTCGAATCTTCCCGTCGCCGCAGGCGGAGATGGACGACATTCTGTGGCAGATCAAGCATGAAAGCCTTGCGAATGAACGCGACTGGAATGATATGGCGATCATCGCCCATGACAATGCAACAGTGCGAGCCTTTGGAGAGCGTCTGAAAGAGGCGGGGATTCCCGTCAGATACTCCGCGATCACGCGTCCGTTGAAGGATGAGCCGGTGGTCGGCGGGCTCTTTTCACTGATTGAACTGGTTGAACGGCGAATGACAACCAATGCGAGCGGTGATGCGGCAAACAATGCGTTTAATAATGTGACAAACGACGTGGCAACCAATGCGCGGACGCAATCCCGCTGGTGGGCCAATCGTTTGAGAAGCTTGCTGTCCAGTCCGCTGATTTTCGCAACCAACACTTCAACGAAGGAACCTCGTCCGATGCGCTTGCAGCGTCTGGAATCGGTGCTGGACACCTGCTGCGCTCTCTGCATGGTGGATGGTGCAGTAGCGACCAATACCGTCGATTCTGAAATCAACGCATCCCTGATTGCCGACATTCGAGAGCATATGCTCGGCTGGGCAGACAATGTCAATCAGCAAGCGGCACATGCCCAGCAGCTCAGTGGCATCACGATAGACGATCCTTTCCATGCCACAACCCAAGAGCCGGTCATCACCCGGCAATTGCTGCTTGCCCTGATGGTTACAGCTACTGATGAAGAGCTTCACACCATCATGGCCGTGCTCAATGCAATTGCAGCCGGAGCAGACAAAGATGCGGATATCTGCGCGCTTGAGCATGCGATTCATGTCATTCGCGCCTGCGAGGCGGACGTGGCAGCATTCATGAAGCAGCATTCCATCGCGACTCCTGATGATGTGCCGCCGGACGTGATGCTATGGAAGGCGTGGCATGCATGCGCGCTTGCTGACATCTGGCAGGAAGAGTCACTCGAACCCGGTAATCGAGGGGAGCTGGCAAACGATAGACTTGATGCCCTGATGCGTCTCTTCACGCTGTCAGATGCAACGCAAAGCTATGCCAGCACCGATGATTTCATCAATCAGCTTCGTGGCATGCAGATTGAGGCAGATTCCCTCGCCCATGTCGGTCCTATCGAGCATGCCGTGACGCTTACCACGCCTGCAGGAGCATTGGCACAGGCACAGCGTTGGCCGATAGTATGGATGCCTTCGCTGCAGCAGGGCGTATGGCCGAATCTGGTCGAGCGAGATACGCTGTTCGGTACTCAGGAACTGGCGAACATCGTCTTGCATGGCAATATCGATGGCAGTGTCGATGACAGTGCCCCTGGCAGCTCGACCAGGTCCAGTTCAGACGATGATTTCGATAACGACCGGGCAATGTATTCGACGGCACGACTGATTGCGACTCTGAACTCCGAGAAGAAGAGTTTTCTCGTCTCTCTGACAAGAACCGATGAACAGTTGAGAATCAGTGCCGTGTGGAATACCGATACGATTCCCTCTGACCTGTTGTTCGGCATGTTTCCAGAGCGCTTCGAGCGTCTCAGCGATTTGGCACAGGTGCCATACTCTCGGGTTGGCGTCGGTCTTTCGTCACAGAACGACATTGATGACAAGACGCTGCAAGGGCAGTGGTCAGGTCTTGAGACCAGCGTTCGAGGGATTGTCACCATAGCAAGGGCTCAACTTGCAAACGAAATGCTGCATCATGACGGCAATTCCAATGCTCTCGCAGGTACGAGCGGCCCTGCAAGTACAGAAACGCTGAGTCCTGATGGCAAGGATTCTGTGGCAACCCTGCGGATGCTGGCCAGTCGTGGGGTTGCGGAGGCCAATCCCGAAACATGGCCGTTTGTGTATCTGCGCTCGTCAGACGACCTCAAGGTGAACGAGTCGGAACAGTCCACGCAATCCGATTCATCGAAGGGGCCGGAACGTTCGGATATGCCGAACCAGTCAGATTTGTCAGAACGCTCAGACCGCCCGACGGTGGTTCTGACGCCTTCGGCGGTGGACAAGATCTGGCAGTGTCCGCTGGAATGGGTGTTGGATTCTCAATTCACCGGTCCTATGCCCAGCAATGTGCATATGCAATTCGGAACCATCGTGCACAAGGTGGCTGAGATTGCAACGAACGAGGGGCTCGATAGACTGGCATTGTCTGAATCCTCATCAAGTGTCGGCTCGACACATGGGCAGGGCCGTGAAGCCCTGAAATCACAAGTCACAGCACGTCTGGAATCGATCTATCAGGAGCTTGCCGGCGTGAGCGTCGAGCATCCAAATCCAGAGGACATGTTTCTCAGTGCTTCAAAGCGTCGGCTCGTTCCCAAGATTCTCCATAACATTGCGTCATATTTTGTCGATGGCGTGCAGCCTGAATATGGCTCGGAAGGCAAATCTCCTGTCAAGGTCGGTAGTTTCGTATCCTCCGAGGCTGAACACCCCTTCAATGCGTGCATATCAGTCAGCGATCTGCTGCCCATTTGGAATAGAACATACCCGGAGCACGCGCTCGATGAACATGAACTGTTTGGAGTGATGAGCGCGTTAAGCGGCGGTTTCATGCCGGGCATGCAGGAATCGGTCAAGGTTGGTCTTACAGGGCGCATCGATAGAATCGAGCATCGCCGCTTCGAAGATCGTGAGACGATTCGCATCGTGGACTATAAGACGGGAGCGGGGCATACCGCCAAGGACATGTTCAATGATTTGCAGCTCGTCTGCTATCAGCTTGCAACCCTGTTCGATTCTGAGGGCGCAGGCGTTGCACGTCAAACCCGGTCGGTTTCTCAGGCAGATCTTTTCGACGTGGCGCAGAATGAGGCTCCGGCCTTTGCCTACGCGCTTCCTGAAACCAATCATCAGCCAGGCTTGATTGCAGACGGACAATTCAATACCATATTCGAAGCTCGAACGCATCATCGAAGCATTGACAGTTTCATCGACGTTGAATTCTCCGAGCAGAGTTGCCCTGAAACGGTCGATAGGGAATTGTGGGCGTTTATCGTGCGCAGTCAGCATACGCAGGGAATCTGGGCGCTCAGCATGATTTCGCGTGTGTTCTTCGCTGCCAGTGTGCGGCTGTCGAGCACGGATGCACGCATGCAGCTTGATGCCAGCCGATGCCATAATGCGAATGCTTCCGGCAATGGTTCGAATACGTGTAAGGCTTGGGAACTGCTTCATGCGAACGTGATGGAGGAACGCAGATGACACAGGGCACAGCCGCCGCGCAGCACAAGGATTCACCGCAAGGCCAGCATCGTGCAAGGCCAGCCTTCACGAGTACCGATGAACAGCGGTCCATCATCGAAGCCAACATCAGCGCCAATCAGCTCATCGTCGCCGGTGCAGGTTCCGGCAAGACGATGACGATGACGATGCGCATCGTGCGGCTCATAGAATCGGGGGTTCCACCTGAACGCATCCTGGGCCTGACCTTCACGCGCAAGGCGGCCTCTGAGTTGCTGACACGAGTGTCCGCAGCGGTTATCGCACATTGTGACAATGGTGCAAGCATCTTTCTCAAACCTGAGGTGCAGACCTATGACGCCTTCTTCCAGAGCATCGTGCGTCAATACGGATTGCTGGTGGGGTTCAACCAGTCCACCCAACCATTAAGCGATGCTGGCGCATACCAGCTCGCTGCAGAAGTCGTAGGGCAGCATATTCAGAGCCTTTTTGCCACTGAGGAACCCTCATCTGACAAGACAGCGGAAGGCGAGGATGCAGCAAGGCTGGACGATGATGCTTCTGAGGATCGTCTGCTTCGAAAACTGGCGGCGGCAACCCCTTCGGATGCCGATGTCGCCTCAAAAGGGTTCTCGGCTACCGTCAATAACGTGCTTGCCGTGGCACATGCCTGTGCCAATTCGATGATTGACGGGTCATGCACCACCTTTGCACAGGCAGCCCGACGCATTCACGACTGGGATTCGGCCTTCATCAGCCGTCTGGACACCATCCTTGAAGGTGTTGAAATCCCTCACACCGAACCCGGAGCCAAAAAGATCGCACCAATCGACCCTGACGCGAAACTGAGCGACAAGGCGCGAGCCAAGAAGTTGGCGGCAATTGCGCATAATCGGGATTTGCGACGCGCATACAAGGCCAATCATCTCAGAACCATCGCTCAGAATCGAGAGATGCTCCTCACCCTGGCCGAGCAGTATCAGGAAGCAAAGCGGCAGGCGAATATGGCTGAATTCAGCGATTTCACCCTGGCTGCATACCAGCTGGTTACCAGATTCCCCTCGATAGGCGCGCAATATCGCAGACGCTTCTCACACGTATTCCTGGACGAATATCAGGACACGTCCACCACGCAAGCCCTACTGATTGCAGCATTGTTCCATCCTGATGACAAGGCAGAGGAGGCGAATGCGGCAGATTCGCGGCGTGCCCACGGATCGAAGAAGCATGCTGACAGTTCTGCAGTAAGCGCGGTCGGTGACCCATTTCAGTCCATCTATGCATGGCGAGGGGCAAGCCCGGGAGCGTTCAGAACCTTTCTGCAAGAATTCGACAGGCTTTCGACTCGTGCCCCCTTCACTCCAACCCGGCAATATTCGCTGTCTCAGACCTTCAGAAACGGGTCGCTGATTCTGGATGCCGCCAACAACCTGACCCTTCCGCTGCGTCAGGAGCGGGGGACGATTACGAGTGCCACCATGCGCGAAGTCGATGTGAAGCATCTGCGAGCGCGGGACGATGCGGATCGTGGCACCTTGGGACTGCTGGCAACGCAGACCTTGGACGAAGAGATTCAGGGAGTGATTCGTTTCGTGCAGACGGCCAAACGTCGCTATGGTGCTGCATCGGCCGCTTCAGCCAGCGATGGGGTAGCTGCCGAAGCGATTGACATGCATGCGCCTCATGTGGCGATTCTCTTCAGATCGAAGACCAATCTTCCTCAATACTGCGATGCTTTGTACGAGGCTGGCCTGAGCTATGAAGTTGTGGGGTATTCAGCCTTGCTCGACAGGCCGGAAATCCGGGACCTGCGCGCCCTGCTGAACGTAATCTGCAATCATACGGATGTAACGGCGTTGATGCGGCTGCTGGCTACGCCACGATTCAATGTGAATCCTGCCGATCTTGATGCCTTCGCCCAGATGGTCAAAAGTCTTAATGCCGAAAGCCAGTATCGGGGGCTTGTCGAGGCGGGTCTCGCCCCAGCGGGAGTGAAACGCAGCCAGATGCATGAATATGTGAAGCAGCATCGTGACAGCGTGCCCAACAGTGTTTTTGCCATCGATGTGCTGATGGATGACGATCTCGCATCGATTCTGAATCGTAAGGGTTCTCGGATAAGCGAGCGTGGGCGCTTCCTGCTGCTGCAGTTCGCATCGGTGCTCAGCCAGGTTCAGGCGCAGGCAGGTTCTGGACTGAAAACCGTTCTGCGAGCTGCAGTGCACGCCTTGCAGCTCGACATCGATGTCGTGCTCTCGCAGAGTCTGCATGCCGAAAGGGACGGCCTCGGCTCCGGCCTCGCTCTCGACCGCAGTACCGCCCAGTCCAGTCTGGATACCTTTGAATCTCTGGTTGATACCTTCGAAGCTGAACTGCAGGACGGTACGCCATCGACGCTGCGCGGATTCGTAGCCTGGGTCGATTCGATGGGCAAAAGTCCCGAGGAGCCTGCCAGCGACATTGCAGGCCATCCCGATGTGGTGCTGATGACCATCCACCAGTCCAAGGGTCTCGAATGGGATGCCGTTGCGGTTGTTGGCATGAAGTCGGGCACATTCCCCAGCAATCAGGGGGATGGGCTGAAAATCAGACAGACCCATACGCCGGTGATTGATAGTTCGGGGAGATTGGCGCATCCGGCACGCTATGTTTCCACAGCGAAGAGCTGGATGGACGATGCGACAGCCGTTCCCGTGCCCATTCGTGCAGATTCTGGAATTCTGCCACGCTTCCCGCATGATGCTGCTGAGGAATCCAGCCCATTGAGCAATCTTGATGCCATGAACCTGGCAAGCCTTGAAGATGAGGTGTACGGGGAATGCCGCGATATGGCGAATGATGGGGCGAACGACGCGGTGAATGACGGGGCAAACAATGCAGGAAACAGTGTGGGAAACAATGCGGCAAGCGGGGAGTGGCTTCCGCAGCAGCGAGAGTACGGTTCGCGATATCACGACGATGAGCGTCGATTGGCCTACGTTGCACTGACTCGCGCACGCCATGATGCGTTGCTAAGCTACAGCGCATCACTTCATGGCAAGGCCAATGGTTCGAAATCCGATCTGATTGATGGCTCCGAGGCATCGAACTTTTGGACTGAAAGCTATCTGGGCTTTGTTGGGAACCCGGATGCCGTTCACTTCAGCGACGGCGATCTTCCCAAGCAGTCAGACGGTGTCTGTGAGACTTCGATGTCTGGGCTGCGCGCTTCGAAGGGCAATGATTCCTCTGATATGGAATCCTCTGGTGTTGAATCTTCTGATGCAGCGGCACAGGGCAAGGTGTCAGATTCGGAATTCCCTGAATTCACAGGGTACTTCTTGGGGGATAACGCTCAGGAGTACCGCGCTGCGATACTTGCCGCATTGTCCGAGTGTGCCACCGATGATGCGTCGAAGGCTCAGGATTCGGGAATGTCGCGCGCTGACGACTCCGATGCGATGCTCTGGCCGATGACGCTGCATCCACGAATACAAGCCGCACTCGATGCATCGGCTTGGCAGATTCTTGAAGCCAGTGATGTCGGGGGAGCGGATGCTGCTGTAGAACATGCTGCTGTAGGGCACCCGGCTGTAGAGGATGCAGCTGTAAAGGATACCGTTGGAGCGCATAAGACCGACAAGGAGACTTCCCCTCGGAGCACGCCGTTGCTCACCCAGGCGACGCAGGTGGTTGCTCAACGCTCAGGACGACTAGGGGCATTGCATGGCAATCCCCAGGACCTGCAAGCCTTGCGTAGGAGCGGCATGCAGATTCTTTCAGCCGGAGGCCAGAACGTCACGGCATTGCAGGCGCTCGCCGGTGACCACGATGAAGCCAGAGAGCGTCGTTACTGGCGTGGCATCGTTCGGCCGATTCCACGCATGCCTTCTGCTGCCGCGAAAATAGGCACTCGCTTCCATGAATGGGCGAGCAGCTTCCTTGCGGCGCAGGATGATTCCACCTTGCAACAGGACGGAGGCCTTGACGGCATCGCCATCGAGTCGACTCGGCAAGCGATGTTGCTGGAGCTGGAACAGCGACAAGGTCAAGCTCAAACTGCCGAAGAACAGCAGCTTGCCAACTGGGAGCGGCGGCTGAGTGACTCAGCCTGGGTGAAGAGAAGCGTTGCGTGGGTGGAGCGTCCGATAGTTGCTTCGATTGGCAATCGTGTGTTGAAGGGCAAGCTGGATGCCGTGTTCCACGGCGGTCTCGATACTTCAGCATCTGGCAGCGGCGACCAGCCTCATCATCAGGGGCAGACTGCGAAATATACCATCGTCGATTGGAAGACAGGGCGACGTCCAGCGACTTCAGAAGACATCCGCATCAAGTTGCTGCAATTGGATATGTATAGGGTTCTGCTTTCGATGATGGAATCAACGGACATCAGTCTGATTGACGCTTGCCTCTACTATGTGAGCGAATCGAAGCCAGAGCTTCGTGAGATCAGGGCGCGTCCACGTTCGAGTGAAGAGATCCTTCATGATCTGGAAGCAGGTTTGCCCCGCATATCAGATGAGGACTGAATCACACGGTACACAATTGCGGTTATCATGACCACATCAAGGAAAGGTTTGCACGAATGATCAAGGTTTCAGTAATAGGAGCCCATGGGCGCATGGGTCGCACCGTTGTCGGAGCAGTTGAATCGGCAGAAGACATGGAAGTGTCCCAGCGGCTTGATGCAGGCGACTCATTCGATCTGATCAAGCCCGACAATACCGACATTGCCGTTGATTTCACCGTGCCTTCGGTAACGCTGAGCAATGTTCTTGAACTGATCAGTCGTGATGTCAGCGTCGTCGTCGGCACAACCGGCTGGACGGAAGAGAAATACGAGAAGATTCGCACGGCACTGGCAGATCATCCGAATGTCGGTGTGTTCATCGCTCCGAACTTTGCGATTTCCGCGGTTCTTGCCGATTACTTCGCTGGCGTGGCAGCCCGATACTTCGAATCGGCAGAAGTGATCGAACTGCATCATCCCGACAAGGTGGATGCCCCATCAGGCACGGCAATACATACTGCGCATACGATTGCGGATGCACGCCGTGCAGCGAAGCTGGGCAGCATTCCTGACGGGACGCAGAACGGCACTTCGGCTCGTGGCGAAGTCATCGATGGCATTCATGTGCATGCAGTCAGGCTGCGTGGACTCAATGCGCACGAAGAGGTACTGCTTGGCAACGCTGGAGAGCAGCTCACGATACGCGCCGATAGCTTCGATCGCGGTTCTTTCATGCCTGGTGTGCTGCTCGCCGTCCGCACCATGGCGCAGCAAGGCCATTCAGGCCTCACCATCGGCCTCAACTCCTTCCTCAACCTCTAAATTCCGCGTCTGTTCCGTTCATTGTGAACTTGTCAAAGTATAAACGTCGATTTTTGGCTTGTTTAGCTCAGTTTTCCCCAGTTTTTGAGCTTTGATACTTTGACAAGTTCACAATGAAGGCGTTCTGTCGCTCAATTCCAGTCTCAGCCGCGCAGTACCTTGGGTTTTATGAGCAATTCGAACGCCAATCTTCTTGATCCAGCCCCATTTGGCCGCGTCATACCTGCGATGGTCACCCCTATGAAGTCTGATGGCGCGATGGATTACGACGCTGCAGCCGCCCTTGCCCAGCACCTCGTCGCCGATGGAGCGGATGGATTGCTGGTAAACGGAACCACCGGAGAGTCGCCGGTGACCCATCTCGAAGAGAAGGTCAAGCTCGTTCAGGTTGTCAAGCAAGCCGTTGATGTCCCCGTGATCTCGGGCGCAGGCTCGAACGATACGGCTCACACCGTGCGCATGGCTGAAATGACGCAGAATGCAGGAGCCGATGGTCTGCTTATTGTGATGCCCTACTATTCCCGTCCTTCGCAGAATGGAATCGTGGCACACTACAAGGCAGTGAACGAAGTGGCCGAAAAACCCATCATCGTCTACGACGTACCCGGACGTACCGGTTTGCATGTCAAGACGAGCACCTATCAGCGCCTCGCTGAATTCGAACATGTCGCAGCAGTAAAAGATGCAACGGGGAATGTCGCCGAAGCTTTGGTCAAGCGCAGACTTACCAATCTGGTCTGGTATTCAGGCGACGATTCACTCTATCTGCCTTTCCTGGCCATGGGTGCCGTAGGTGTGATATCAGTCGCAGCCCACGTTGCCGCAAGGCCGATGAAGCAATTGGCCGAGGCATTCGATTCGGGAGACATTCGTAAGGCTCAGGAATTGGCGGCCCAGATCGAGCCTGTCGTCACCGCTCTCAACGGTGATGGATTCCAGGCGGTCATGGCAAAGGCAGCTCTGAAAATCAAGGGATATATTCCAGGAACAACGATGCGCGAACCTAACGTAGGTCCGAGTGCACGCGAACTCGACAAGGCGGAAGAGGGCATGCGTCGAGCGGGCTTGCTCTGAATTCGCACATCATACGATGAGCGTTGCCTTCGTATCAGGCGAAGGCACTGAATAAAGAAAATCAAGTGGAAATGACACAAGAACAACAAAAAAGCACGACACGAAAAAGAAGTACAGGTAACCGGTCGCAAAACAGAAACGGCAGGCGCCGTGGCAACTATTCCGGTTCCAGGGGAAACAATTCACGCAAGATGACGAATTCGGCCACCAAGCAGGAAACCGTTCTCGTCGCACCTCCGAAATATCACAAGGGTTCCATGCGAATCGTAGCCCTCGGCGGTCTCGGTGAAATCGGACGCAACATGAACGTTATCGAATATAACGGTCATCTGCTGCTCATCGACTGCGGTGTGCTCTTCCCCGAGGAGGAGCAGCCAGGTGTCGACCTGATCCTCCCTGACTTCAATTACATCCGCAATCGACTGGACGATGTCGAAGCCCTTGTCCTCACGCACGGTCATGAAGACCATATCGGGGCGGTTCCGTATCTCTTGAAGCTGCGTCCTGACATTCCTTTGATCGGTTCGAAACTGACGCTTGCCTTCGTGGACGCGAAGTGCAAGGAGCATCGTCTTGAACCCACCAAGGTCGAGGTCGAAGGTCGCGACAAGCTCAAGGTCGGTCCTTTCAATCTTGAATTCATCACGGTCACGCACTCCATTCCCGATGCGCTGGGCGTTTCGGTCAAGACTCCTGCAGGCCACATCATCGACACCGGTGACATGAAGCTCGACCAGCTGCCTTTGGACCATAAGATCACCGATCTGCGCGAGTTCGGCCGTCTGGGGGAGCAGGGCGTTGACCTGCTCATGGTGGATTCCACCAATGCCGAGGTTCCCGGCTTCGTGAAGCCTGAGACCTCCATCGGTCCGGCCCTCGACAAGGCATTCGGCGACGCCACACGAAAGATCATCGTCGCCAGCTTCTCCAGCCATGTGCACCGCGTGCAGCAGGTTGTCGATGCTGCCCACAAGCACGGCCGCAAGGTGGTGTTCGCCGGTCGTTCGATGGTGCGCAACATGGCCATCGCATCTGATCTGGGCTATCTGCATCTGCCAGAGGACACGATTGTCGATCTGAAGCAGGCGCATGACATTCAGGACAACAAGATCGTCTACATGGTCACCGGTTCGCAGGGCGAGCCCATGGCTGCGCTTGGACGCATCGCCGATGGCACGCATAGAGACATCACGATCAACGAATTCGACACCGTGATTCTTGCCAGCTCGCTCATTCCAGGCAACGAGCATGGCGTATACAAGGTCATCAACAAGCTCACACGCTTGGGTGCGCGAGTCATCAATAAGGACAATGCGGCAATCCACGTGTCCGGTCATGCCGACGAAGGCGAACTGCTGTACTTCTACAACATCGTTCAGCCTCGCTGTGCCATGCCAATCCACGGTGAAAACCGTCATTTGGTGGCCAACGGTCTGATCGCGGTCAAGACGGGCGTTGATCCGAAGAACGTCGTGCTCGCCGAGGATGGCGATGTCGTCGACCTCTATCATGGTCAGGCGGCTGTGGTTGGCAGCGTGCCATGCGGCTATGTGTATGTCGATGGCGACTCGGTGGGAGAGCTCACCGACGAGGAACTCGAGAAGCGCAGAATCCTTGGCTCCGAGGGCTTCGTTTCAGCCTTCGTCGTCGTCGATACGGAAACGAACGATGTGATCAGCGGACCGAAGATCTTCCTCAATGCGGTTGCCGAGGACGAGAGCGAGTTCGAACGTGTGCGCGAACAGATCGTCGAGCAACTCCAGGATGCGATGATGCAGGGTACGCATAACACGCACCAGTTGCAGCAGATCATGCGCAGGACTTTGGGTGGTTGGATCGCTCGCAAGCTGCACCGCAGCCCGATGATCGTGCCGGTGGTTGCCGACATAGCGCAGGACGTTGAGAAGTAAGCGAACAGCATATAACGGCTTCGACCAGCACATTGGAATCCGGTTGTTTCAGCTGCATGGCTGACTCGGTCATGCGGCTGATTCAGCCGTGAACCCGATTCCGTGGCCTCGAAACATAAGACACGAGTAGTGCCTCATGTTTCGGGGCCACAATCATGCCCGAGAGTAAGGTTGGAAGCAGCTCGGGCATGCCGAAGAACAGCACGCACAGTTGCTCATATGAGTTGCAGCACAATATATATCCATCATCATGTGATGATAGCTAAGGAGTGGGGAATGCCAGGATCGAATCTGACACAGATCGAGGCCGAAGAACGACGGGAGATAGTGTCACATCCAGCATATGTGGTGTCGCTCGATGTCACGCAGGGGGCCAAAACCTTCACGTCATCCACGACGCTCACCTTTGATGCGAAGCCGGGAGACAGCACCTTTCTTGATCTGATTGCGCCAACGGTCGACAGCATCGTGCTCAACGGAGCAACGCTGGACCCCGCAGTCGTGTTCAAGGATGACAGAATCGCGCTTGAGCATCTTCAAGAGCACAATCAGGTCGATGTGACAGCCACATGCGCCTATTCGCGCACAGGAGAGGGTCTGCATCGCAGCGTCGATCCAGCAGACGGCAGGATCTATCTCTACAGCCAGTTCGAGGTTCCTGATGCTCGTCGCGTGTATGCCGTCTTCGACCAGCCTGATCTGAAGGCGACCTTCGACTTCACCGTGGTCGCTCCAGAATCATGGACCGTTCTTTCGAATTCCCCTGTCGCATCAGTCGAGAATCTGGCTGGCAAGACCGCAGAAGGCACGCTCGGCGATGCGCCGGCAGAGGGCATCAAGCGTTGGATCTTTGAGCAGACGCCAACAATGAGCTCGTATCTGACTGCCTTCGTAGCCGGTCCCTACGCAGGGTGGACATCCGAATATGCGAACGAGGATGGCCGCACGATTCCCATGGGCCTCTATTGCCGTCAGTCCTTGAAGGATGCCTTTGACAAGGACACCGAGTCGCTGTTCGACGTGACCAAGAAGGGCTTTGCCTTCTATGCCAAGACTTGGGGCGTGCCCTACCCTTATGCCAAGTATGACCAGGTTTTCGTTCCTGAATATAACGCGGGAGCCATGGAGAACATAGCCTTGGTGACCTTGCGCGATTCCTACATCTTCGAATCGAAGGTGAGTGGCGCCGTCATCAACAGGCGCGTCGAAACCGTGCTGCATGAACTTGCACACATGTGGTTCGGTGACTATGTGACGATGAAATGGTGGAATGACCTGTGGCTGAACGAATCCTTCGCAGAATTCATGTCCACGCTCGCGACATCCGAAGCCACCGAGCACACCGATGACTGGGCAACCTTCTGCTCCGGCGAGAAAAGCTGGGCTCTGGCCGAGGACCAGATGCCAACCACGCATCCCATCGTGGCACCCATCCATGATCTGAACGACACCTACGTCAACTTCGACGGCATCACCTATGCCAAGGGTGCCTCAGTGCTGAAGCAGCTTGTCGCCTATGTCGGCCGTGCGAAATTCTTCGAAGGCATCCACAGCTATCTGACCAAGCACGCCTATGGCAATGCCACGCTTCATGACCTGCTTGTAGAACTGTCCAAGGCTTCCGGCCGCGATCTTGACTCCTGGTCGAAGCTTTGGCTCGAGCAGTCTGGCATCAACACCATCACCGCAGACATCGACACTAACAGCGAAGGCACGATAACCAAGGCAGATCTGGTGCAGACAGCGCCTGCAGAGTTCCCGGTAACGCGCCCGCATCGCATTGCCGTGGGATTCTACAACCCTGACGATAACGGCAAAATCGTGCGCACCGATCGATTCGAACTCGATGTTGACGGCGAGCGTACCGAAATCAGCGACATCATCGGTTTGAAGCGTCCTCGTTTCATTCTGGTCAATGACGATGATCTCACCTATACGAAACTGCGCTTTGACAAGGAATCGCTGAACTTCGCCGAGGCGCATCTCTATGCGTTCAAGGATCCGCTGGCTCGCGCGGTGATATGGCTCTCGCTCTGGGACATGACCAGGGATGCCGAATTCCCGGCAGAACGATTTGTAACGCTCTCCTTGAAAGCTGTGTCCACGGAAAAGCAGTCGACCACCTTCCGATACGCTCTGTCGCAGATTTCGGGTGCCGTGCATAACTACGTGGCACCGAGCCGCAGGGCATCCATCATGAAACTCGTCGCTCAGACCTTGTGGAAGCTCGTACTTGCAGCCGAAGCCGGTTCAGACGAACAGTTCCAACTGCTGCAGGTGTACCTAGGCTATGGCGTTGACGACGATTTCGAAGACAATGCCCAAGGCTTGCTCAGCGGCGAACTCAAGCTTGAGGGTCTGAGCATCGACAACAGCCTGCGCTGGCTTATCATTCACGCGCTCGCAGCCAACGACCTGATCAGTGATGAGGCAATCGATGCTGAACTCAGCAAGCGTGAAACCACGGAGAACCGAGAAAAGGCATATGGTGCCAAGGCTGCTCGTCCCACTGCTCAGACCAAGAAGTGGGCATGGACCGAAGCACTGGATGACGATGCTCTGACGAATTCCCAGATCGAAGCAGTTGCCGCAGGATTCTCGCAGAACACCGATCCACAGCTGTACGAGGGTTATGTTGATCGTTTCTTCAGCAGCATCGATTCCATATGGAAAGACAAGTCATTCCATATTGCCGAAACTCTGATTTGCCCCTTGGGTGGGCAGGGCCTGTATCCTCGATTCGCCGATGCGCACAAGCTCGTTGCCGGTGGTGAACGCTGGCTTGAAGAGCATGCGGACGCTGATCGAGCGCTTCGGGGCATGATCATGAAGAATCTTGACGTTTCACGCCGTGTTTTGAAGGTGCAGACCTACAATTCGCAGCTGTAGAGCACGAAAGTTTCCGACTTATCGAGTTTTGCGACAATTGCACAGTATCGACCCTGAATCAGCCCTGATTTTCGGATGTTCTTGGTCGGATTTTCAGCGATTCTGGACGGTGATACTTCAACATTGTCGCAAAACTCAACAAGCCGTTGCATCTGAACCCTGAGAAGCTGCATTGTGGCCTCATGCAGAGTCGGCGCTGTGCGGGTGGTGTGCGAAAAAGCGCGCCATCCGCATTTTTTGTCCGATGTGGGACAACAATTGATATGGTTATAACTGCGGATTCACAGGAATTATGAGCATGAAGAAGGGCAAGATGCCAAGACTTTTCGGAACTGACGGTGTGCGAGGACTGGCCAATCGGGATTTGACTGCAAAGCTTGCACTCGATTTGGGGGATGCAGCAGTTCGTGTCTTGGGCAGTCGCGACCAGACCGGTGGCAGGCGACGAGCGCTGATTGGGCGCGACACCCGCGTATCTGGTGACTTTCTCGCTTCGGCTCTGGCGGCTGGTATGAGTGCCGGCGGATTCGACGTCATCGATGTGGGCATCATACCAACTCCAGGCATCGCATACCTTACCTCTGTGCTCAACGTTGAGATGGGTGCGGTGATATCCGCATCCCACAATCCCATGCCAGACAATGGCATCAAGTTCTTCGCGCGCGGAGGCTTCAAGCTTCCCGACTCCAAGGAAGACGACATTGAAAAGGTGCTCGGTCAGGATTGGGAGCGTCCGACCGGCAAGGGTGTCGGCAGAGTCTCGCATGACACCGTCACCGCAACCAACAGCTACATAGATCATCTTGTCGATGCCGTGGCACCGATGGGAGCAGACAAGACCCGTACAAAGCCCCTCGCAGGACTGCGCATCGTGGCCGACTGCGCCAACGGTGCCACATCGGTTGTCGCACCGGAAGCCTTGCGTCAGGCCGGAGCCGATGTCGTGGTCATCAATGCTTCTCCAGATGGTTACAACATCAACAAGCACGCCGGATCGACTCACCCTGAGCAGCTTCAGGCCATGGTCAAGGCGTCGCAGGCCGTCATGGGAGTGGCCTTCGATGGCGATGCCGACCGGTGCCTTGCGGTGGACGAAGATGGCACGATGGTCAATGGCGATCAGATCATGGGCATTCTCGCCCGCGCCAAGCAACGCGATGGCAAGCTCGCCAACGACACGCTCGTCGTAACCGTCATGAGCAATCTGGGATTGCGGCTTGCGCTCAAGGACATGGGCATCGCCACAGTGCAGACCGCCGTGGGTGACCGATACGTGCTGGAAGAGATGCTTCGCGGAGGGTTCACCCTCGGTGGCGAGCAGTCCGGACACGTCATCAACCGCGAATTCGCCACGACTGGTGACGGAACGCTCACGGCACTCACCCTTGCCAACGAGGTCGTGCGCTCAGGCAAGTCCTTGAAGCAGCTTGCCGCCGACTTCCCGCAGTTGCCACAGCAGTTGATCAATGTGCCCAATGTCGACAAACTCGCAGCGGCAACCAATGCCAAGATCAAGGATGCCGTAGCGCATGAGGAGCAGCTGCTCGGAGAGACCGGCCGGGTCTTGCTCCGTCCCAGCGGCACCGAACCATTGGTGCGCGTCATGGCCGAGGCCGAGACGCAGGAGCAGGCGGACGCAACATGCGAACGTCTTGCGCAGATCGTCAAGGATGAGCTTTCACTGTAGCGTGTGCTGCAGCGACGAACGAATCCATCACACCAATCCATCACACCAATCAACATTTGGAGGCTCAATGTTCCCCGGTCACAGCAAGCTGGACGCACGTCTGAACACAGCGATTGACGCGATGCTGAAGGAAGCGGGGGAGGACCAGCTGCTCGGCATCGTGGAGGCTGGCGACCCAGTGTTGCGTCAGCAGAGCGAAGCATATACCGGGCAGCTGGGCAAACGAACCTTCCACAGGCTGATCGAAGCTATGCGCGTGACGATGCTCGATGCCCCAGGCGTTGGGCTTGCCGCTCCACAGGTTGGCATTCCGCTCACCTTGGCCGTGGTTGAGGACCATGTTCGAGATGATGACGACGATCCTCGAGAAATCGCAGAATTCCCCTTCCATACCATCATCAATCCACGATATGAGCCAATCGGCACCGAAACTCGCAGCTTCTACGAAGGCTGTCTTTCCGTGGATGGTTTTCAGGCAGTCCGAAAGCGTTGGCTCGACATCAATGCCTTCTGGATGGATGAATCCGGCAAGAAGCAAGAGGATCATCTGCACGGATGGCCGGCGAGAATCTTCCAGCATGAGACCGATCATCTGCACGGTGAACTCTATATCGACAAGGCTGAAATCCGCAGTCTGAGCACCGGCGAAAATCTTGACGAATACTGGGCCTTCGAAGCAATTCCCCAGACCGCTGCTGAAGAACTGGGTTTTGAACTCTGATCTTGTCCAGCTGAATCGAGTACCGTGGGACTCGATTGCTTCGAGATTGCCAGCATTGACCTTAAGGGTCATTGATCTTAAGAGATACACGCCTTGAGAATCATTGGTCTTAAGGGTCATTGATTTTGAGAAGCATTGGCAAGCAGCAATGGGTTGAGGCACGATTCTGAAGGCGAAGCTCGGTGTGATTCCACACAGGTCAGGGGGGAGCATCCATGCGTGAGGTGAGTTTACAATCGAAACTTGCAATCTTCTCAGTGGGATTGCTTACATTTCTGGGTATTCTGACAGAAACATCATTGACGGTCGCATTCCCCATTCTGATGCACCAGTTCAATGCCAGCCTTGGCAGCGTTCAATGGCTGACCTCAGGCTATCTGCTTATGGTCACGGTCGTGATGTGCTCGACAGCCTACCTCAACGAACGTTTTGCCGCGCAATCGATGTTCCGTTTCGCCGTGGTGACATGCTTCTGCGGATCGCTGCTGTGCGCCATGGCTCCCAACCTTGCGCTGCTGATGACCGGACGACTGTTGCAGGCGATGGCGACCGGCGTGGCAACCCCGCTGATGTACCATCTCATCTTTGACCTGGTTCCGCTGCGACGTCTCGGCTTCTATGTCGGTCTTGCGGCAATGGTGGTTTCGCTGGCCCCAGCACTAGGCCCGGTATATGGCGGTGTCCTGACCAATTTCCTGTCATGGCGCATGATTTTCTGGATACTCGTCCCCCTGATCGCGGTCCTGGCATTCGTCGGCTTCCGCTACGTTATCTTGCCTGCAGCAGAGCATCCAAGGCGTTTCGATGCCATAGGGCTTGCGCTGCTGGCCGTCAGCATGCTTGGGCTTATTGAAGTCGTCAATCAGTGGGGCAGAATGGGAGTGACCAATCCGGGCTTCGTCATTCGAGTGGTCATCACCTTAGCTGCGCTGGTATTGCTGGTGGTCCATGCCATCAAGGGCAAGCGTCAGATCATCAACTTCGGTCTTCTTGCTCGCAGCATTGTCCGACTGCGTGCGGCAACCTTCTTCATCTTCCAGTTTGCGAACATTGGCATTTCCGTGATTCTTCCGCTCTTCTCGCAGCAATACCTGGGCACAAGCGCGCTTGTCGCCGGTCTGATCATGCTGCCCGGTTCGATTGCGGGATCGGTCGTATCGCCGTTTGCAGGCAGAGTCTATGACAAGCATGGCCCTCGCATCACCATTACCTTGGGCAATGTTTCCGTGATGATCGGCTGCGCGCTGCTGTGCTGGTTCACCAAGTCCTCGACGGTACTCACGCTGACCCTGCTCTACATGTTCATCCGCATTGGCTTCAACACCGGTTTCGGCAGCACCATGTCCGATGCGACCAAACGTGTCGCTCCTGCAGAACAGGGCGATGTGAACACGATGTTCAACACATTCCAGCAATATGCGGGATCGCTCGGAACATCTGTCCTGGCTGCCGCGATAACGGTGTTCGAGCGCAAGTCGAGCGCTGCGAACGCAAGCTCTGCCGTGGCATCCGGCACTCAGCTTGACTTCTTGATGCTCACCGTTCTGGCCTTCTTCGGACTGCTGTTCACCCTCCTGACATATCGCTTGGATTCGCCTAAAGCAAAGCCCGTAATCAAAAAAGTTCATGGGTGAGCCACAATGGTTGTATACGGCGGCATCAGGTGTGAGAGCAATCTCTGCCAGATTTTCGCTGTTATAGCTCGGCGCTGTTACAAGTACGGCGATGAACCAACACGGTGGTGAACAAACGCAGCAGTGAATAAACACAGTAGTGAACGAATGCAGTAGTGAACGAACATATTGGTCATAAACCCAGTGAAGGAGCATACATGGCTGATGCAGTGAATCAAGAGACCCAAGGAACCGTATCAACAACGGGCAAGCCATCTGAGTCGGCAAAGCGCGCCGTCGTAACCGGCGCTTCGAGTGGCATTGGTGCTGAAACGGCAAGAACCCTGGCTGCCGATGGGTGGAGCATCGTCGCACTGGCTCGGCGTGAGGACAAGCTCAAGGCGCTTACGGACTCCATTCAGGCGAAGGGCGGATCATGCGAATACCTGGTCTGCGATATCACGGATGAAGAGTCGACAAGCGCTGCGGTGAAGACCATCATTGCCGAAGGCCCTGTCAAGGCTTTGATCAATTGCGCTGGCGGTGCACTGGGCAAGGATCCTGTGGCAACGGCAAGCATTGACGACTGGCGCAGCATGTACGAACTCAATGTGCTGGGTACCTTGCGCATCACGCAGAAGCTGCTGCCCACCTTGAAGCAGTCTGAAGGCACGGTGTTGATTATTTCTTCGACCTCGGGAATCGAGCCGTATGAAGGCGGTTCAGGGTATTGCGCCGCGAAGTTTGCCGAGCGCGTGATGGCTCGCGTGCTTCGACTCGAGCAGATTGGCGAACCGATTCGTGTTATCGATGTCTCGCCGGGTCTTGTGCATACCGAGGAGTTCTCGCTCAAGCGCTTCGGTGGCGATCAGGCCAAGGCGGACAACGTGTACAAGGGCGTTCCAGATCCGTTGCAGGCCAGCGATATTGCGGAATCGATTCGATGGGCCGTTGATCTTCCCGATACGGTCGATATCGATTCGTTGGTTATTCGCCCTCGCGCCGAAGGCTCATACACCAAGGTGTATCGCAAGGCCGACGCCCAATAAGTCTCCATGCAGTCCAACGCGTTGGAATCGTTCTTACATTCCCAACGCGTTTGTTGCCCACGTTTCATGCATGGCCATCCAGGGCTGTGATGTTCATTGATTGCTGGTGTGCACCACTGGTGTGCATCATTGGGGCACGTTGCTGGCAGGTGCTGTTTGGTGTGGATCGTTGCCGGGCGCAGAAAACTCAGCTTTCAGCATGATTGTTGCGTTCATTAGGTGATATTCCTCTTGTTAAACTCATATGGCATGTTAGGATTCTGTTCCACGGCTCCCACAAGGACCATAACCATCCAGTCATCTACACTTTGTTACGGCTTCGACCACTACAAGTAGCGAATTCGCCATCGAGAAGACTTTTTTGCACGAAAACGAGAAGGGTAATCGTGTCATCTTTGTCCTCGTCGATCCAAGAATCGACATCAATATCATCACCGTCAAACAAGGAAGGTCATGAGGCGGCCAAGCCTCTGAACTCTCCAGCTCGAGTCATTGCGGCAAGCCTGGTTGGAACGACCATTGAATTCTATGACTTCTATGTCTATGCAACTGCCGCGGTTCTGGTCTTTCCGAAGCTGTTCTTCCCGGCCACGAACAAAACTGCAGCGCTGATGGCCTCATTTGCCATATTCGGTGCAGCCATGGTCGCTCGCCCCATAGGTGCGGTTTTCTTCGGTCACATGGGGGATAAGTATGGTCGCAAGACCACGTTGGTGACTTCGCTGCTCACGATGGGCATCGCCACCTTCATCATCGGATTCCTTCCGACCTACAGCCATATTGGCGTCATAGCTCCAATATTCCTGCTTCTGCTTCGACTGACTCAAGGCTTTGCCCTTGGCGGTGAATGGTCTGGTGCCGCTCTTGTCGCTACGGAGAACGCTCCGGCAAACAAGCGCGCATGGTATGGTACCTTCCCGCAATTGGGTGCGCCGCTGGGATTCATTGTCGCAAACGGTCTCTTCCTTATCATCAACTTTGCGCTTCCACATCCCGAGAGTTCACTGCTGCAGTCTGAAGCATTCCTCAGCTGGGGTTGGAGGATTCCATTCGTCTTTTCTGCCGTGATGGTTGCGATCGGTCTGTGGGTTCGTTTGAAGCTCGTTGAATCGGAAGCCTTCAAGAAGGCTCAGAAGCAGGGTGCCATTGTCAAGATGCCACTTGCGGATACGCTTCGTCATCATTTCAAGGCTGTGGTGTTGGGAACATTCGCCATGCTTGCAACCTACGTGTTGTTCTACTTCATGACGACATTCAGCCTCACCTATGGCACTGCAGCGACCAGCGGTTCTCCTTCCGGACTTGGTATCAGCTATACCGATTTCGTGCTCATGCAGATTTTCGGCGTTATCTTCTTCGGCATCTTCACGCTCATTTCAGGGCCTTTGGCGGATGTTATGGGACGGCGCAAGCTGCTGCTCATCGTCACTGTGGCGATTATCGCGTTCGGGCTGCTGTTCCCATTTTTCCTCGATGGTCGCGGTGGGCAGAGTTCAACCGTCTGGTTCGCTGAATCCTTCCTCGTCATCGGCTTCACGCTTATGGGCTTCACCTTTGGGCCCATGGGAGCGCTTCTGCCTGAATTGTTCCCCACCAATGTGCGCTACACCGGATCGGCGATTGCCTACAACGTGAGTTCCATTCTCGGCGCGGCACTTGCGCCTATGGTGGCAACCGCGTTGTGGAGTTTGGCGCATGGCAGCACATGGCTCGTCGGTGTCTATCTTGCCGGTTCGGCCGTCTTGACTTTCGTTTCCCTACTGTTCACTAGGGAAACGAAAGATATGGATTACGAGAACGACATCGCCGCAACGGAGGAAATCGGTCTCTAAGCATGAGAGATTGCGAGTTTTGCGGCAATTTCTGAGTATATAGTCTGATTTTTGGTTTTTTGGGTGCCTAAAAACAGCCAAATTCTGCTCTGATACTCAGAAATTGCCGCAAAACTCGCATTCGTATGCTTAAATCTCATTTTTTAGTCAGAAGTTGACTCTTGTTCCTTCGTGAGCTCGCCTTCGGAGCTCTCTCGCAGCAGCAAAGTCACCGGAAGCTCAATCGCATACGGTTCGGCGTCGGGATTTTCAAGCCGTTGGACCATCGTGCTTACTGCGGCCCTTCCCAGATTGCGCATTGGCTGACTGACCGTGGTGATGCGCGGCGTATTCGTTTCAGATTCGCTGATGCCGTCGAATCCTGTCACGATCACATCTTGCGGAATGCGAATGCCGCCATCGGTCAGGGCCTTGCATACGCCGAGTGCCATCTGATCGTTGGCGCACACCATGACGCGGGGTATCTTATGCCGTGCCACCATGTCCTGCGTGATGGTGTGTGCTACCGCGAACGAGAATCCAGCTCGATAAATCGGTACGGTTTCGGGATTGATGTTTCGACTGCGCAATCCCTCGCAGAATCCCACATATCGCTTGTGATTGTCAGGGGAGTCGTCGGGGCCTGCGATATAGGCAAAGTCATCGACGTGATGTGTGTCGACAAGATGCTGCACCAGCTTGCGCATACCCTTGCGGTTGCTGACACGAACCAGGTCATATCCGGCCTCGTTGTCCGATGGTGCATCCGCCACCATGACGACCGGAACGCGTCGCCTGAGAAATTCCAAGGTGGAGTCCGGCACGCTGCGCGCCATCACGATCAGCCCATCGACCTTTCCAACCATCTCACCGGCGAGTTGGGTGAGGCCCTTCTCGTTGCGATCCAGGCCAAGGTTGACCATCAGCGAGAGTCCACGCCTCCATGTTTCCAGCTCGCAGCCTCGAAGCACTTGGTCATAATACAGGGAATCATTGCGGTGAGAGTCGGCATGGTGCGCGGGATCGATTTCCACTCGTGCATCGTCGACGCTGCTGAGCGTAAAGTCTTGAAGATCGTCGAGCTCGTCAAGATTCGACATGAACAGTCCGATGACTCCGGTTCTGCGTGCGGCCAGACTCTGCGCGCTTCCACTGGGAACATAGCCAAGCCGGTCTATCGCTCTGTTGATGAGTTTGCGCGTTGCGGGACGCACGCTCTCCGGCGTTCTCAATGATCTTGAGACACTCGCGATCGATACGCCGGCTTCTTTGGCGACATCGTATACGGTCGGTTTCTTGGATGACATCGTTGCCTCCACGGGAATTGACATTGACTGGCGTACTGTAATCGTAATGTAATAAACGCAGTGGGTGAAACGCGATGAATGCAGTCAATTCAGTTTCATACATTTCTTACATCTGGGCATTAGTGTACACATAAAAATCATGTCCTTGGTAGCGCTAACATTTCGGCGTGTCGAAATTATAAGTCTCAAATACGCTGGAATAAAGCCAATGTAAGCAAGAAAAGAAATAATATCGACCGTATTTGCAAAAGCAGATGTAAGCGCATACAATTGTTTCTGCCAGTTAAATCAAAGCGGTTTTCACTGTGCTCTGAACATTGGGGTTCCTCATGATGAACAGGCCAGAATGCATTGCTTTGATGACAATGGTGACGTGCACGTCGAGATTTCGAGTACGCCATATGTCAATGTGGACAGGAAGAAGCGTCAAATGAATACTAAACATCTAGCGGTACGCGCAGTCGCTGCCCTAGCTGCAGCCACCATGGCCATCGGGCTCGCCGCATGCGGCAGCACCGATGCACAGTCAGGATCAGGGGGCAGCTCGGCTACTGAGATTCTCTTTGGGGGAGATAATGGCAGCCCTACATTCACCAAGAATTTCAACCCGTTCTCAAGCAGCAAGAGAACCGGCATCAACTTCATCTATGAGCCATTGATGGTGGTCAACAGCATCAAGGGCACGGAAACGCCATTCCTCGCAACCTCTCACAAGATCATCGACCCCAAGACCGTCGAATACACGATTCGTTCCGGCGTGAAGTGGTCTGACGGTCAGGCATTCTCTGCCAAGGATGTCGTCTACACCTTCAATCTGCTGAAGAGCAACGGCGCTCTCGACACGCTTGGCGTGTGGCAGCACATCGCTTCCGTTTCGACAAGCGGCGACACGGTTACCTTCAATCTGAAGGACAATGACGTTCCTGCAATCAAGATCATCGACCAGCAGCTCATCGTTCCTCAGCATATTTGGAAGGACATCAAGGATCCGGTCAAGGACACGAATGCCACGCCTGTCGGAACCGGCCCTTACAAGCTCGGCACCTACACGCCGAACCAATACACGCTGACGAAGAACAACGACTATTGGCAGGCCAGCAAGGTTGCCGCCACCTCAATCGTCCTTCCTGCGTCGAACAAGGCGCTTGACATGATTAACAAGGGCTATGACTGGGGCTACATGTACATGAACGACGTGCAGAAGACCTGGGTGGGTGCCGACAAGCAGCACAATCACTACTGGTTCCCTCCGGGCGGCACGGTCTCGCTCTTCCCGAACCTCACGAAGGCTCCATATAACAATGTCAACTTCCGTCTTGGCCTGAGCAATGCCATCGACCGTACGGCCATAGCCAAGGATGCCGAAGAGGGCTATGTCGATGCTTCGACACAGACCGGCCTGTTGCTTCCCAACCAGAAGTCGTGGGTCAACTCGAGCATCCCCAACAGTGGAGTCGTCAAGCAGAGCAAGACCGATGCGCTCAAGTACTTCGCCAGTGCAGGATACACCGAGAGTGGAGGCAAGCTTGTTGACAGTACCGGCAAGCAGCTGACCCTGACCGTCACGGTCCCCAGCGGATACAGCGATTGGCTTCGTGGCATCGAGACGCTGCAGAATCAACTTAGTGCCATCGGCATCTCGGTCAAGCTCAATCAGCCGCAGCCAGCCGCCTACACTCAGGCGCTCAACAACGGCGACTATGACCTGATCGTCTCGTCCTTCGGTGGTACGGGCGATGTCTACACCGATTACAGTAACCTGCTCAATGGCGACTTCTATCAGCCGGTTGGTACGGCGGCTTCTGCCAACTTCGAGCGGTACAAGGATAGTGCGACCGATTCGCTGCTTTCCCAGCTCAAGTCGACTTCTTCCGAGACTGAGCAGAAGGCAATAGTCGATCAGCTGCAAGAGGTTGTCTACAACCAGGTTCCCGTTGTCGGCATGTTCTACGGCGGTCTGTGGAGCCTGTACAGCACGAAGAAGTTCACCGGCTGGCCAACGGAGCAGAATCCCTACGCCTCACCAACCACATGGACATCCCAGGTGCTGATGGTCGTAACCAATCTGAAGAAGGCCTGATTCAGGTCCACATGCAGACGCATATGCACCGCTTAGGGGAATCCAGACAATGAAGGTCAACGGATTCCCCTGGGCTGGGCATCATGATGGCTGCAACCAAGCCAGCGCTGCCTGATTCGAAGGTTAAGAATGGCAGCAGCAACACTTGCAGTAATCAAGCACAGCAGCAATTGATCGGCAGCAATCCGATCAACAGCAATCAATCAATTATTGCAGTAATTCAGTGCAGTAATTATCGCAGTAATTATTGCAGTAATCAGTGAAAGGTCATCTCGTGCGCTACTATCTCGGGAAAATCGGTCTTTTCCTGCTCACACTCTGGGCAGCAATCACCGTAAACTTCCTGCTACCCCGTATGATGCCCGGTTCTCCTGCCGACGCAGCCATAGCCAAACTCTCGCAAAATGGTCCTGTGACGCCGGAAATGCGTGCCTCGATAGAAGCGCAGCTAGGGGTGCCCACAGGCAATCCATTCCAGCAGTATGTTCAATATCTCAATGACGTCATTCATCTGAACTTCGGAATCTCGTACAGCAACTTCCCACAATCGGTCTCTTCGCTGGTTTCAACAGCCTTGCCGTGGACTCTTGTGCTGGTCGGTACGGTCACCATTCTTTCGTTCATCATCGGCACCATGCTCGGTGCGGCGATGGCCTGGAAGCGCGGCTCGCTCGTCGATGCCACCGGCAGCGTCTCAAGCTCGTTCTTCTCGGCCTTCCCACCGTTCTGGCTTGCGCTGCTCCTGCTGTTCTTCCTTGGCTATGTTGCCAAGGCATTCCCGACATCAGGCGCATATGCCGCAACCGCAGTTCCCAACCCGTCCTGGTCGTTCCTGATCGACGCACTGTATCATTCGATCCTTCCCGGACTGACCATCCTCATAACCTCATTGGGGAGCTGGGTCATGGGCATGCGCAACAACATGATCAATACGCTTGGTGATGATTATGTGACCTTCGCGGAGGCGAACGGCCTCCACCAAGGCACGGTCATGCTCAGGTATGCGGCTCGAAACGCGCTGCTGCCAAACCTCACCTCATTCGGTCTGGTGCTTGGCGGCGTCGTCGGCGGTTCGCTGCTGGTCGAACAGGTTTTCAGCTATCCAGGCATCGGCATGCTGCTGTTCCAAGCAGTCACGAATCAGGACTATCCACTGATGCAGGCTCTGTTCCTGATGATCACGGTCAGCGTTCTGGTAGCCAATTTCGTCGTTGACATTCTCTACGGCGTTCTCGATCCACGGACCAGGAGGTGAGTGGAATGACACAAGCACAGCAAGCGCAGGTCACAGGAAACATGTCGGGCAATCCTGCGAACGGGTCGGCAGGCGACGACAGCAGGAATCTCGACGTTGCCACGCCACCGTCAAACAAGGGCGAACACTCACAACCACGCGCACCTCACGATTCGGCTGACGACAACGTGCTGATCAGAGGACTCCGGGTTGCAGGACGCAGCTTCGCCACGGTATGGTCCGTTCCGAAGGCACGCTTCGGCATCATCCTCTTCAGCCTGATTATCGTGCTGGCAATATTCGCACCCATCGTGAGTCCGTACAATCCCAAGCAGACCGGCTTCGAAACCAATGCGCAGCCATCGCTGAGTCATCTTCTCGGAACCACGGCAAGCGGTCAGGACGTGTTCTCGCAGCTTATCTGGGGTGGACGAATCTCGGTTATGGTCGCCATGGTCGCAGGCATTCTTTCCACAGCTCTCGCTGTCGTCATCGGCCTGAGCTGGGGGTACATCAAGTCATTCGGCGGCGAATTCGTCGGCTTCATCGTCAACCTGTTCTTGGTGATTCCGCAACTGCCACTGATGATCGTCATCGCTTCATACTTGCAGAACGGCGGCATGAAGGTGATCGTCCTGGTCATCGTATTCACCGGTTGGGCATGGGGTTCGCGCGTGCTTCGCAGCCAGACCCAATCCCTGCGCTCGCGTGATTTCGTCACCGCGGCGGCGTTCAGCGGCGACAGCGCCGCACGAATCATCTTCCATGAGATATTCCCGAACATGCTGTCACTCATCATCAACAACTTCTTCGGTGCCGCAACCTCTGCGGCCTTGGCGGAAGCCGGACTTGAGTTCCTTGGTCTGGGCGATTCCACAACGATCAGCTGGGGCACGATGATCTATTGGGCGCAGAACAACGGCGTCATCCTCACCGGACAGTGGGCGCTTCTGCTCGCTCCCGGTCTGATGATCGCATTGCTCGCCGTCTCCATGACATTCATCAACTTCGGCGTTGACCGACTCAGCAATCCTCGACTGCGTGAAGGGAGTTCACGATGAGTCTGCTTCATATTGATCATCTGTCCATCGAATACGACACACCTGGGACTGAGCCCGTCAAGGCTGTCCACGATGTGAACGTGGATTTGGAACAAGGTGAATTCGTCGGTCTGGTCGGCGAATCCGGTTCGGGCAAGTCGACGCTGGGATTTGCCATCACGGCACTGTCCCGTCCACCCGCACGCGTGAGCGAGGGCAAGGTCATCTTTGACGGCGTTGACATTGCAACGCTGAATCAGGAGGAGCTGCGCAAGCAGCGTCGCGGCGGATTCGCGATGGTGCTGCAGTCCGGCATGAACGCACTGAACCCGGTGCGCACGATCCGCAACCATTTCATGGATATCTTCAAGGCGCACGAGCATATTCGCAAGGATAGGCGCGAGGCGCGTGCGAAGGAGCTGATTGAGAAGGTCGGGCTGCCAGCAAGCACCCTAAGCCGATATCCGGGCGAGCTTTCCGGCGGCATGCGTCAGCGTGTATCCATCGCGCTCGCGCTGAGTCTTGATCCCAAGCTCATGGTCTTCGATGAGCCGACGACGGCACTTGATGTGCTTGTCCAGCATGAGGTCATGAACACGATACGTGAACTGCAGAAGTCAGAAGGTTTCACTGCCATCCTCATCAGCCATGATTTGGGCATCGTGCTTGAATCCACGCAACGCGTGCTGGTCATGCATAATGGCCGCATCGTCGAGGATGCTTCGAGCCGCGACATTCTCGAGCATCCGAAGGACGACTACACGAAGATGCTGCTCAGCCATTATGGGGATCCCCGTGCGGCGCATGTTTCAGTCCCGGGCTTGCGAACGAGGGAAAATGCCAATGAGGCTTATAAACAGAATGCGCATGCAGAGGATGAGCGTACGGCCTTGACCGTCTCTCATATCACCAAGATATATCCTGCGCGCAAGCGGGGGGAGAGCGCAGTCAGAGCGGTTGACGATGTGTCGTTCACGCTCGACCCGGGTCAGTCATTGGCGCTTGTTGGCGCTTCCGGTTCGGGAAAGTCAACGATTGCCAAGATGATCACGGCTGTGGAAAACCCGACATCGGGGGTTATCACGCTTGGCAGCAAGCATATCGAGAAGATGCGTCGCGGTCGCGATCTGCGAGCGTTGCGCTCCGACATTCAGATGGTGTTCCAGGATCCGTATGCGGCGTTGAACCCGCTGCACAATGTCGAATACATTCTCAGCCGTCCCATTGCGAACTATACGAAGCTTCGGGGCAGTGCGGCAAGGCAGCGGATGCTTGAGCTGCTCGAATTCGTCGGACTTACCCCGGTTGAGCAATTCGCCGCGAAGCTTCCGCATCAGCTGTCTGGCGGCCAGCGGCAGCGCGTGGTCATAGCGCGCGCATTGGCGAGCGATCCGAAGGTTCTGATTGCGGACGAGCCGGTTTCCATGCTTGACATGACGCTGCGAGCTGGAATCCTCGCTCTGCTTGACGATCTTCGCGTGCGCCTGAACGTCAGCATGCTGTACATCACGCACGATCTGCTGAGCGCACGCCTGATAACCGATAACATCATGGTGCTCAACCAGGGGCGTGTCGTCGAACGCGGCGAAACCTCCCAGGTTTTGCAGCATCCGCATGATGACTATACGGTGTCGCTGCTGAACGCGATTCCAAAATTGCAGGTTGACGAGCAGGCCTGAATCAACCGCTGCGAATCCATTCAAACGGCAAGCGGGAGAAGTTTTCGTTCGTCCAAGCATGCATAACCCGGGAGGGAAGAGATGTTAACCGCACATACGATCCAAGATTCACGCATACGTCCGGTTCCGGCGTTCGGGGGATTGCCCGTTCCGCCATCGGTCGAGATACTCGGCGTCACCACGCCTGCCGGAGAACTGACAGTCGCGCATGCATCGCCGCTTGTCGGCGAGAACGTCAAGGGCAGTATCCTCGCTATTCCGGGGTTCACAGGTTCGAAGGAGGACTATTATCCCATTCTGCCGCTGCTTGCCCGGCTGGGCTGGGATGTCTGGGCGTATTCGCAGCGTGGTCAGGCTGATTCCTTCGCTCCAGAGGGACAGCAAAGCTATACGCGAGAACAGGATGCGGCCGATGCGTGCGCGATGGCGAAGATTATCTCCTCGGCTGTTGGCGTGGTGCGGGTGCATCTTCTGGGGCACAGCTTCGGCGGACTCGTGGCGCAGGCAGCGGCCATAGCACATCCAGAACGCTTCGAAAGCCTGACGCTGATGTCTTCTGGGCCTCATGGGTGGCCAGGCAGACACGAACTGGATAGACGGATTCTTCTTGACAATCCCGAAAGCGATCTGTGGACGCTCAACAATCCTTCGAAGGCGACGGTTCCTGATGCCGAGCTTGACGTGTTGCAACGCTTCTTGAGAACGCGTTCGAAACGCACGAGCCGAGACGAGCTGTTGCAGACCATCGATGAACTCGCGAAGATCCATGACACGAGCTTCGCAGTAAAGGATACGGGATTGCCGGTTCTGATCTTTCACGGTGAAAACGACAACTGGGCATGGCCGCAGGAGTGGCAGCACAGAATGGCGAGAATCATAGGTGCTCGCTACGAGATCGTCCCCGATGCGGCGCACGGCCCGCAGAGCGAGAACCCGGGATTGACGGCAACGCTGCTCGATGATTTTTGGTCACAGACATTACTTGAAAGGACGAGGCAATGACGACTCACACACCCGACGTACCAGGCGATCAGGCATATTCGAATAAGCAGACGCATGAGAATGTTTGGCAGCAAGACAATGCTCAGCCAAAGCACAATACTCAGCAGCAGTGGGATAATCCGCAACAGTGGAATTCCTGGGGAAAGTCGGTCGACCATGACCGTGCCATCCATGAGGGGAAGCTGGACATGGAATTCAATCCTTTCGGTGATCTGCGTTCGATTCGTGTGAATGACATCCAGATTTCGCAATATCAGCCCGGCATCCATGATGCGGCAGTGTCGGGAATATGGCTGCGGCGAAAGCGTGGCAGCGACATCAGCTCGATTGCGCTCACGGGGACGCACTGTGGAGAGAATATCGGAGAGGATGTCGGAGAGAATGTCTCAAGCGCTCCGCACTTCGAATGCTCCGAACAGTGCGCTCAATGGAGTGGCGAGGGTCTTGGAGTCAGATGGGCAGTGACGCTCAGTCCGGTTGCAGATGAGCCGCAATCCTTGAAAGATTTTACGGGCAGTGGATGCTCCTGGGCATGGAAGGTGAAGGTCATGCCTGTGGATTCCCAAACCGTGGAATCTGATGATACATGGGAGCTGGTCACCGCTCAGGATATTGCGTTGGCTCCCGTGCAGCAGGCCTTGACGAGCGAACCCTATATCTCGCAATACGTGGCCTTCCACGAGGAGACGCTTCAGGGTTCAGGATGCGTCGTGTCGGCAAGGCAGACGATGAGCAGCGCACCGCAGCTGCCGCTTCTGATATCGACCATCTGCGAGGGGACGGCCGCATATCTTACCGACGGCTTTGACTTCTTCGGGCATCAGGCACGTCTCGGATCGGCTCCCATCGCCTTAAGCGACGAGAGCTGGCATGGCGGTCATATTAATCAATACGAGTTCGCGATGATATGTCTGCTGTCGACAGGCCGTAAGCTCGGCGCGGAGGGCATCGAATGGAATCAGCTGGTGGCTTTCAACCCTGATTATCGTGGTGAGATGGCCGATGCGAGCAAGCAATTCGTCAATTCGTCAATCCCCGATTATGTGCAGGGCACTGGTACGGCCGACAATTCCGTTGCCAGCAAGCCAATGCAGCAGAATGAACTGGCAAATGACGAGCTTCCATCGTTGCTGGCGACGGCCAGAGGGTTGAATGCTGATGCATTAAGCGATGATCAGCTCAGGTCGCTGGTTCCCGGCAGCATCGTTTCGCCTGAATATGGGCGCAATGCAAGGCTGCTGTCGTTCTTCTCCGGCGATGGCACGCATGTCGTGTCCCAAAGCAAGGAACTTGCGGTGGCACGCTCGCATGGTCAGGTTGTGCTGTCTGGCGGCGATTTCGATCCTGAACATCCTGTGCTCGCTTCCACAAGCTATGCGCCAGGCGTTTTCGCATCGCATATCGTGCTGGGCAACACCAACATGAACCGTCTGGTGTCGGTGCAGCGCAATGCGCTGAATCTGCTCAGATCGGCAGGTGTCCGTGTACTGGTCAGATTTGAGGGGGAGTGGCGTGTGCTGCAGCTGCCTTCCGCATTCATCATGCATCTGGGCGGTTCGCGCTGGGTGTATCGCATCGGTGACGTGATCTTCAACGTGACGACCACCGCTTCGGCAGACAGCAATGCTCTGGACATTCGATTCACTTCCAGCATTCCCATCGATGCCATTCTCACCGTCGATGTCGAAGAACCAGCGCAGTGGTACGCGCGGCGTGAAGAGCACGGTGTGGTATTTGCTCCGGCATGGGATTCCGAGGCTTTCAAGCATTATCCAGGATTGAGCTATGCGTTTCTCTCCGAGAATGCGCAGTGCGGGTCGGATGCGCTGCTGTTCACCGATCCGAAGGATGGTGTGAAAGTTGGTGCGAAGCTCGATACGAAGCTCATGACCGCTGAGGCATCTCAGTCATCCACAGCGGCCCAGGCATCCCAGCTATCTCAGGCATCTCAACATGGCGGCATCGTCACCTTCTCCATTGAGGATCAGCGAGAATTGCATCTCTCCGTCGCGGCGAGCGTGCGCGGCGCACAGGAGGCCATCGACTGTGCCGAAGCTCTGATTGTGAAGCCATTCGACATTGCGAAAGTGCTGCAGGAGCATAACGCCAACATTGCATCGTTCGCCGATGACCTTCATGTGAACGGCGAAGGTCGTCTTGCCGAATTCAACATGCTTATCCCGTGGTTCGTGCAGAACGCGCTCGTGCACTTCCTGTCACCGCATGGACTTGAGCAGTATTCGGGAGCTGCATGGGGTACCAGAGACGTGTTGCAGGGTCCTTTGGAGATGGAGCTGGGGTTTGGGCATTATGCTGCGGCGCGAGAAATCCTGCTGAAGGTCTTCGCCCATCAGAACAGTGATGGCTCCTTGCCTCAGTGGTTCATGTTCGATGCCTACTCGTCTATGTATCAGAAGGATTCGCATGGTGACATTCCCGTATGGCCTTTGATGGCTTTGGGTGAATACCTGGTTGCCAGCGCTGACTATGACATTCTCAACCAGACCCAGCCATTCCTCGATGATGCGGGCAAGGTGAGTGTAGTCCGGCATCTGGAACGAATTCTCTCGTATATCGAGCAGCATCGCGTGCCGGGCACGAAGCTGTTCTCGTATGGCAACGGCGATTGGGATGATACGCTTCAGCCCGCCCAGGCTTCGATGAAGAAGAACATGGCTTCAAGCTGGACCATTGCACTGCTGCATCAGGCATCCGTGGTGCTCGCAGCGCAGTTGGAGAAGGCTGGGCTTCGGGAACTGGCTCAGCAGTTCGTGGCCGAGGCTGCCACAATCGAGGCGGCATTCCCCAAGGACTTCATACTCGATGATGTGATTGCCGGATATGTGAACTTCACCGAGCAGGGTCCGCAGCCGATCATCCATCCAACGGATACTCGGACTGGCTTGAAATACCGGCTGATTCCGATGACACGTTCTATCATTTCGGGGCTGCTCACCCCGGAACAGGCTCACGGTCATATGAAGCTGATCGACGAGAATCTGCACTATCCCGATGGCGTGAGGCTGATGAACAAGCCCGCCCGCTTTGCCGATGGCATTCCCCTCTACTTCAAGAGAGCGGAGCAGGCGGCGAACGTGGGCCGCGAAATTGGTCTGATGTATACGCACGCCCATATTCGCTATGCAGAGGCGCTCGCAACCTTGGGCAAGGATTCATTCGTAAGCGAGCTGCTGCGCATCAGCCCTGTCGGACAATTCTCAAGGTTGGCTTCAAGCGAGCTTCGTCAGCGCAACTGCTACTTCGCCTCGTCGGATGCTGACTTTTCCGATAGGTATGAAGCCGCGAATCATTGGGATCGTCTGCGCGCAGATGCCCAGGATCCGGTAGGGGTTCGTGGTGGCTGGCGCGTCTATTCATCCGGCCCGGGCATTTATCTGCGTCAGCTCGTGCAGCATGTGTTTGGCTTGCAGATCGAAGCGAATCAGCTGGTCATCGACCCTGTGCTGGCGCTTGAAGACGATGGCACCTCGATTATGGTGAAGCTTTTCGGCACTGAGCGCACGGTTCGATATCACGTTCTTGACGATGATTCTGCCGTGACGGTCCGTGTCAATGGCAGCAAGATTGAAGGAAGCTACCAGCAGTTGCCATATCGCCAGGGAGGTCTGGTCGTCACCGCGGAACAGCTTCAAGGGGTAGATGGCACAGCGGTAGATGACACAGCGGTAGATGACACTGGGGTGAATGGCACAGGGGTAGATGGCATTGGGGTGAATGGTGCCGCTGTGAATGAGATAGAGGTCAGTGTTGGCTCGAAGCGGTGCACCATCGCCTAGCAAGGCAACGCATACATCCCCTGCGGGAAGGAAGCCCGGCAGGGAAGCTGATAGCAACAGACTTACAGGGAGCAATCATGGAACAGTCGAATATCGAGGATCTGCTTCGGCAGATGACCTTGGAGGAGAAGATCGGCCAACTGACGCAGATTACCGGCGATTTCTACTCAGATAAAGCCGAGGATCGTACGGGCCCGATGAGTCAGCTGGGCTTGGATGACGAGCAGATTACGAATGTCGGCACCGTTTTGGGTGTGGTCGGAGCTTCGGAGTGCCGGCGCATACAGCGGCAGTATATGGAACGCAACCGTCTGCACATTCCTACCATGTTCATGGGGGATGTGATTCACGGGTATGAGACCATCTTCCCGATTCCGCTTGGTCTTGCAAGCTCGTGGGATACTGATGCTTTCGAGGAAATGGCTCGCGTGTCGGCCGAAGAAGCTTCGGTGTCCGGTCTTTCGGCAGTGTTTTCGCCGATGGTCGATCTGGTCCGGGATCCTCGATGGGGTCGTGTGATGGAATCAACCGGAGAGGATCCCTTCCTTAACGGCAAGTTCGCATCGGCAATGGTCACAGGATATCAGGGCGAACCCGGCGAATTGCAGGATCATTTCAACAAGGTTGCGGCCTGCGTCAAGCATTTCGCCGCGTATGGTGCCGTCACGGGCGGACGTGACTACAACACGGTGGATATGTCAGAGCAGCGTCTGCGCGATGTGTACTTGCGTGGGTATCATGCGGCGATCGAAGCCGGCGCGCGACTGGTGATGACCTCGTTCAACACGGTCGGAGGCATTCCGGCGACAGGCAACAGGCATCTGATGCAAGACATTCTGCGTGACGAATTCGGGTTCGATGGTGTGCTGATTTCGGATTTCGGAGCCGTCAAGGAGCTGATATCCCATGGTGTTGCAGCGGATGAGAGTCAGGCGGCGAGCCTGTCGATTCATGCGGGCGTGGACATTGAGATGATGACGCTGTGCTACATGCACACCCTTGAAGCCTTGGTTACATCGGGAGCTGTTGACGAGCGATTGATCGATGAGTCTGTGTTGAGAATTCTTCGCTTGAAGAATGAGCTCGGACTTTTCGAGCATCCGTTCCGTGGCGCTGACGAGGCGCGCGAGAAAGAGATTGTGTTCAGCACGAGCCATCGTGCGACAGCGAGGCGCATAACTGCTGAATCGCTGGTTCTGCTTCGCAACAATGATGCAACGCTGCCATTGAAGGCATCGCAAAGCATCGCATTGCTCGGGCCAGCAGCTCAATCTCCTGACATTCTCGGAGCATGGTCGTGGCGAGGAAGAACCGATCGTGCGGTGACGCTGATGCAGGGGCTTCGTAAGTTTGCATCTGCAGACGGCGAATCGATGAGATCGCATGTGAAAACAACCGAGGAACGGTGTGACTATTTCGTTCCCACCGAATCGGTGATTGCAGCATCGGTTGAGTTGGCCAAGCATGCCGATGTGGTGATTCTTGCCCTTGGAGAGCTTTCGACCATGAGTGGCGAGGCTGCGAGCCGCTCGAACATTCACCTTCCGAAAGGACAGATTGCATTATTCGATGCCGTGCACAAGGTGAATCCGCATATCGTCGTGGTGCTTTTCAACGGCAGACCACTTGATCTCAGCGGTATCGAAGCCGCCGATGCGATTCTCGAAGCGTGGTATCCGGGGACCGAAGGCGGAGCGGCAATTGCCGATGTGCTTTTTGGTGCGGTGAACCCGTCAGGGAAAGTCACGATGTCGTTCCCTGAATCGGTGGGCCAGATTCCGGTCTTTTACGACGAGGACAATACTGGCAGACCATACGAACAGGCACCGAACGAGAAGTACGTGTCGAAATATCTGGATGTTTCCAATTATGCGGCATACCCGTTTGGATTCGGTCTGAGCTACAGCCACTTCTCCTATGGGTCGCCAGTAGTGTCAGTGTCGGGCAACGGCTTCAGCGCCGAACATCCCGCCATCATAAGGGTGAGCATTACGAACGATTCCGAGGTCGATGGTGTCGAGATCGCGCAGCTCTATGTCCGTGACCTCGTTGGTGAGGTCGTTCGTCCGGTCAAGCAGCTCAAGGGATTCCAACGGGTTGCGCTCGCAGCCGGTGAAACGCGAGAGATTGAGTTTGAACTTGATGAGAAGGATGTGCGCTATGTTCATCTCGATGATTCGATGCGTAGCGATCCCGGTGATTTTCTGGTCTGGGTCGCAGGCAACAGCCGTGACCTTTCCAACCCGATTCGCCTGCATCTGGAGTGAGGTGGGGATTGCCGTTGAGCGCTGTGCCGTTCCAGAAGGCTAAGGGTGGGGACGAAGAATAATTCACAGAAAACTTTCAGAGAAACATATCCTTCTTCAAAGCAAGGGCTGGTTATATAAGAGTTGTCGTCGCAAGGCGATGGATTTCCCCCAAATCCTATAACTGAATTTCTTCTCTCTTTCTTCTTCACCCGGTGATTCCCGTCACCGGGTTTTCCCTTTTTTAGGCCAGAATTCATTACGGTGTGTTCGTTTCAATCATGCATTTCTCAAAGCGGCATCGCATGGCCGTGGGATGCGTGTAGGATAGAACATCGTTGCCCCGGTAGCTCAGGGGATAGAGCACTTCTCTCCTAAAGAAGGTGTCGTGCGTTCGATTCGCATCCGGGGCACAATTCATTGTCAGATGGCAGCACCAGATACCGTCGAAGTTCATTCGTAGTCATGGTGGTTCGGCTTCTCGCAGCACCAAAGTCTGTCGTGAAAGAAGCGTCGGTCAGCTATTCTGGTACTCGCTCCTCAATGATTAATCACATCAGCATTCAGTGAGCATGGAATGACCGTCGATGCGACGGAAGCTCGGTGACTTCGTTGCGTTTGGCCTTGTATCAGGCGTTATGCCGGGCGTTGTTTGGCATCAATGATTATTGATGAGTTGCCCGGCTCGCTGGTATGAAATTCCTAGCATTGTGCCGATGTCTCGCAGAGTTATTCCCATGTCTCGCAGTCGTTTCGCCGCTGCACGGCTTTCGGCAGTTGCCAGGCGTGCTGATTGCTCTGCGATTTCGCGCTGGCGTTTCGCTTCCGTGACGATTCTGCGAACGTCGTCGGGCAATTCTACGCGCACATCAAGGCTGATGGTTTCCAGATTTTCGTCGGTCATGATGTGAATCAGATCGCGTGCCATGACATCAACCTCTTTGAGATTGAGCGCCAGGGTTACTCGCTGAATCTGTGGAATATCGACCATCCATGCATCCTCGTCGCGAGTAACGTTCACTTGGTAATTCATTTCCACCAGCCCTCTCCAAATTTCACTTCGAGTTCCTTATATATTTACGCGTCGTGTTCTCGCGTACTTCGTTATGTCTCGGTATGGGGATTATCAAACCGTCAACGCGCAGAATGTCATGGTTGCCGCCCTGAGAGCTATCAACATCCTACTGTAACGATTCGGGAGAAAGCGAGACAACATCGTTGTCATCTCGCCCAGAGACCGTTAGGAAAGCGTTAGTAAACGCTTTGAATCCGCATGTATTCCGTTAAGAAGCATTCTGGCGCATCGGCCGCTTTCTATGATGAATCGTACGTTCGGCGGGAATGAAGCCGGCGTGGCAGCAGGGCCTCGTAGCGTTCATGTGGCGGAATTGGAATGCATGGACACATACCTTACGGGCCTTGCAATGCTTCTAGGAAATGAGGCTGAAATGTTGGATGTGTGCTTTGTGGTGGGTGCGTTGATTGTGTTCGCACTCTTCGATGGGCTTGCCAAGGCGGTGGATGCGCTGTGATTGACGTGTTCAATATGGTTGCCGCCGCAATCGGCATCGTTGGAGTCCTGTATATGACCGTCTCGCTTTTGAGACCTGAGAAGTTCTGAGTATCAGATCAAGAGCATGTGAAAGGTTTCGATGACATATCTCTATGCATTCGCCGCGGTCCTTCTTGTCGTTGTTATTCTTGCGGCAATCTACAGGCCTTTTGGCGACTATATGGCTTGGGTGTTTACGTCCCCGAAGAATCTTGCGCCGGAACGGTTCTTCTACAGGCTTGTCGGAATAGATCCCGACAAGGAGCAACCTTGGAGATCGTATCTGCGCGGGGTGCTCGCCTTCTCTCTGGCGGGGCTTCTACTGCTGTACGCCATGCAGAGGCTGCAGCAGTATCTGCCCTGGTCGTTGGGGCTGGGCTCGGTATCGCCGTTCCTCGCGTTCAACACGGCCGTATCCTTTGTTAGCAACACTGACTGGCAGTCGTATTCGCCTGAAGCAACGATGGGTTATACGGTGCAACTTGCCGGTCTATGCGTTCAGAATTTCGTATCCGCAGCCGTGGGCATGGTTGTCGCGATTGCGCTTGTCCGAGGTTTCATGTGGCGAAAGCGCAAAGAGATCGGCAACTTCTGGGTCGATTTGACTCGGTGCCTCTGGCGCATTCTGCTGCCCATCTCATTCGTTGGCGCAGTGCTGCTGATGGCTTTGGGCGTGATCCAGAACTTCAACGGATTCGTGAACATTTCCACCATCGCAGGAGGAAGCCAAAGCATCCCCGGCGGACCCGTAGCATCGCAGGAGATCATCAAGATGCTGGGCACGAATGGTGGCGGATTCTTCAACGCGAACTCCGCACACCCCTTCGAAAACCCGAATCTATGGACGAATCTTCTGGAGATCATCGCCATGCTCGCCATTCCGGTGTGCATGACCAGAACCTTTGGCCGCATGGTCGGGGATCTCAGACAGGGCTATGCGCTTGTGGCTGCGATGTTCGTGCTCTGGGTGGTGTCCTTCATACTTCTGGTGAGCTTCGAATCCTTCTCGCCTCATGCCACAACCCAGCTTGCGGGTGCGGCGATGGAAGGCAAGGAAACACGCTTTGGCATCGTGTGGTCCTCTCTGTTCGGCGGCACTGCCACCGGCACGTCGACCGGCGCTGCCAGCTCGATGTATGACTCGTACACCGCCTTGGGCGGCATGATGCTCATGCTGAACATGATGTTCGGCGAGGTTTCGCCAGGTGGCGTCGGGGGAGGCCTTTACAGCATTCTGGTCATGGCGATTGTCACGGTATTCATCGCAGGTCTGCTGGTCGGGCGTACACCCGAATATCTTGGCAAGAAAATCGGTCCGCGACAGATGAAGCTGGCCTCGCTGTATTTTCTGGTCACACCGATCATCGTGCTGGCTGGCACGGCCATATCCTTGGCCATTCCTGCCGCACGCAACTCTGTGGAGCACACCTCGTTGCTCAACTCCGGCTCGCATGGTTTTTCCGAACTGGTCTACGCCTTCACTTCGGCAGCCAACAACAACGGTTCGGCATTCGCCGGTCTCACGGCAAACACTCCGTGGATGAACACGGCACTCGCCGTGGCGATGCTGCTGGGACGATTCGTTCCCATCGTGCTGGTGCTGGCGCTCGCAGGATCGCTTGCCCAGCAGGACAAGGTTCCGACGACATCCGGCACCTTGAAGACGCATAGGAGCCTGTTCGTGTTTCTTCTTGTTTTTGTCATCATCATTATTTCTGCGCTGACGTTCTTCCCGACTCTTGCGTTGGGACCGTTGGCAGAGGGACTGGTAGCGTAACATGTCTGATTCACAAAAAGTCGTGTTGCAAGGCAATCACGCGCAAGGCAAAGGCTTGTCGAAACTTCTGCTGAAATCTGTACCTGATGCACTCCGCAAGTTCGATCCGCGCTATGAGTGGCATAACCCGGTTATGTTCGTTGTCTGGGTTGGCGCTCTGCTGCTTACGGTGCTCGGAGTGTTCCAAAGTCTATTCCCGAATGATGCCTCGCTGCGTGGCGGCAGCAGCATCCCCATCTCGTTCACATGGATCATAGCCGCATGGCTGTGGGCAACGGTGTTGTTCGCGAATCTGGCGGAAGCCGTCGCGGAAGGCCGTGGCAAGGCTCAGGCAGCCGCCCTGCGCAACACTCGGACGGCAACTCCCGCCCATCGTGTTCATGGATACAAGCCCGAGAGTGACCCGGACGTGAAGATCACCCCTGCCATCGACATGGAATCATCCGAACTGCAGCAGGGTGACGTGGTGGTTGTGGAAGAAGGTGAGACGATACCGGGTGATGGCGAGATCGTTTCAGGCATCGCATCGGTCGATGAGTCGGCCATAACGGGCGAATCGGCACCCGTGATACGCGAATCAGGAGGTGACCGCAGCGCTGTAACAGGTGGTACTACCGTACTTTCCGACCGCATTATCGTACGCATCACGCAGAAACCTGGCGAAAGTTTCATTGAAAAGATGATCGCCTTGGTCGAAGGTGCAAACCGTCAGAAAACGCCCAATGAGATAGCACTCAATGTGTTGCTGAGCTCGCTGACCATCATCTTCCTGGTGGTCGTGCTCTGCCTCAATCCTATGGCTTCGCTGCAGCATGCCCAGGTGACGCTCACCGTGCTGATCGCCTTGCTGGTGTGCCTGATACCAACGACCATCGGAGCACTCCTCTCGGCAATAGGCATAGCAGGAATGGACCGGATGGTGCAGCATAATGTGCTCGTCACCTCCGGACGTGCCATCGAGGCGGCAGGTGACGTGACGACCCTGCTGCTCGACAAGACGGGAACCATCACCTATGGCAACCGTCAGGCCTCTGATTTCCACGCTTTGCCTGGTGTTGACCATACTGAGATGGTGAAGGCCGCAGCCTTGAGCTCCCTGAGCGATTCCACCGCCGAAGGGAAGTCCATAGTCGCACTCGCGGCGAAAGAGGACATTTCGCTCAGTACCCTGCCGGATGCGACGCCGGTGCCATTTACTGCAGAAACGAGAATGTCAGGTCTTGATCTTCCTGACGGCAGGAAGATACGCAAGGGTGCCGCCTCAGCTGTGGAGGCATGGATTGCACAGGAAGGCGGAGGAATCGCACAGGAGGCGCACGATGCCCTTCAGGACAGGGTGCGAGCCATTTCCTCCGAAGGTGGCACGCCACTCGTAGTTGCCGAAAGAACCACCGATGGAGCAATCGTCGCCCTTGGCGTCATTCAACTGAAGGACATCGTCAAAAACGGCTTGAAGGAACGCTTTGCAGATCTGCGCAAGATGGGCATTCGCACCGTTATGGTCACGGGTGACAATCCGCTGACTGCCAAGGCCATAGCCAAGGAAGCTGGCGTCGATGATTTCATTGCCGAAGCCAAGCCGGAGGACAAGCTCGCTTACATTGCGGCGGAACAGGCCAAGGGAAAGCTTGTGGCAATGACCGGAGACGGCACCAATGATGCCCCGGCGCTTGCCCAATCGGATGTGGGCGTGGCCATGAATTCTGGAACTTCCGCCGCCAAAGAGGCGGGAAACATGGTTGATCTGGATTCCGACCCAACCAAGCTCATTGATATCGTGCGCATCGGCAAGCAATTGCTGATTACGCGAGGAGCGTTGACGACATTCTCGATTGCGAATGATCTTGCCAAATATTTTGCCATCATACCGGCCATGTTCATGAGCAATTTCCCAGGATTGGGTGTGCTGAACATCATGGGTCTGCATTCGTCGCTTTCGGCTGTGCTGTCCGCGATCATCTTCAACGCCATCATCATCGTGGCACTGATACCACTGGCTCTGAGGGGAGTGAAGTATCGGGCGGAAGACAGTGAGAAGATTCTGTCGCGCAATCTGAAGATCTATGGTCTTGGTGGCATCATCGCACCCTTCATCGGCATTTGGCTTATCGATGTGTTCGTGCGCATGATTCCGGGCTTCTGAGCGGAAAGGAAACAACATGAAGTCGACAATCTCATTGCAGTTGAGGAGTCTTTTCGCAGGATTCCGGGCCATGCTGGTGCTCACGGCTGTGATAGCGCTGGTCTACACCGGCGCTCTCACCCTGATCGGACAACTCGCATTCCCCAGCCAGTCGAACGGTTCCCTGATCGAGAACGGCAGCGGCAAGGTCATCGCTTCGAAATATATCGGGCAATCCTTCACCGATGCGAAAGGCCATGCCCTGCCGCAGTATTTCCAGTCTCGGCCCTCTGCGACAACGAATTCCAATGGTGACCCCATGCCATATAACGCTGCTTCCTCTTCTGGGTCCAATCTCGGTCCTACGAGCCCCGAACTTCTGAAGCTGATTCGTGAACGCAAGCAGGCGGTTGCCCAGCGCGAGCATGTATCGCTGCAGGATGTTCCTGCCGACGCGGTCACCGCCTCGGCATCGGGTCTGGACTATCAGATCAGTCCTGAATACGCGAGCATACAGGTGAACAGAGTCGCAAAGGAACGTGGCATGAGCAAGGCCGCGGTCACTATACTGGTGAAGCAGTACACCACAAACAGGGCGTTGGGCTTCATCGGTGAAAGAGCCGTGAATGTGGTCGAACTCAATCTTGCGTTGGATCACATGGTGAAGGGCTGATGTAACGGAAGCCACGTTGTGGAGGAGGCTTGGCGATGGCGTCGGTACGAGGGAAGCTGAAGGTGCTGATAGGTGCGGCACCTGGCGTTGGTAAGACTTACGACATGCTGCGTGAAGGCCAGCGCCTGAAAGAAAGCGGCGTTGACGTCGTCGTAGCCTTTCTAGAAACCCACGGACGCGAAGCCACTGCCAGGCAGGCTCAAGGGCTGGAAGTCATTGCCAGACGAACCTGCACCTATCGGAACATGACATTGACGGAAATGGATGTGTTCGCCATCCTTCAGCGTCACCCCAAGGTGGCGCTGGTGGACGAGCTGGCCCATTCGAATCCGCCATCGTCACTGTTCGAGAAACGGTGGCAGGATGTGCAGAACATCCTTGAGGCCGGCATCGATGTCATCACCACCATCAACGTGCAGCATATCGAATCTTTGAATGACGTGGTTCGTGCGATAACCGGAAGCGTTCAGCAAGAGACAGTTCCAGACATTTTTCTACGCTCGGCAGATCAGGTCGAGGTCGTCGATCTGCCTCCACAGATGCTGCGTGAACGACTTTCCGAAGGTCTGATCTATGCTCCAGACCGGGTGGATGCCGCGCTGTCGAATTATTTCAGAGTCGGAAACCTCACCGCGTTGCGAGAGCTCACCCTGCTGTGGTTGGCGGGCAACGTCGATGAAGCGTTGAAGAAGTACCGTGAAGAACAGGGCATCCATTCCCAATGGGAAACCAGGGAGCGTGTGGTCGTGGCGCTTTCTGGCGGCGATGAAGGCGAAACCTTGCTCAGACGCGGGGCGCGTGTGGCAGCCAGGTCTGGTGGAGGGCAACTGATTGCGGTTCATGTGACCAGCCCAGACGGTCTTCGTTCAGGCAAGGTCAAATCCTTGGCGGAGCAGCGTTCTCTCGTGGAAAAGCTGGGAGGTTCGTTCCATCAGGTGGTTGGTGAGGATATCGTCGAATCGCTGATCGAGTTCGCCGAAGCGGTGAATGCCACTCAGATCGTGATAGGCGTGTCCAGCAGAGGATCCCTTCGCAGATCGCTGGGCAGGCCCTCTGTCTCGAAGAACATTCTGAGTCGTTCAGGAAGCATTGACGTGCATCTTGTTCCTCATGGCAACATCGCCAAAAGCTTCACCTTTGCTCTGCCCAAGGTCAGGTCCTCGCTGCCGCCGAAGCGGAAAATCATGGGACTGGTGTTCTGCGCGGTTACCCTGCCGTTGCTCACCCTGCTCCTGCTGCCCGGACGGAACACCGAAAGTCTGCCGCGTGACATTCTTGCCTACCAGCTTCTGGTGGTGCTCGCCGCCACGATAGGAGGCATGGTGCCAGCCATTGTGGCTGCGCTCACCTCAGGGCTGATAATCGACTATTTCTTCCTCAACCCGATGCAGACTTTCAACATCTATCAACGCTTCGGCTTTACCTCGCTGCTGCTCTACGTGATAATCGCTCTGACGGTGAGCCTAGTGGTCGATCAGGCCGAACGCCGAAGCCATGCTGCGGCCAGATCACGGGCGGAATCCGAACTGCTGTCGGTAATCTCCGGGAGTGTGCTCAGAAGCCGCGATCCCCTGCAAGCACTCCTTGACCGTTTGCGCGAGGCTTTCGGCCTGAGACTCGTCATACTCTCACGCAAGCAGGAGCCTGACATTTCCAGCCAGATGTCACAGAACGATCCGCAGGACAAGTCTGTAGACGATGAGCCTGCCGATGTAGAGGATGACTGGCAGACGGATCCGAAGGTGTACGAACTCAATCATGGCGATGCACAGTTGATGCTGTATGGCCGCGATCTTGATGCCAAGGATCAGCGGCTGTTCAATACCGTGCTCACGCAGATTGACACCGTTCTGCAGCAGGAGGACCTTGAACGCAAGGCCAGCGAGGTGGAGCCGCTGACGGAGGCGGATAAGATTCGAAGCGCTCTGCTTACCGCTTTGAGCCACGATCTGCGCAGACCGTTGGCATCGGCAACCGCCGCCGTAAGCGGCCTGATCGAAACTCATGGAAATCTCGACCGGAAGGAAAGTGACGAATTGCTGCATCTCGCTTCGGCAGGCTTACAGGAGTTGGCGAAACTCATCACCGACCTGCTGGATGTCAGCCGACTGCGCGAGGATGCCCTGCCCATTTCGCTTGAGGCAACCGACACGGAATCCATCATCGTGACCTCGCTTGACGAGCTCAACATGGGTCCGCGTGAAATTTCGTTGGATATGGATCGTGTGCCATTGGTGTGCGCCGACCCGCCATTGCTGCGTCGAGCCTTGTCGAATCTGCTGCTGAATGCCAAACGGTTCAACCCTCCAGACAAGCGAATCGTGATCTCCGTCAGCCACTTCAGAGACAGAGTGGAAATCCGGATTGTAGATTATGGACCCGGTGTCTCCGAAGACAAGAAGAACACGATGTTCGTGCCCTTCCAACGGTTGGGAGACAAGGATAATACGACCGGCCTCGGCTTGGGATTGGCTCTGGCCAAGGGCTTTGTGGAGAGCATGGACGGCGTCTTAAGCGCCGAAGATACGCCAGGGGGAGGGCTGACCATGGTGATCTCCCTGCATGATGCTCCCAAAGATGCGCGCGCCGGGCAACCACTGCCGCATTCTTCCAAGGCGAAAAGCGCCAAGGGATCGCAACCTGGCATAGGATTTCCCTTGACGGACTGGAGATACTTCGAATCACATGATGGTGAACACGATCACGATGACTATGAGAGTCATGAAAGCGAAGAAGGTCTGGGCAGCCTAGCAGAAATGAGTGGAGGTGCCAAGGATAATGAGAATATTGATAGCGGACGATGATCCGCAATTCCTCAAGGCATTGCATATCACTCTGCGCTCGCAGGGATACGACATCGTGTCCGCGCGCGACGGCATAGAATGCATCCGCGTCGCAGCGCAAAGCTCACCGGACATGCTGATTCTTGATTTGGGCATGCCCAGAATGGACGGCATGAGAGTTATCCAAGCGGTTCGTGGATGGACTACAGCTCCCATTTTGGTGGTTTCCGGTCGTGCAAGCGAGCGGGAGAAGGTCGAAGCCCTTGATGCGGGCGCCGATGACTATGTCATCAAACCGGTTTCCATAGAGGAGTTGCTCGCCCGCATCCGTGCCTTGGGGCGTCGCATAGACAGCAGTGTCGGTGAGAACGAAGAACCCCTTGTCCGCATTGGAGACGTGACGGTGGATCTTGGCGCGCATAGCATCTACAAGGCACATCAGGGCAGGGAAATCGACATCAAACTCACCCCAACCGAATGGAAGATGCTTGACATTCTGGTGCGCAACCGTGGCAAACTGGTCACCAGACAGGACATGCTGACCCACATTTGGGGGAGCGAACATATCAGCGACAGCGGGTATCTGCGTCTGTACATGTCGCAGCTCAGGAAAAAAATCGAGGAGAATCCGTCTGAACCCACCCATCTTCTCACGGAGACGGGGATGGGATACCGCCTGGTGCTCTAGACACTGGATTCTATAGGCTGTGTCCTAAACAATGTGTTCTAGGCTTCGATTGTGGCGAGCAGCGCGCGGTGGTCGCTGTCAGCGATCTGGACGGTTTCCAAATCGCCGACAGAAACTCCGCTGGTATGAACGATATGGTCGATCTCAATCAGCGGCGGAATCTTCGAGTTCGCGGGATATGTCATATGGAATCCTTCGCCTGCCTGCTCTGACGAGTCCACGAACTTCGAGCCCAGCAACGAACGGAAACTCGGATGATCCCAGGTCGAGTTGAAATCACCCATAAGCACGTATGTATGGTCATAGTTCTTCAGAGAACTGATGGTGTCGAGGCCCGCACTCCACACGCTCTGCTGCCCGCGAGTGGGAGAGTTGGGGTGAACGGATCCAAAGCGGACGGTTGTCGTCCCCAGCGTTATCGATGCGGCAGGAATGCTCGATGCGTCGGTCGGGATCAGATTCGAGTTCACATTGCTCTGCGCAGCTGCCGTCCACAAGCCGTTGACGCCGCCATTGTCACCATGCTTGGTGCTTGCAATCACCGAATAAGGGAGAACCTTGGAGATTCCGGCTGCTTCGAGCCGCTGAATGAATCCCTGCGTCATCTCTTGCAGAGCAAGCACCTCGACATGCTGGTCTTTCACGGTCTGCACGATTTCATTGACATCAGCCGTTCCAGTGTGCGTGTTGAAAGTCATGATTCGCGCATACTTGTCGCTTGTGTTGACGGTGGCGCTCGTAACTGCGGTTTTTGCGGCTTGGGAGATCGTCGTGGTCGGCTTGATGTAGCCGATATGCCAAAAAATCTGTACGAGAATGCACGCTACGCTCACCAGAGCCAGGACTTTGCGCCGCCAGACAAGTGCCAGAATCAGAATAAGAGCGGAAGCGATTCCAAGCCATGGCACGAAGGATACGATCAGCGGCATGAACCCACTGTCGGCAATGTTCGCAGGCAAGATGCGAATCACCATAACCGCGATGATGAATGCCGATGCGATCCACAGCAGGAAACTGAGGAAACTATGACTTGTATGCCTGCGACTTGCACGCCTGCGTTCGCGAGATTTCCGAGGGCTTTTCTGATGGTCTTGCTTGCTGCCCCACATGCCTTGATTGCTGCCATTGCCAGATGATGCGTAGCTCATTCGGCCAGATGCTTGTTCTGCCGCACCTGTTGCCAGCGGCAAGGCCTGGGTATCGCCGTCATGGTAGGAATGCGAAGCCCTCGTCATCTATTATCACTCCTCAATCTTTCAATTCGTTCTGTTCAATCCGGTCTTCACATCTTTGGTTAGCCACCGCCGGTGCCATGCCGGTGCCATGCATGGTGCCTTGCATGGTGGAAACATGTTTAGCCTTGCACACGAGAATAAAGCAGCCGAATGAAAGAAGTAGGCGAAGATCCTGAATCTACAAAGAGGATACACAGATATGAAGTCTCATCTGAAGGTGTCGTATCGCCATGAAACAATATTTCATGTATATTAACGATATACTGAAACAAAATTTTCTTATGTTACTATTTCGCTCCAATGAAGGAGTTGATATGCGGGGATTTTCGATATATGTAAGCAATCCGATAGGCGATGCAACGCGCGAATATATCGTTCGCATGGCGAATGCCGGTTTCACCGGCGTATTCACCTCGCTGCACATACCCGAAGACAATCCGAAGCTTCTTCAGTCGCGGCTGGCTCAGCTCGCGGGGTGGTGTGCACAGAGCGATCTTGAACTGGTTGCCGATGTTTCCGATACTGGCCTTCGCAGAATGGGCTGGACACTCAGAGACCCTGCCCGGATACTTGACACGGGGGTCACAGGGCTTCGCATCGATGATGGCATTGATCTTGCCGAGGTAGCAACCTTGAGTCATGCGATGCCCGTAGCTTTGAATGCAAGTACGATGTCGCAGCACGATATCGATATCCTCAGAAGGAACGATGCCAACTTTGACCATCTTGAGGCATGGCATAACTATTATCCCCGGCCTGAAACCGGTCTCGACCGTGAATGGTATCGAGCAAAAAACGAATGGTTCCACAGTTTGGGGCTGAAGACCATGGGATTCGTGTCCGGTGATGGCGAACTGCGCGGTCCACTCTTTCAGCATCTTCCCACTCTGGAAATTCACCGTGAATGGAATCCCTTGGCAGCAGCTCTCGACCTTGAGCGGTTGCAGACCGATCGCATCTACATCGCCGACAACACGATTACCGACTCCTCGTTGAACGCCTTCACACACTATGCCGAAACGGGCACGATTGGGCTGCGATTGGACTCAGTGCCGAGCGCACTTACCGCAAGGGTCTGGCACAATCGACCTGACGTGGCACGCGATGTCATCCGTCTCTTGGAGAGCAGGCGTCTGCAAGTGCTGCCGACCAAACCCAACGATGGCGAGGCCGAAGCTCGTCCAACAGGCACCCTCACGCTCGACACAACAGACTATGGCCGCTATGCAGGAGAACTGCAGATTACTCGACGAGATTTGCCACCTGATCCAAGGGTGCAGGTCTTGGGTCGGGTCATCGACGCAGATCGATCATTGCTGCCATGTATCGGTGCCGGGACAGGCATCACACTCAATCAGGGGGAATGAATTATGGATATTGCCAGTTTGACCACGGAAGCACGAAACACGAAGACGATGAAACTGGATTCAATGTCCATTCATGAATTCGCTACGGTCATGAACCAGGAGGATCAGAGCGTCGCGACCAGTGTCTCTCTCGCCTTGCCAGCAATAGAATCCGCGATTTCAACCATCATCGAACATTTCAACCAAGGTGGTCGACTGTTCTACATGGGAGCAGGAACCAGTGGCAGGCTCGGTGTGCTCGATGCCGCCGAATGCGTGCCAACCTTCGGCATCGAAGCAGAAATGGTGCAAGGGCTGATTGCAGGCGGCATCAAGGCCATGACCATTGCAGTGGAAGGTGCCGAAGACAGCATGGAGCTTGGAGCCGATGACTTGAAGGCACGAGGGTTGAACAGCACAGACACCGTCGTGGGCATAGCAGCTTCGGGGCGCACGCCATATGTTATCGGAGGACTCGATTATGCAACTCAGCTTGGAGCAGCGACGGTCAGCCTGGCATGCAACGAGCATGCAGCGATATCCGAGCATGCGGGCATAGCCATCGAAGTTCCTGTCGGGCCCGAGGTGCTTTCCGGTTCAACGCGTCTCAAGGCAGGAACTGCGCAGAAGCTTGTGCTCAATATGCTTTCCACAGGGGCGATGATCGGCATCGGCAAAGTGTATGAGAATCTGATGGTTGATGTAAAACCGACCAATGAAAAACTCGTCGAACGAGCCAAACGCATCATTCGAGAGGCGACACATTGCAACGATGAGGTTGCAGATACCAATTTTGCTGCGTCCGGGCATGACGTGAAACTCGCCATCGTCATGATTCTGACGGGGCTTTCCAAGCAAGACGCTTCGATTCAATTGAGGAAGGCAGGTGGGTTCATATCCAGATTGGTCAAGAACAACGACTGATACAGAACAAATCTGCCATGGTCTCGGCCTACGGCAGGGTTGAAGGTGTTTTTCATGTTCATACGATTCATAACAACACAACGAAGTAAGGGTGAAAGGGATTGCAATGGCTGGGGAAGATAAATACAAGACAATAGGTGACAGCATCTATGACAATGTGGGTGGAGCCCAGAATGTCGAGAAGCTCATCAATTGCATGACACGCGTTCGCATGACGATTCGTGACGAAGACAAGGTTGACGTTGCCGGACTTAAGAAAATTCCAGGCGTATTGGGGGTTGTGCAGGAAGATACGCTGCAGGTTGTTCTTGGGCCTGGAGTCGTCAGCAAGGTTGCACAGAGCATGGTCGATGAGGTAGGAGTCGATCTGGGTGCACCATTCCCTCAGGGAGTCAAGGCTCATACGGCAAGTTCGGGCAATGGCTATAAGTCTGCAAAGGAGGAAGTTGAGGCCAAGGCTGAGCAGGTGCACTCCGCGCACAAGGCAGCGTTGAAGCAAACGTGGTGGCGTGCAGCCCTGAAACACATCAGCTCGATTTTCATCCCACTGATCCCGGCATTCGTTGGTGCAGGTCTTATTTCAGGTATCGCCGGTGTGCTTGGCAACCTCCAGACCGTTGGGGCCATCGGAGCTGGTTGGGGCACCTTCATTCTGACAATGAAAGTCATCAACCAGGGGCTGTTTGCCTTCCTTAATGTATACATCGGCATCAACGCAGCAAAGGAATTCGGCGCAACGCAGGGATTGGGCGGCATCATCGCCGGCTTGATCTATCTGCCCGGCGTCGTCGCTCCACTCAGCCTTCCGAACGTGTTCACCGGCAAGGATCTCGTTGCAGGCTCCGGCGGTGTACTCGGAGTGCTGTTTGCGGTGTGGATCATGAGCTATGTCGAACGGTGGTTCCATAAGCATATTCCGGATTCGCTCGATATCATCATCGTTCCATTCCTGACGCTTCTGGTCATGGGACTGTTCACGATCTTCCTGGTGATGCCTGCCGCAGGCTGGGTTTCAAACTCTCTGGTCGGCGCGATCAACTGGGTCTTGAACGTTGGCGGGGCATTCTCCGGCTTCGTTCTCGGACTGGTCTTCCTACCGATGGTCATGCTTGGACTGCATCAGATTCTTACACCAATCCATCTTGAGATGATCAAGGACCTTGGCATGACACCGCTGCTTCCCATTCTCGCAATGGCAGGTGCCGGTCAGGTGGGCGCGGCAATTGCCCTGTGGATTCGCTGCCGTAAGAACAAGCAGCTGACCCGCATGATCAAGGGCGCGTTGCCAGTCGGTATTCTTGGCGTTGGCGAACCTCTGATCTATGGTGTTTCCCTGCCACTTGGACGTCCGTTCATCACCGCATGCATCGGCGGTGGTATTGGCGGTGCCGTTGTTGGCGCGATTGGTGGAATCGGCGCAACTTCCATCGGTCCTTCCGGTGTCGCCCTCATTCCTCTGATTGCAGGAGGATTCGGCAAGGCGCTCGGATATGTCTTCGGTCTGCTTGCGGCCTATCTTGGTGGATTCCTAGCCACCTATTTCTTCGGCACACCGAAGAGTGCGACAGTGGCAACCGCAGAGGACGGTACCATTCTCGAAGGTGCTGCTGCAGGTACGAACGCGCAGGATACTGCCGCTCCGGAGGAGCTCGAATACGAGCAGGAGCACACCATGGCTGGTTTAAACTCTCAGACCGACACTCATATCGCAGTTACTACCGACATGGTTGCGCCGGTTGAAGGACATCTGATTCAGCTCAGCGAAGTCGATGATGAGACCTTCTCGCAGAAGCTGCTTGGCGATGGTTTCGCCATCAATCCTGAAATGCAGACGGTTGTGGCTCCGGTTGATGGGAAAATCTTCACTATTTCCGACACCAAGCACGCATTCACGATGGTCAGCGATTCTGGACTTGAAATTCTGGTTCATCTGGGCATCGATACCGTCGAACTTGAGGGAGGACCGTTCAGTTTCAATGTCAAGGTAGGACAGCATGTGCTGGCAGGCCAGCAGCTCGGTTTGATGGATCTCGGAAAAATTCGCGAGGCTGGGAAGAAAGACACCGTGATAACTGTCGTCACCAATATGGATGCTGTTTCTTCCTTCGGCTCCTACACGAATCAGCATGTTGAAGTGGGGACCAAGGTTCTCTCTGTAACGGGCAAAGCACAGTAAGGGGGAAGCATCTATGAGCAAGGAATTTACGTACACTATCACGGATCCTGTGGGAATCCATGCCAGACCAGCGGGAAAGCTCGTGAAAATGGCGCAGCAGTTTGAATCTGACATCACCTTGGATCATGACGGAAACACCGCCAATGCAAAACACATTCTTGGAGTCATGTCTCTCGGCATTGCCAAGGGTGACCCGTTGAAGGTCAGTATTTCCGGGGCGGACGAAGACAAGGCCGCTGAAGAACTTGAGACTTTCTTCAAGGACAATCTCTAGTAGGCATGATGTGCTGACTGCCTGGTGCTGACTGCAACCCAATGCAGGAATCTCGGTCACTATATGACTGGGATTCCTGCATTGTTATTATGTGAGCGCATATCGGTCGATTGCCAGTGCCAGACCATTCTCTTCATTGCTCAGCGTAACGGCATCGGCTGCATCCTTGACTTCATCCAAAGCGTTTCCCATGGCGATGCCCAAGCCACAAGCCTGCAGCATTTCGATATCATTCTCGCTGTCTCCGATGGCCAGCACATTTTCAAGCCCTATGCCCAGGACCGAGCAGAGTCGCTGAATGCCATGCTCCTTGGACACTGTGGCGCCCATCACTTCCAGACCTTCGTGCATGGGTATGAAGGAATAGAACTCGTTGTCGAGCAGGGTGCTCATCACCATGTTCTGGGTTGCCTTGTCGATGGAAGGGAAGTTGATCTTTTCGATGGGCATCTGGTTATCGATGAGCTGCTGCAAATCGTCGATGACCTTTCCAATTCGTTGCAATGCCTCAACATGCAGCGGGCGCAGCGAGTAAGCGTCCATCTGTTCCCACTGCCTTCGCCCGACATAGATCCTTCCACAGCTCCACATCTCTATCCACGTGTTCTGGGGAATGCCGTGCAACAGTCGAGCTGCCCCATGAGGGTCGACATAAGTACCATCTGTGAGCATTGCGTTGTCGTACAGAACCGCGCCATTGGACGTGACCGACCAGCCTATGTCGGGTATTGCACGGACCTGATCGGGAATGATTGAAAAGATTCTTCCAGTCGCCACGGCGCATACGATGTTGCTGCTGTGTGCGGCAGATATAGCCTGCAGCGATGCTTCCGATACGCTGCTGTGGTCATTCCTGAGCAACGTGCCATCCAGATCCATGGCAATCATGCGTATGTTCATTGTGGTCATCCCATCGTCTAGGAGCTGATTAGATTCTGGCTCAATTCCATGGCTCAATATAAACGCTGAATCGCTTCCTTTGTCTTGACCAGATATTCCTTCGTCTTTTCAAGGTCATTCTTTGCCAGACACATATATATAAGGTCAGTGACGATAAGCGATGCATTCCTGGAAGCGATGGCTCCCAATCGAATCTCTCGTTCGGTGGCCGGTATGCGTAAGAGAATGTCAGAGAATCTCGTCAATGGACTCTTTTCGAACTGCGTGATTGCCACGGTTACAGCGCCTTGCTCCTTCGCATAGCGCATGGCAGCGTTCACTTCGTGCGTCTTGCCACTGTAGCTGACTGCCAATGCGACATCTTTGGGACCGATATGGGAGGTGGCAGCAAGCTGATCATGAAAGTCTTGATGATAGATGGTTTGACGATTGATTCTTGAAAGCTTTTCCCACAAATCCATGCAGACTATTCCAGAGGCGCTGATGCCGTAGAGGTATATATTCTGGCACTGCTGCATGGCCTCAACTGCTTTGGCCAGGCTGTTGGTGTTCAGCAGTCGATATGATTCTTCCTGAAGTCTGGTGTTGAGCGCCTTTGACTTTCTGACGACATCACTGATGGAATCCTCTTCAAGGAGAATGTCATCGAAATCGGCGATTTCATCGACACTGTCACTGGCAAGATCAACCTTGAACGCTACGAAGCCGCTGTATCCAAGGCGCTGGGTGAAGCGGACCACGGCTGAGGGAGACACCCCTGCGTGAGCTGCAAGTTCCTTGGTGGCGCTGAGCGTGGTCTCTTCGCGATGTTGGAGAATGTAGTCTGCCAGTTTTTTCTCCGTGGCAGTGTAGCTCGACATGTCCTCAGTAATCTTGTAAATGCAGCTCATCGTTCCTTTATTCCAACACTCATATTCCAACACTCATATTCCAACACTCATATTCCAACACTCATATTCCAACACTCTTGACGCTATGTTCCTCGGCTGGCGGAGTCCAGTCAATGCAAGCACGGGCTGCTCATGATTGAAGCCCCTGATTCTGTGATTAGTCTATCCCAATCATGAGGCATGGCAAAGGTGGGCAATATCAGAATCATACCGAGTGGAATGAAATTGCTGCGAAGCGAGATAATCGATAATGATTGACGCCAGATTGCTGCGTGGCATTTTCGTGGGGGATACCTTGAGTGGCGGTTCGCGTGACGCTTTGAAAACCCATCGGATTTGATGAACACCAACGTTGCTGTCGAAAGCTGTGAGCACTCGCTCTCAATCGCTCTGGAGCTCAAGTCGTCTAGAATTGTTCAATGCTGATGCCGCTACAGTGATCCTTGAGAATGCATTTGAACGTGTCGTTCGATGATGCATCGTAATCGAATTCGATGGATGCCGTGGCATTTCCTGGGCGAATCAAACGGCATGTGCAGGTGACTCTCGCCGTACCAGTGAGTTGACCTTCTTTCTTGAGATCGATGGTGAGACGTCTGGAGTCAACCATTCTATTCATGAATGGGTTGTCCTCGACCTTGATGTGACTTGCGTAGTCACGTGCCGGTCTTGTGAAGGGAGAGCCTTCCCAGTCAAGCGTGACGGAAGCGGGAAATTCGCTGTGAACAACAATGGTGAAATATCGATATCCCATGAGAGTGCTCCAATCTTGCGTGATGGCTAGTGATTGCGACGGGTTGAGTGCATTGACAAGGTTCTGGGGAAAGAAAGCGGAACCATCACGAGGTCACTTGTCTGAATTCCTGAAAGTACAGTGTGCCGTAGTAGCGTGCATTGAATGTCTCGTCGGAGGTTTCGTCATAGGTGAAGTTCAGTGCATCGGGTTTCAGAATGGGAATCGTGCAGACGCAGGTTATGGTTCCTCCATTGGGGAACGGGGACTCGTTCTTAAGGTCGATATGGTATGTTTCATCACTGAGCACACCGCGGATATCTCGTATCTTTGGCAGGTCAGGTTCCCTGTACCTGACTGATTCGCCTGGGTCATAGTGCTGTTCTCTGGCGTACTGTTCTCTGGACTTTTTCAGCCATGAATCGGAGTCACATGAAATCCTCATATCTACGGGAAGTCTGCTGTCAACCTCAATGGAAAGATACCGGTATCCCATATTGTTCCCTTCCCTGAGATAACAGCCGATTCCTAAAAACGTACAATATGACCATAATGCATAATGCTAGGTTGGGAGATAAGCCCACAACGAACGCACATCTCATGCCTCTGCGGGCAGAGCAACGCAACGCCAAACAGAGGGTTGACCCCTAGCGCAGAGAAGGAATCCCAGCCACATCGCACAATGCCTCTATGATCCAGAGGTATTGTTATTTTGTTTACCGAGCCGAAGAAAGTTCAGGATATGAGCAGCAATACAGGAAAGCAACAGCGGAACGTGGAAGACGCCCATAAACCGATGCGGGTGCTTTTCGTTCTACAAGATTTGCATCTTGGTGGTATTCAGAGAGTCAATTCAACCATTGCCAGCGCACTCAATTCAACAGAGTATGACGTTAGTTTATTACTAACAAGACCTAATGATGCAGTTTATTCTTCGACATGTCATACGTACACAACGCGCCGTGATGTTAAGAATTTTATTTTTGATGGTTCACGTCATGTATTAAGAAAAATCCCATTTCTTTCAATAAACAATGTGAGTATAAACAGGTTATATCAATTTCTCAGAAAGCATTCTTTCGATGTAATAATTCTTAACCCAGGGTTTTTCTCCGCGGCAGCTAGAATCAAACAGCTTTACCCCAGAACTCGAACACTTCTTTGGATGCACAATAATTTCGACATTTATATGGACAAATATTTTGCAGATTCACAAAAGGAACTCGGTGCAGCAGCTCGGGAGGCGGATGGAATAATCTGCCTCGAAAGATACACACTCTCAAAGTGGAAAGCCTTTAACAAGAATTGTTATTTAATTCACAACCCAACAACAATCGAGAGTGATGGCAAAGTTGCTGATTTGAACAGCAAAAAGATTGCATTTGCAGGTCGCTTAGTTATTCAGCAAAAGGGGTTGGATTATCTCTTGCAAATCGCAGAGCTTATACCGGACGATTGGTATATTTCTGTGGCTGGATCAGGGCAGGATGAAGAACAAATTAATGCTATGGCAAAGGAACGGAACCTTTTAGCCAAACTCCAATTCAAAGGACCGCTGTATGGCACCGATCTTTTGAATCATTACCTATCTTCAAGCATTCTTGTAATGCCCAGTCGCTGGGAGGGCTTCAGCCTCGTTGCAGTTGAAGCAATGAGTTGCGGATTACCTATTGTGGCTTTTGACATTCCGGCAATGAGAGAAGCCACGGATAATGGACATTTCAGTCTGCTTGCAGACTATGGGAACGTTGCTTCGTTTGCCTCGGAACTCAATTCATTAATCCAGAGTTTTGAGAAGAGACAGAGATACTCGTCGTTGTCATTACGGCGCAGCAAAGACTTCTCAATCAATTCAGTTGTATCTACATGGCAACAGATGCTGGCTGACATTAATTCACGTGCTTTTCGATAAACACGGTATGATGAACGCGTGCAAGAATCGAAATCAAACAGAAATATGAGCTTCCGCCGTGCAGCAGCAATTCAATTTGGATCCAGATATTTAAATGTGTTTTTGCAACTCATACTGACTGCTATACTGGCTCGCTTACTGTCTCCCAACGACTATGGAATTATTGCTGGTATTTCAATTTTTACAAACCTTTTTGGAATTCTCGCCGACATGGGTCTAGGTCCCGCTATAATCCAGTATAAGAATTTAACAAAAAACGATTATGGCAGTATATTTCTTTTTTCCTTGGGCCTTGGATCTGTTCTTACTCTTGCATTTATCGGTTTGGGCTTTCCCATAGCATGGTTCTTCCGCGTAGCTGCCTATACGCATCTTTGTGCCTGGTCAGCCATATCGATATTCTTTAGCACTATCGACATGGTTGCAAATGGGATCCTATTGAAGGAAAAAAGATTTGATCTCGTTGGTTTCAGACTCATCGTTACCACAATTATTGGTGGCGTAGTTGCTGTCACTATGGCATTGAATGGTTTCGGAGCAATGTCATTGATTTGGAATATTAATATTATCTCAATTCTGGTTTTCTTCTGGAATTTCATCAGTGTTAGGGGCCAAATAAGTTTCTCTGACATCCACATAGTACATTCAATGCGTATTGTTGCACGATACTCTTCATACCAAGCGGGTTTTGGCTTGGTTAATTATTTTTCAAGAAATCTCGACCATTTGATTATTGGACGGATTTCTGGATCAGCCCCTCTCGGACTTTATGACAAGGCTTATAAGCTAACAACCTATCCAATTCAATTTGTACCTGGGGTATTAGGGTCAATAATTCAACCCTTTTTATCTATGTACCAAGATAAAAAAGAAAAACTATATGAAGCCCAGTCGAAAATGATTTCAGTGCTGGCAATGATTGGCTCGATGGCAACTTTTCTGTTTCTTTTGTGTAACAAAGAGCTCATCTATTTTGCGTATGGAAGTCAATGGATGCAATGTGTCCCACTGTTTACGATCTTGAGCATAAGTATCACCTTTCAGATGGTAAACAACATAACCGGTAGTATTCTACAGAGCGCCGGGCGAACTGATTATTTATTTGCGCAAGGCATTTTTGCAACTGTAATAATGGTTGTTTTTGTCCTTATAGGAGCAATATCTAAGAATTTGTATACGGTAACAGCAATGGTTACTGCAGCTTTTGTTCTACAGACCATCACTGTTGCCTATTTCACAACGGTAAAGACTTTCTCTCATAAACTGTTCGATTTTTTCAAGCCTATCCTGCCTTCGGCCATTACATCAACAATTTGTTTTCTGCCATTGGCGGTCATCAAGTATTATTTCGAATTCTTGACGGATAATTATTTCATTTCCTTCAGCTTTTACACATCCGTATACATACTCATGACTGTTTGTGCTCTTCTGCTTACTGGACAGTTGAAAACGTTGAAAGTATTATTTACCAAATAATTGAGCATCAATGAGTTTCCGCCGTTGGGAAACGCTCTTAGGAAACACGAGCTTCAGCACGTCAGTGACCCACCGAGCATGCTAGAACTCCTCCTCGACCGACTCCACGTATTAGCGTAACGGTAGATCACAGCCTACTCAAAGACCGTTCCATTAAGCTTGGATATCAACGTTGTCATATTCCCGGTCTTGGCGATCCCATTACGCCCTCATTGACGCGCATGATGCGCTTTCCCAGATTCGGAACGCTCGTGCCGAGCCTTACCCAGTAGATCATCGGTCTCAGCGTCTCATTGAAGAGTTCGTTGACTTTCTCGGAAACCATACGATCCAGTTGAGTCTCGAGCATGGCCTGAGTAACTTGTATGATTTTACCGTGCATGGTTTCGTATCTCCAGCTTTCCAATTGCGGTTTTCTTGTTCCGCGACTGAAAATGTCACACGGGGGCACGGGTCATGTTCACCGGAATCGTCAAACCCTAACAATTTGGGCAAGAACCCCGGGTGAGTATCCCGAGAAACCGAAACGGAAGGATTAAAATAGATGCCAGAAAATATATTGGTTTTCGGTGTACATGATAAAATAGGCGGTGTTGAAACATATTTCTACAACGTATTCAATACCATCTATAATATTCATTTTGATTTTGTTTCCTCTTCACCGACAATGTGTTATGAGGATGAATTCCGTAAAAATGGTTCTACGGTTTACAAGGTTCCCGATTTCCATAGGAAACCGTTGGCATACTATAAAAAAATCTGTGCGATTCTCGAAAAGACTTCGTATGACGCGATTTATTACAACATGCTTTCAGCAGCCAATATTTTGCCAATAGTCGCTGCCCGACGTAATGGGATATCAAGAATTATTGCTCATTCGCATAATGCTGGTACTCCAAGCAAATTTATAAAGATGCCACTTAACCTTGTCAATCGCAAGCTGGTGAATAGATTTTCAACTGATAAGTGGGCATGTTCAACGGAAGCGGCAGAATTTATTTTTGGAACGCAACAATCTTTTACGCTCGTTCCCAACGCAATTGATACGAAACGTTTCACATTCAACGCCAATGCTCGACAAACAATGAGAAATCGCTTGGGGATTAGCGATGAATTATTAGTAGGATTCGTCGGTAGATTTACAAAACAAAAAAATCCAAGAAGGGTCTTGGACATATTTAGATCATTCCATAGTTTGAACTCAAATTCTAAATTGGTACTGACGGGCTCTGGTGAGCTTGAATCTGAGTTGAAGAAAGAAGTTCAAAAGCTTGGACTCGAATCATCGGTAATATTTACTGGAAACGTAAGAGCTGTTGAAAGTATTCTCAATGCAATGGACATGTTGCTCCTACCATCACTTTTTGAAGGCCTTCCAATCGTACTTTTGGAGGCTCAAGCTTGCGGACTTCCTTATATTGCCTCTAACACAGTGTCACAAGAATCAATCGTTACCGAGCATACACAATATCTATCATTAGACTCCAATGATTCTTGTTGGGCAAACCACGTCCAAAAAATCGAAAATACAGAAAGAGAATCCGACTCTGAGCTGTTTGCAAGATCAAAATGGACGTTGAAGAACCAGACCCCACTCTTGCAGCAACTTCTTGAAAAGAGCAAATAGAAAACAGCAATTTATTTGCTTCAAATTTATAACTCTCAAGGGCTAAATACGCGAAATCAATATCTGTAAATTTCAGAACATCACCGCCGTCTAACAATTCTGCTTGTAATCTTCTAGTAGAATCTTAAAACGTAGATTAGGGAGATTGATTTTACAGTGGAAATTGAATTAGCATTGCTAATGCATATTATCTTGGAGAATTATTAATGGTAGCTTTCATTTATTCGTTAGCAGCGCTTGCGCTTATCCTCAGCGTTGGGTACGCAATGCGTGCCCAAGGAAGAAGTCAGGGACTATATATTCAAGTAGGTTTAATTCTTTTTGTACTCGTCCTTACATATGTTGCTTCTCTAATTCAATTCTCGGGTTATGCCGATATAGTCAGAATGCATAATGAGATGCTTTCTGCTCAGACTTATGGATTTTCATATCTTTTGAAGGAATACCTGACTAGTCCCGGTTCGGCGGTCCTGCTGTATTTTGTGTCCCCATCAGCCTCTTCAGCGATATTACAGTCATTTGCGGCATTTCTTTTTTTTGCTGCACTTGCTTATATAATTTTTATAACCTATAAAACTCAGAGTTTCCCAGTTTTACCATTTCTTGTCACATGTTGGCTCGCGATTTCATCCTTTAGTCTGTCAGGGATGGTTGGCGGAGTCCGTAATTTTCCCGCGATGGGACTGAGCTCAGCTGCAATATTATCAATAACACTTCGTAACAAGAAGAAGGGTATTGTCCCAGCATTATTATGCTGTGTCGCAGCAGGCTTATTCCATGTTGGTGCGTGGGTGCAGTTGATTTTGTTTATACTTTCTAGCATCAAAAAGACAAAAATACGAATTTGCATAAACATCATTTTGGCTCTTTATGGATTGTTTGCAATTACTGGCGCTACTCTGGCAATGAAATTCTTACCAGGTAAAAGTTTTTGGTCCGGCATTTATAGCAAAGTGAATGGGTATTTCATAAGTGGATCATCATTCGATATGTATTCTTCTGTGAACAGAATGGTTTTGATGTATTCCGTATTCCTCTTAATCGTAGTTGCACTTCTCATATATATTAAGAATGAAAAGAAGACTATTTCAATTTACACGAAGATTAACACGTATGCGGACTATTTTGTGTTGCCAAAGCCGTATATAAATTACATCATCACTTATGTATGCTTCTGCCTTGGTTCTATCACTAGTGGAACTCCGTTTAGGCGTTACGCTGCTCTGCTTGTTTTCAATGTGATTCCGCTAGTTACAATCGTTATAAGTCAAATTTTTTATAAGCCGGTT